>CAMLMY010000044.1 GCA_946481345.1 uncultured Gilliamella sp. | reverse complement strand
TGGTTAGATGAGTAACAGTAAAATGACGAAGATATCTTGATGATAAAGCTAGGATCTTTATCATTTAAAATAATCTGTTTTGCCTTTTTGGAATTAAATAACATTTACCAAAAATATATTGTGACTAGTATTAATATGGCTAATTATTATTGCTAGTTATGTTTTTACTTGTATAAATATTGCTGATTCGACTAATTTTTTTATTTTAAGTTTTCCTCTATTAACAATGGCTGGCAAAGTAAGTATAAAACCTTTATACTATGTGGCAATTTTTAGTAATACTTGCTGTGTTGCTAAATCAACCCGTTCTTTAACATCATCAATTGGAAGAAAATTATGCATCCGATGCTGAATATTGCTATTCGTGCTGCTCGTAAAGCAGGTAATGTGGCCATTAAGGCTTATGAAAATCCAAGTTCAATCGAAATTGACACTAAAGGTGCCAACGATTTTGCTACTAACGCTGATCGTGCTGCTGAAGCCTTAATTATCGAAACGATCAAGAAAGCGTATCCTGATCATACTATTATTGCTGAAGAAAGCGGATTAGCTAAAGGTAATGATGCTGAAACGCAATGGATAATTGACCCAATTGATGGTACTACTAATTTTATTAAAAATATTCCTCATTTTGCTGTTTCGATTGCTGCTCGAGTTAAAGGTAAAACTGAAGTTGCTGTTGTGTATAATCCAATGAGTAATGAACTTTTTACGGCTGCACGAGGTAAAGGCGCACAACTAAATGGTTACCGTATCCGTGTAAGTAATGCTAAAGACTTAGAAGGTAGTGTTTTGGCAATGGCTTTTCCTTTTAAAGCTAAACAACATAGCGATAGTTATTTTGCAGTATTGCAAAAATTATTCACTAAATGTGGTGATTTTCGCCGTACAGGTTCAGCAGCATTAGATTTAGCTTATGTCGCATCAGGGCGTTTAGATGGCTTTTTTGAAATCGGCTTAAAACCATGGGATATTGCTGCTGGTGAGCTGATTTTACGTGAAGCTGGTGGCGTGGTTACTGATTTTGCTGGCGGTAATAATTATATGGTTTCTGGTAACATAGTTGCAGGCAATCCAAGAATCGTTAAAGATCTGCTTGTTTCTACTCAAAATGATTGGCCAGAAAATTTGCGTAATTAATTTTACTTTCTTTATCTAAATGCAGGGCTGTCTTATCCCTGCATTTTGTCTTTATATCTTTTATCAAAAATATAAATTTGCTATTGGTTATTGTGGATCAGTTATTGCTGTCATGGAACAATTAACTTGTAAGCCTTGATTGTTTAAATAGTCACTACCCCAAATATACATCGATTCGAGAACAGGCCTGATACTTTTGCCAAAGTTGGTTAAAGAATATTCTACTTTAGGTGGTACAACGGGATAAACGTGTCGATGAATTAGGCCATTTGCTTCAAGTTCACGTAGCTGTTGGGTTAGCATTTTAGGTGTAGCGGTTGGAATTTCTTTCTGTAATTGTGAAAATCTTAAGGTGGTTTCGGTCATCAGTTTCCATAAAATGAGCGATTTATATTTACCACCAATCATATTAATTGTAGCATCAACTGGACAACAGGTGATAGGTTGATGTTCTTTTCCACAACAAGTGGTATTAATCGGATTATTTTTCACATTATTATCTCAATGGTATCTTTTTAGGTAGTATATATCAAAAAAGTGCATTCTTGTTAAAAGGATAATTAATATTACAATAGCTATATAAATCACATCAAAAACCACGGGAAACATCAAATGAAAACCATCGAATATAATTTTTTTGTGGAAGAGATGAGTTGCGCATCATGCGTTAGTCGTGTTGAAAAAGCATTAAAAAAGATTGATGGCGTGATTAATGTTAGTGTTAACCTTGCGACAGAAAAGGCAACAGTTGAAGCTAATACTAATGTGCAATTAGAAGCCTTAATGGCAGCAGTCGATAAAGCTGGTTACCACGCCGTAAAGATTACTGAACCAGAAATTCATGCTCAAGAGATGAGTAAACAAGCATCAATTTGGCCGATTATTATCTCTGTTATCTTAGCGATTCCTTTTGTGCTACCGATGTTACTTGAACCGTTTGCTATTCATTGGATGATGCCCGCTTGGTTGCAATTAGTGATTGCTTCGATTGTACAATTTGGTCTTGGCGCTAAATTTTATCGAAGTGGTTTTAATGCAGCCAAAGCATTATCAGGAAATATGGATTTGTTAGTTGCTATTGGTACCAGTGCTGCTTATGGATTGTCGCTTTATCAACTTATGATCGGTAATGATGATCACCTTTATTTTGAGTCGTCGGTTGTTATTATTACATTAATCTTAATTGGTAAATGGTTAGAGTCAAGAGCCAAACATCAAACGACTCAAGCGATTGAGGCACTTTCTGCACTTCGCCCTGAAGTTGCGTTAGTTCGACAAAACGATCAAGAAGTGAGTTTACCGATAAGTCAAGTTAAGGTTGATGATGTGGTTGTGATTAAACCCGGTGAAAGAATTCCAGTAGATGGTGTGGTTATTGACGGCGCATCGAGTTGTGATGAATCGATGTTGACGGGAGAAAGTTTTCCAGTCAATAAAGCCCCAAATAGTGTGGTAACTGGTGGCACCATTAATGGTGAAGGATTATTGATAGTAAAAACAACAGCGGTACAAGCTGATTCGACTTTGTCTAAGATTATCGCTATGGTCGAATCTGCTCAAGCGAAAAAAGCGCCCATTCAGCGTATTGTCGATCGAATAAGTGCTATTTTTGTTCCTGTAATTTTAATCATTGCTCTGATTACTCTACTTGCATGGGGCTTTATTTCTCATGATTGGCAGCAAGCTTTACTACATGCGGTCGCGGTGTTAGTCATTGCTTGCCCATGTGCATTAGGATTGGCGACACCCACCGCCATAATGGTTGGTACGGGGGTTGCTGCTCGCCATGGTATTTTGATTAAAGATGCCGAGGCGCTTGAAACCTTACATAACATTAATACGGTAGCATTTGATAAAACTGGCACATTAACCATTGGTAAACCAGAATTAGTTGAACTGGATGTAATGGGCACAGAAACTGCCGATCAAATTCTTGCACTAGCGGCATCAATGCAAGCCGGAAGTGAGCATCCACTCGCTAAAGCAATTTTAGCGAAAGCTAAATCGTATAATTATGCGCAGAATATTACCTCGGTTGCAGGTTCAGGGGTAATGGCAACCATTGATAATCATGAATATTATTTGGGTAGTTTGCGTTGGATGAAATCATTAAATGCCTATTTTGTGGATATGCAGGATAAAATTAATGAACTTACCCAAAAAGGTTATACAATCTCATTTTTAGCCAAACAGCAATCGGAAAATGGTGTTGTGATATTAGCCTTATTTGGTTTTGCTGATGTAATTAAATCGGAAGCAAAAAATGCCATTGATGCATTACATCAATTAAACGTAAATACGGTTATGTTAACCGGTGACAATCAACAAGCGGCTAATTATGTAGCACAGCAATTACATTTAGATAAAGTTATTGCTGAGGTTTTACCACAAGATAAAGCCAATTATATTTATCAATTACAAAAAGAGAGCCAAAACCTTAACAATAGCAATAGTAATCATAAAGTGGCAATGGTGGGTGACGGTATTAATGATGCTCCAGCTCTAGCTGCGGCTGATATTGGTATTGCTATGGGAACGGGGACTGATGTCGCGATGCATGCAGCGAGTATAACGTTGATGCGTGGCAATCTATTTTTAATTGCCGATGCTATTGATATCTCTCGCCGAACCTATAATAAAATTAAGCAAAATTTATTTTGGGCTTTTTTCTATAATTTAATTGGCATTCCTCTTGCTGCCTTCGGCTTCTTAAATCCAATGATAGCCGGCGCTGCTATGGCACTTAGCAGTGTAAGTGTGGTAACTAATGCTTTATTATTAAAACGTTGGCAAGCACGTTCTGAGCCAAAATAGTATGATATTTTATAAAGTTAAAATAAGGAGATGTATTTTCTCCTTATTTTTTAATTTATAGTGTATCGCTTAACTTGAAACCAACTTGTGATCCTTTACCTTGCTCAGTAACAAATACCCCAACGGCAGTAATCAATTGTTCATTATAGTAAATTAATGGAATACGAGTGCGCATCCATGGTGGAATATGGTGTTCTTGCCATAATTTTTTGATTGATCGTGATCCTTGGCGCTGTACAATTTGAAATTGACCTTGCGCATGAAAACGCACCGAAACCGTTTCATCTTTTTGTGGTAAACGGCAGGTTAAATCTGTTTGATAATTAGGCTGTAAATGGCCTAAATTATCAGGCAAAGTGAGTGACGTAGCTAAATCCCACGGCAGGATTTGCTTTTCAATATCTTGATATAAAGGTAATAAATAGAGTTGGTTTTGATAGCGGCGAATCTGTCGATTATGCAAAATAAATTGCGGATTGGCATCTTCTTTCGCTTGAATAACGGTTTGCCAAATTAACGACAGTTGCTTTTGACTTGGCATGCCGATATGTTGCTCTCTAAACCACATTCGCAATATTGCATTACGTTTGTATTGAGAATAATCCCGTAAAGGTTGAATATTGAGTTGCTTAGCATTACCAATAATTTGCTCAAATTCAGCCAATAACAGCTCATGGATTAAAGCTTCTTGCTGTTGACATAATTCAGCACTACGAGCCACCATTTGTGAAAAATGTGGCCAACGTTGATTAAGTATTGGCATTACCTTTAAGCGTAAAAAGTTACGATCATAATGGTCGTCTTGATTACTTTCATCTTCAATCCAACTTAATAGATGTTGATTGGCATATTGTTCAATTTCTTGACGAGAGATCGTTAATAACGGTCTAAGATGTTGGCCATTTTCTAGAGGCATAGCGGATAAGCCTGTTGGGCCACTACCACGTTTTAAGGCTAGGAAGAAAGTTTCGCATTGGTCGTCTAGATGTTGTGCCGTACATAACAACTCATCACTTTTTAAATGTTGATAAATGGCTTGATAACGAGCTTCTCTGGCCTGTTCCTCAATATTGCCAGTACTACGATTAAGTTTTACTTTTTCAATAATCAATGGCACTTGCCACGTTTGGCATTGTCTCTGGCAATGTTCAGCCCAATTATCGGCATTTTTACTTAAACCGTGATGAATATAAATTGCTCTTAGTTGTAAATTTTGTAGCCGTTGCTTTAAGGTGACTAATGTGTGCATTAATACTGTTGAATCAACACCACCACTAAAGGCAACCAATAACGATTGCCGACCGTTTAGATGTTGTAAAATAGTTTGCTCAACAATATTGTCTATTTTGGTTTGGCTTTGATGGCTCATGTGCTATCCATTTATACTAAGCTTTGTAACGCATTAACCTTATTTTTGTGTAGATTGATTCGATCTAGGCCAGCAGCCAGATCGGCGATTAAATCATCAGGATCTTCAAGGCCAATATGTAATCGAATTAATGTACCTGTGAAATCCACTCCTGATACCGGGCGTATTTTCGCAAGATCTTCAGGTTGATTGGCTAAAATCAATGATTCGAATCCACCCCATGAATACGCCATCGAGAAGTGAGTCATATTATCTAAAAAATCAGATAATTGCACTTCGCTCAAATGATCTTTAAGTACAAACGAAAATAGGCCACTAGCGCCGCTAAAATCACGTTTAAAAAATTCATGCCCTTTACAGCTTGCTAATGCAGGATGGTTAACCGTGGCAACTTTGGGGTGATTTGCTAACCAGTTAGCTACTTTTAGTCCACTTTCGTGATGTTGTTTTAACCTGACCGCTAAGGTTCTTAATCCTCGTGCTGCCATATAAGCGGTATCAGCATCACACATTTGTCCCATTAAATAAGAACGTTCACGTAATCGATCCCAACATCGTTGATTAGCAACCGCAGTACCTAACATAGCATCAGAGTGACCGATTAAATACTTAGTACCGGCTTGAATAGAGATATCAACATCATGCTCTAATGCTTTAAATAAAACACCAGCAGCCCAAGTATTATCCATCATAATGACAATTTCCGGATTAATACTGCGAATAGCTTTAACTATCGCTGGCACATCATGCAGTTCCATAGTGATTGAACTTGGTGATTCAAGAAATACTACTTTGGTATTGGGTTTAATATGATTAGTAATATAGCGACCAATCAAGGGTGAAAAATAATCGGTTTCCACACCAAAATCTTTTAATATATGTTCGCAAAATTCTTGCGTTGGCTCGTAACTGGCTTCTGAAACCAAAATATGATCACCTGATTTGACAAAAGCTAAGATAGCATTCGCAATTGCTGCTGCACCACAAGGATAAAGATAACAACCTGCGCCACCTTCAATTTCGACCATGGCATCTTGTAAGGCAAAATGAGTCAAGGTACCGCGTCGACCATAAAATAATCCGCCTTTGGCTCGATTTTCCATCGCGTCTTTTTTCGCTTCTAGTGAATCAAAAACAAGTGATGATGCTCTCTGAATAACGGAGTTAACAGCACCTTGGGTATAACGTTTTTTTCGACCAGCATGAACTAATTTTGTTTGTAACGACATGATGCATCCTTAGTGAACCGATAAATTTCGATAACAGTTAGCATAGCATGCTGTTAAAATAGTAAAAAATAATTTTTGTTTAAATTGGCTTACATAAAATGTTAATTGCTCAACTTGCTCATTTAGATACGGCAGAAGTGAACTATTCATTATTATCACCACAAATCATTAATGATGCTGAGTCATTAAGTGGTTCACGAAAAAAACAGTTTTTAGTTTGTCGTTCAATTTTAGCTAGTTTACTTAAACAGTATTGTCATATTGATAGTTTGCCACCCATCATTATTGGTGATAATAGCCGTCCTTGCTTTTTACAACATAACCTGCCTGATTTTAATATCAGTCATAGTAAAGATTGGGTGGCAGTTGCCATATCCTTAAATGGTAGGGTTGGGATTGATATTGAAGTTGCTAGGCAGCGTAAAAATTATCTGAATGTCGCCAAAAATTATTTTGCTAATGAAGAATATCAATGGATATTAAAACAATCGGATACTTTAGCGGCATTTTGGCAACTTTGGACATTAAAAGAATCTGCACTTAAATTATATGCGAAAGGTGTTTGGCAAATAAAATCGGTCAAAATAGATGTTGAAAAACAGATGATTAGTGCGCCATTTGGACAGGATTTTTATTATCAATATCAGCAAGTAGAAGCAGTTCATCTTGCCGTAAATCATAATAAACCTATTACAGATTTTATTTTGCAATCTTAACAGGATAATCATCTGCTACACCGTGATGGTCGTAGCAGATTAATATTATTAATTTATTCTGCGCTGGAAGCAAGTAAACCAGACTCACTTAATGTTTTATTAAAATCTTTATCCATAAAGAATAAATCTCGTTTGTTTTCACCAACTAATTCCAGTTTATCAACAATGCTTTTAAAAAGTTTTTCTTCTTCATGTTGTTCAGCAACGTACCATTGTAAAAAGTGAAATGTTGAGAAATCTTTTTGGGTTAAAGCATAGTCAACAAGCTCATTTATCTCTTTGGTAATTTTAAGTTCATGTTGATATGCC
Organism: uncultured Gilliamella sp.; assembly: GCA_946481345.1. Classification (GTDB taxonomy): domain Bacteria; phylum Pseudomonadota; class Gammaproteobacteria; order Enterobacterales; family Orbaceae; genus Gilliamella. The sequence goes on along the minus strand of CAMLMY010000044.1, from coordinate 4,066 downwards.
GCTCTAAACACATCAAGCAGTGATTTATATTCTGATTCTGGTGCTTCAATTTTGCCAATAAGTGCTAATGCACCGCAATCTAACACATAATCAAATAAGCGTTCCATATGCTGGCGTTCTTCGCTAGCATGATCTCTTAAAAATTTTCCAAACGAAGGAAAATTTTGATCATCACACCATGCACTCATTTGTAGGTAAAGGTTAGAAGAATAGAATTCTAGATTTAATTGGTCATTGAGTTTTTTGACCATTTGGTTGGTTAACATTTCATTTTCCTCACATTGCTTTTTTAGTATTTCACTTTTTATTGATATAAAGTGATTATTGATAAGTGTATGATAGTTATTCATACACTTATATTAGTTAAATTAGATAAATATCTTGAAGGATCTTTCTGTTGTTATCATCTAATTGATACTCTTGGTGTAACCAATTATCTATTGTGTTATAGCGTTTTTTTATTTCATCGATAGCTGCAGTTAAGAACTCTTGCTTAGCTGAAAAAATGATTTTCTGTTTTTCAAATTCTTCAGCCGATAATTTACTTTTATTTTGACTAAGTACAGCTTGACGATAATCATTTAAATATTGTTCGGTAAGCAAATAATCTTGCATAATAACGTCTTCGCTGACACCTAATGCAAATAGGGTTAAGGCGACACCGACACCAGTTCTATCTTTACCTACTGCACAGTGCTGTACTAATGGTTTGCCATTCGCATTGAGTAATATTGATATTAATTTTTTATAAGCTGGATTATTAAACGGTAATAGCTGATAAAGTTTAATCATAAAATCCAACGGCGAATATTTTTTAAGTACGAATATATCATCACTAACTAAGCTTGCTGTAATTTCATCACTTAATGGATTTGCTGGGATATTAAAATATTGGCTATTGTTCCAAAGATTATCGGGATTACGATCGATTTCAAGTTGATCACGATAATCTAATACATAATGTAAATTAAGCTCATCAGATAAGAACTTTTTTTCCTCATCACTAAGGCGAGAGAATTCACCTGAACGATACAACATTCCTGAACGAATTTGGCGACCATCACTGGTTTTAATGCCACCTAAGTCTCGAAAATTAATTCCATTTTGGATTGGTACAACTGATGTCATTATTGGTCCTTATTTCTGCTTAACTTTGCTTGCTATATTAACATGTTTCTGATTAGAATTGATTTATCGTTTTTGCATTATTATTGCTTGAGGAATCTATTATGTCGACTTTATCTATCTTATTATCGGAAAAAACTGCTCCATCTAAATGGGGTAAAGATGCTTTACTTAGTTTTTCTGATGATGCTATTACCATTCATTATCAACCTGACCATCGACATGGTGCCATTCAGCGAGCAGCTCGAAAACTAGATAATCAAGGTATTAAGTCAGTTAAACTTAGTGGTGATAATTGGGATTTAGAATCTTGTTGGCATTTTTGGCTCGGTTATCGTAATGCTAAGAATAATAATAAAGTGAGTTGGGCCAAACTTGATAGTCAAGATAAGCAAGAACTAAAACATCGTCTCGCAATTATTGATTGGTGTCGAGATATTGTTAATCAACAAGCTGAAACATTAAGCCCGTTAGAACTGGCAATGCAAAGTGCAAACTTAATTAGTAATTATTCCTCAGATATTACCTATAACATTACTTCAGGTGAAGCATTAAAAGAACAGGATTATATGGGTATTTACACGGTTGGCAAAGGATCAGAACGACCGGCAGCGTTGCTTGAGCTTGATTATAATCCGACTAAAAATCCTAAAGCCCCAATTGTTGCTTGTTTAGTCGGTAAAGGTATTACTTTTGATTCTGGTGGTTATAGCTTAAAACCAAGCAGTTTTATGGAATCAATGCGATCGGATATGGGGGGCGCAGCATTGGTAACTGGTGCTCTGGCACTTGCTATTGCTCGAGGTGTTAAACATCGTATCAAACTTTATCTGTGTTGTGCTGATAATTTGGTGAGTGGTAAGGCATTTAAACTGGGTGATATTATTCGATATCGTAATGGTAAAACTGTTGAAGTTGATAATACTGATGCAGAAGGACGGTTAGTTTTAGCTGATGGATTAATTAGTGCCGACAACGATAATCCTCATTATATTATTGACTGTGCAACCCTTACTGGTGCAGCAAAAATTGCTGTAGGTAACGATTACCAATCATTACTTTCGTTTGATGACCTCTTTGCAAATCAGTTATTAGCTAGTAGCCTCGTGGAACATGAAGCTTTTTGGCGATTACCATTAGCTGATTTTCATCGTAGTCAATTTCCATCATCTTTTGCTGATATGGCCAATTCTGGATTACCAAATACCGCTGGTGCAAGTACTGCTGCGGCATTTTTATCTCATTTTATTAAAAATTATAAACAAAATTGGCTACACATTGACTGTTCAGCTACATTCCGCAAAAGTGCCACCGCTTTATGGGCAACTGGTGCAACAGGTATCGGGGTAAGAACGCTGGCTAATTTGTTAACTATATTAAAATGATTAGTAATGATTTTATGATGCATTAAATAGAATTTTAAAAAAGTTTATAAATATATAAGGAATATCATGAATATAAAAAAGTTACTATTAGTTATGCCCCTCTTATTTTCTTTTGTTACTTATGCGAGGGATTGTACAACAGAATATGAAAATAAAAATTATGAAAAGGCACTTATTGAATGTACACAAGAAGCAGAAAAAGGTAGTTCAGAAGCGCAGTATCTTTTAGGTGACTTATATTATCAGGCTATAACAGGAGATGAGCAAGATGATTCACTATATCAAAAGGCTATTTATTGGTTTACAAAATCAGCCGAACAAGGTTATGTAGATGCACAATATACTCTAGGCATATTGTATGATCAAAGTGATGATGAAACACAAGATTCCCAAAAAGCGTTATTTTGGTATGAGAAAGCTGTAGAACAAAATGACCCCCCATCACAATATAATTTAGGTATTATGTATGAATATGGTCATGGCGTTGAACCAAATATACAAAAAGCTTTAACTTTGTATATAAAATCAGCTGAACAAGGTTATATGGATGCACAATACGCGTTAGGACTTATGTATGATAAAGGTGATGGAATAGAACAAGATAAACAAAAAGCGATATTTTGGTATGAAAAAGCTGCAGAACAAGGTGACTTCAACTCACAATTTAATTTAGCTCTTATGTATGATGAAGGTGATGGAGTTGAACAAAATAAACAAAAAGCAGCATTTTGGTATACTAAATTAGCGGAGCGGAATGTCGTCCCTGAAGCACAATACAGGTTAGGAATTATGTATGATAAAGGTGATGGGGTTGAGCAAAACAAATTATTAGCTAATAAGTATTTTAAACAGTCCTGTGAGCGGGGTTTTGAAAAAGCTTGTAATAAATTAAAAAAATAATCCTAAGATTTAATAAAAAACCACCTTAAATCACTAAGGTGGTTTACTTGAAGTGTTGATTAATTTTAGAACAACCTATTGTTTATCTTCAATCACAGTTGCTTTTTTAATATAGATTGGTTCAACAGGGACATTTTGATGTGGTCCCATGCGTTTTGTAGCGACATTAACAATTTTATCAACGACATCCATTCCTTTAATGACTTTACCAAAAACAGCATAACCATATTGGTCTGGTTATCGGTAATTAAGGAAATCAATAATAACGATTATTTTCGATACATACTTTTATCTAAATAAATAAAAAGTATCAATGTCTGCTTTAACATATATAGGAAATACAATGAAAAAATTTATACCTGTTGGATTATTAATTTTGTGTTCTTTTTCAAGTTATGCTAGTCAGTGTAAAACAGATTATGAACAAAAAAATTATGAAAAGGCCTTTATTGAATGTAAACAAGAAGCAGAACAAGGTCATTCCAGCGCACAATATAATTTAGCTTTTATGTATGATGACGGTGAAGGAATAGAGCAAGATAAAGTTAAAGCTGCATATTGGTATACAAAAGCAGCGGAGCAAGGAGAGGCCAACGCACAATATAATTTAGCGCTTATGTATGATAAAGGAGACGGCATAGAGCAAGATAAACAAA
>CAMLMY010000043.1 GCA_946481345.1 uncultured Gilliamella sp. | reverse complement strand
CGAGTAATGGAATATTCTAAACTTTTTGTCGCTTTATGCTGTTTATCCAGTTTTCCTACGTTTGCACAAATTGAGTGACAAACTAGCCAAGGTGATTTGAAATTATATGGAGATGTCGAATTCAATATCGATGCATCAAGCAAAAAACATAGTTCAACTTCATTAAAAACAACGGCAGACAGTAATGCTAATCGTGATAAACGTTTGGACATTAATGGTCGCGTACTCATCGGTTTAGATGGGCTTCGTACATTAGAAAATAAAAATTATGCAGGATTCTCTGTTCAGCCATTAGCAGATCTAAACGGTAAAATGAACTTAGATGATGCGGTATTCTTTTTTGGTCAAGAGCAAGATTGGAAGATCAAAGTAGGACGTTTTGAAGCTGCTGTTTCATATACCCCCCATTTTTAAGCTTTTTCGAATTCATCTTTAGATTAAACAATTTTTAATTTGTTGGATTTATACACAGATCATTAATATATGAAATTATGGTCGATAAAGAAGATAAATTATTTTAATAGAATATTAACTAATTATTTTTGCAAGTCTTTTTTCATTTCCTCAATCATTTTATTGATGATTTTGTTTCTCAACTCTGGCTCTAGTGAAGTTGTCATTAATTTTTTCGTAAGATCGTATACTTATTTATGACCAAATAATTGGCAATGAATTGAATAAAGACCAAATTTTTCAGATTTTTAGTACTGTGATCTACATTAATCAAGTACAGACTTTCTATTAAATTTAAATATGATTGTTTTTTCATTATAATAACGATCTTTTATAAAATTTCTTCTTAAAATATAACTGTCTATAATTGTTTTTAATATTGAACCGATCCCTAAACCTGCTATTAATGGCATTATCTAATCCATATTTTCCTCTTTATATTTGATTATTAAAAAGATCAATAATTTTACATTATTATTTTATAGCGTTTTATTTATCTAGTTATTTCGTTGTTTTGTGTTGTTATACTTAATATCCTTGTTTGAAGTATAATAAACTGCATAAATTTGCTATAAAAATTAGCTTTCCTGAATTTATTTTTTGTTTTGAAATCGATAATTGTCAATATAGATGAGTTAACTTAATGACATGATCTTTATTAGATATAGTTTAGTGTATATTGAAGAATAATGTTATTATTTATAGATAAAAATAATATCTTGATGCTATCGGTTAACTATATGAAATTTTTGGAAATTATTGATAATATTACTGTATGGGATGATTGGCTGTTGGAATATAAAAAATATGTTCCTTTATTCATTGAGCAAGCCAAACGTGATGTAAACTGGGATAAATGGGATAGTGGTATATTTTATGAATTCTTTGAACGATCTTCTGATCAATGTGTTACCTCTTTAAAACGGGGCTATTTCTCAAATCAAGAAAAAAAGAATATAAAAAATAAATGGACAGAATTATCACCATTACTAAAACAATTAGCGATACAGCAAGATATCTGTAATTATGAATTATATAGTAAAATTGATAAGTTAATTAGAACATGCACTGTCAATCATAAAAGAGCAGCAACGTACAGGTTGATTGCCTCTTTACAACCATTATTACTATCAACTATTGTTGATGAAAAATCGCTTATTACACTACAAGAATATTTAAAAAATAATGTTGATGATATCGAGGTACCTAGTTTTTCTAATAGCTGGTTTGAGCTTAGTCATAATATTCTAAAGTTTTACCAAAATAATAAAAAACCGGGTTTTAACAATATGGATATAATTACTTACCCATGGCAAACATTAGAATTTTTTCAAAGAAAAAGAGTAAGTAGAATTTGTTGGAATGAGCATAATTGGGAAAGACCTTCTGCAATAGAAGGGAAATCAACCAATTCAGACACCTATGAGAAAGAAAAAGAATATGGTCATGAGGAGTGGCTATTTGATAAAACAAAATTAATTGACGGATATTGCTATGGTTATCTCCGATCCATCGTTTCTTATAGAAACAAATATTTAGAACAAAAAATTTTTGATCTTTACTTATATTCTATAAATGAAAACACAAAAGTTCGTTATTGGTTAGGTAAAATAAAAAAAGCTGAAATCATTGATAGACAAGAATCCATAAGAGTTTTCTCAATTTATAAAGCTAATGGTTGGTATGATGAAATGATTCAACAATTAAAAGCTGTTGGCGCAAATGTTGACGCCTTTAAGCAAGCCGGTAAAGATTCCTTTGCTGTCATAAAGTATAAACCAGATGATCTTGGTTTATTGGATACACCAGTACCATTTGAACATACAGATAAAGCAGTTAGTTCAAATTATTATAATTTATTAAAATTTGTAAAAGAGCCTAAAAGTGTAATTGAATATAATGCTGGTTTTGTATTTAAAAAGGGAAATAATAACAAATCAACAACATCTAAAGTAAGTATTAGAAAACAAGAGTTTGAAAAGAATCTAATTCATAATCAAATTCAAGATCAAATTTATAATATTTTATGCAAAGAACATGGTAAAGAAAATGTTGGTACTGAAAATCAATTAGGAACGCGAGGTCAAATAGATATTGTTGTTAAATTAGAAAAAGGATATGTTTTTTATGAAATCAAAACCTCAAATAATATTAGGGAATGCATAAGAGATGCCATAGGACAATTATTGGAATATGCTCATTATGATAATGAAGAAAATATTGCAGAGTTAGTTATCATTACGCCAAATAAACTAACTGATTCAGCAAAAAAATATCTTCTAAAACTACGTCAAAAATACAATATTCCTATTACTTATAAATATTTTGATTTAAAAAATGAAAAAATAATTAATTGTTTTAATAAGGAGTTTGTATAGATGATCAAATTTAGACAATGTATTTTCCCTGTTGGTCAGGGCGGATTTTCGATGGGATTTTTAACTAAAACTGATCATAATAATGTAGATCGGATTTTGTACAATTATGTCTATGACTGTGGAAGTATAGACCTTAGTGAGCTAAATAGGGAATTAGCACAAGTAAAAAAATTGTTAATGAAAGATAATCTTCTTATCAATACCGTATTTATTTCTCATTTGGATGCTGATCATATTAATGGTTTTGATAAGCTTTGTAAAATTATCAATGGAAATATTAAAAATATAATTCTCCCATATATAGATAGTAAAGAACAGTTATACTTGATAGCTGTAGCTTTGAGTGAAGATAAACTCTCTGAATCATATTTTCAATTCATTACAGATACAAATAAATGGATAAAAGACAGAGCTCCTGAAGCTAAAATCTTTAAATTAAGAGCTAAAAAAAATATTGAGCAACCTTTTCCCTCTTTTGAAGACAATAGTTTTAGGCCAGAAGATTCAGATGTAATAGTGCAACCAGAAGATTCTAAGGTAATTGTGCAAATAGAAGGATTTGAAAAAAAATTAAACGAGGAAAACCAAGAAACAACATACAGTCATATTGCTCAAAAATTGGTTTCCTCTGATTTTAAAGAACCATTACTATTTTTACTAACATATGTGCCATTTCAAACTAATGACGAACTATCATCATTTGGAAAATGTTTAAAAAAAAGTTATCCTAATTTTGATATTAATGAGTTAAAAAATATATTAAAAAATTCTAAAAGTAGACGAGCTCTAAAAGAATGTTATTCATCTTTAAGTCGTGATCATAATGCTATCTCAATGAATTTATTGGTGAAAACACTTAAACCTACTAGACTAATAAGCGAATTACCTTACTTAGATAGATTTTACATTGACGACTGTCATATTATTCTTGATTGTTATCACTGTTATCACCGTTATCACCTTTATCACTTTGAAAAGATTAAGTATAATGCTTCATTTCTATTTACAGGTGATGCAAAACTGAGCGTTAAAAAGTATTACAATCAATGGGTGAAATTTCTTGATAACTATTTAAGGGATATTACATTTTGTACTTTGCCTCACCATGGCTCAGAATTAAGTTTTAATAAAGATATGGTTAAGAAATTACCAAATGCTTTCTTTATTGCACAAGCTTCAACTCATAACAAATACAAACATCCATCTGAAAGTGTCATTGAGTTTATTACAAAAGAGGAAAGACGATATTTTCACCATGTTAATCAATATAATACAAGTAGGATTGATTTAACATATAAATTATATACATTAAAGTAATATGGGTAATAAACCAAGACTAAAAGAGTGAATAAATATTTTTATCTCAAATCCTCCCAACCCAATAAGCGTAATACTTTAGATTGTTTTTTGATTACGTTTTCATATGCCAATTACTAAATTCTAAAATCTGCTTCTAGCAGATTTTTTTATGTCTAAAACCTTTTCAAATAAACTTTTAACTTTATTTCACTACTTAACCAAATTCAATTAAAATTACCTTAAAAATACTCTTAACTGAACCGTGAACAGATGATTGATTTATGATATTGTGCCAAGTTTAAGAGGTGTATTATTCAGATAAAGAGAAAAAATCACCTATCGTTCGCAAACAATATTGGTTAAGTATTAGCTTAATTTTATTCGCAATATGTACTTTTACTCCAGCACTACAGCATGTTTATTATATTGATTGCTGGGGTATTGCACCAACATTAAGCTATCCTTTAATGTTAGCTCCTTTACAACTAGATGATTCTTCCGATGTTGTACGACAAAAAGTAGATTTAGTTGCTTGTTATATCGAACAGTTTACTGTACTACGTACTTTTCGGCATCCACATCAATTCCAAAAAATACACCAGCCCAAAGCTGGTTTTTTATGTCCAAAGCAATTATTAGAATTACTTTTCCTATTTTTTATCAACTGGCTTCAACTGAAATCAATCCATATTAGGATAAAAGTGTCTAAACTATGACGCAATGATTAATAATATAATTCTGGTTATATATGAGTTTATTATTTATTCATTTACAATGCGTATGTCAGGTGCTTCATACTTAAATTAGAAAGACAACAACACGTTTTTGAAGACATCTTTATTATCAGTAAAGTTGATAATGTTCTTTGCATTATAATAGTCAAACAGATAAACTAAACCACATAAATAATTGTTATTGATTTGTTTGTTGAGGTTTTAGTTTTGTTAGTACATCAATTATCAAATGCTTTAAACGAAGATCAAGCTAACTGTTACCGTTATTTACTTGTAGACCCATTAAAACCAGTTAAAATTGTTGAGCCACTCGCGCTGGAAAATATTAAAGATGTCTTTTCTAGCGATGAGTTTAAAGCTATCTTACGCCCTGATTTATCCTATGAACCTACTATTTGTCCCCATCTTATATTGCTGGCGAAACCGGGCGAAGTATTAGAGCCTGAATTATTGGATTTAACGATAACTCGAATCGAAAAAGAGCGCTCCCATTACAAACATTACATTTGTGCGTGGATAAGTAGTGAACTTGATATACAGAATTTAGCCGAAAAGATGATTGATTTAGGTCTACAGCTAGGTCGTTTACTCTCGCCTAAACAACCTACTTTCTTACCTTTCTATGAACATATTCGATTGCAATTATTAAAAGAAAGCCTCTCGGTTGAAAGTTTATTATCAAGATTATTTAATTTTATTCATCGCTATACTTATATGAATTATTATGGCCAATTAATTGAAATTAAAGCAGCCGATAATTTACTGACGAAAGACTTTCTCTTATCCAGTCAGATATTTTTACAAAATGCATTACAGTATCAAAATGAACCCAAAGCCACTTTTGGGTTGGTCAAAATGTGGCAAGATAATATTCAAACATTGCCACCTAATGCGTTATTTTTATCAGCTAAAAAATTGCTTGATGCAAAAAATATTGGATTTACCAACCTTGAAGATAGATTAGTTTACGCACTGTATTGCCTGATTTATCAGGTTGATTTAATTACTATCGAAACGATTTCACCGCATATTTTAGCAGCGATTTTAGCACCAGGTTCATTAAAGAAACGCTTAGAACAATTGGAAAATGATATTAAAGCAAGTATAAATCAAAATAATAATTAATATTACTCGATAGATAGATTTGGATAGGAAAAACTATGGTTAGTGAAAATTCACAAAACGTTGATACTTCTAGCTTATCGGCAATTGTATCATTAACAGACAATGGACATGCATGTGTAAGGGAAGGATATCCGATTTTACTCTTAAGAAAGTCTGCGGTAAATAAGGTTTGGTCTTCACCATATTCGCAGATCTTTTCATTCTTCGATTCATCACAATACTCTCTTGATGACCGAGAGCCACAAGAACCGTTACAAGATCATAATGAAGTATTAAGAGTGTTACGAGAAGGGTATGTTTATGTCCTTGCAGGAACCGATAATAAAAAAGACTATATTCGGTATTATGAAGTTTTAGAGGGCGGTATATTAAGGGAAAAAGCCCCAGAAGATCTTGAAATCGATAACAAGGATCCCTTTCCAACACGATGTCTAGCTGACAATCATTATGTCCCAGCTTCATTTATCTCGGTTGATATTAGCAATGACGAATTAAGTGACAAACCTTTTTTATGGATTGCCTATAGCCGTTACCCTTGGAATAAACAAACTCGTGATTATTATAAAAATAGCCAAGATTTAGCTCGGTTTACTAAAATTGATTTAACTTCATTTATTCAAGCGCCAGATAACCACCCAAGAGGCATAGATTTAGCAAGCCAACATACTTTTGGTAAAATTTTAGAATTTATACCCTATATGACTGATAAATTGAGTTATTTACCGAATTATCAAGATAAAAGTCAACAACGTGATCCTTTTATTAATTTTATCAATGCCCGAAAGTCTCAATATAAAAAACCAGTTGGGGCGGTTATTTTAGAAGATCCCCTAGGTATGGTTGAGGACTTAAATTTTCAACGCCTAGCCGAAGTCAATTATACAGGGGACGCTAACTTACATAATAAAATTGATGATAAAAGCGATATTCCTTATGAATATCATGAGCTTCACACCCCAGAGGGTCAATATAAAAAATTAAATTATGACTTAATTGAGCAATATAAAATTGCTATGAGAAAATATTTTGATGAAAATAGTACAGCTGGTACCGTTTTTGTCTCTAGTTTAGAAAATCTTTTTAGTAGTGATAAATGGCAATATGGCGGCTCGCCGGAAATTGTCGATGAAACAGGTAATTTGCGCTACGACTTATCCCAAGCAGAAAAAGCACATTATGATTTCGACCAATATTGGGCAAAGTTTAATAATCAATTAAAACTTGAAGAGTACAATCGCTTTGCTGATAAAGTAAAACAGTATGAGAAAATTAAAAAGAATAATGGTCGAGATTACACCCTTTATTGTCGCTGGTTATTTTGCGATAAGTTGTCTGCCTCTGATTTTTTTTCGGGTAGAAAACATCAATTTGAAAATAAGGAAGAGATTACTTTTCCTGAGCAAAAAATATCCAGTTTTAATACTGTTAAATTTTGGGAGCAGGAGTTCAATTATGATAACCAAGATATCCATAATGATATATTAAATGATTCAATTCAGATATTTAGAACGCAAGGTAACAGTTATTATGATATGGGATTATGGGACGAACTCTTATCCAGTGATGAGACTTATTTTCATAAAGTCATTGCAGGAAAAAATCCTTCTTTTTGGAAAGAGGGTGATATCAAATCACTAGTGGATAAAGGTAACGAGCTCAACAATTTTTTAATTGAACATTGCCTTATTAATCCGATTATGGCTTTAGCACAATCACAGGCAATTCAACCTGAGAGTTCTGGTAAACAATTGGAAAAAATCACTAATGCACAAGGTGTAAAAAAAGCGTTATCAGAAGCAGGGCACACGAATGCTAAAAGTAGAACTATTACATTTAATATCAACACTGGCAAAATAAGTGCTTTGGAGAGTAATAAAAATGTTTCAATTACTTCGCAAACCACCATTGAAGACACCAAAAAAACCACTATCACCTTAACAATATTTTGTGATGATGATGGTTTTAAAAATATTGAAGATTATGTGAAACGGACTAATAGAGGCAATCGTGCTGTCAATGATGTGAATAAGCTGGCAACGATAATTGATAATAATGTTGTCATAAATAATACTGACTCAAAAACAGTGAATCCCGATTTAATTACCGATGAGTTTCGTCTAACCTTACCGGAAGAGCGATATAAGCAACTTGAGGCTCAGCTCAAAACCAAACATGGTTCCAATTTTAGTGGTTTTGAGATTATTGACAGTAAAGATGGACTGATAACCGCAACATTTAAAGGTCGAGGAACACAAGAGAGTATTAATGAATTGAAAGCCTACCTGCAAAGATATGCCTCAGATACCACAAAAAATCAATTTGCATCCGTAAAAACACTAATAAATAAAATCACCAATAACCATATTGATATTACAATTCATGCTAATACTATGACCGAAGGCGCCCAAGAGGTGGGAAATGTGATTAAAGAAAGCGTACCCTCTATTACCGCTAACGAACCTTCACCCCATCTAAGTAATACGCCAGTTAATAATTCTTCCAATCCTAAATTACGAGTGGCTTATGCAGCAAGTAGCACCTCAATTCTATTTGAATTCCTTTTATTAGCATGGCAAGCAAAATTATTGCTAGATAATAATAAAACTCTGCAAAAAACTAATTTAACACAAGAACAGCGGAGTGAAGCAATGGCTGGACTTATATTTGCTAGCGTATCTATCTCGATTAATACCATAACTTTTATTACAGGCTCGGTCGATAAGCTTGCAAAGATGTCAGGTAACTTTAAAAGTAAAATAATGATAAGCGTTACTAATAAAGCTGTGGCACTATCCGAAAAAACCGTAATGAAAGTATTAATTAACCATGTCGAAAAACTGGCAAACACGGCAAAAGTTTGGGGAGTATTTGAAGGAGGAAAAGAAATATGGTTTGGTTACAATAAAACTCAAGCAGGATTTAAAACTTCAGGAACATGGCAAGCTGCATCTGGAGCTCTTTTGGCTGTATCAATGTTCTTTGGTGGCTCTGGTATCGGTATCGCATTATCCGTTGTCTGTATTGTATTATCAGTATTTTGTGCGTTTATGAGCGAGCTGACCTCATTAACGTCTATGGAGCGTTGGTTTGACCGCTGCTATTTTGGTTTAAATCAGCTAACGGGCAATTTATCTCCTTATCCTTTAACCGAAGACGGTGTTAAAAAGCTCATTCATGGCTTTTATGGTGCTTCTCGTGGTTACGAACTTTTTCTAACCAAAAAATCGCAAAAAAAGTTAATTATTGATTATGGCGATAAGCATGATATTTATCTGAATGTAATTTTACCTAATTATAAACCGGACAGCATCCGCTATTATGGATCTCTGATTGTTGAGAAAAAAGAGAGTGGTCAAAACGAGCTAATTGGCCATAACCTGACAGGAACGACTTTTAAATCAACGACCTCTCGTGATAGTTCGACTGGCTCGCTCTCAACGTTAGAGATGAAAGTTGATTTTACAAATCAAGAAAGTCAACACACAAATCAATTATCAGCAAAAAATCAGCTGGTAACCTATAAGCTTGATGAACAAGGCTCATTAATCATCTGTCCAGTAGTCTATGTGGCTGATGACAATATCGATACAAAAATAAGTGTGCTAGGCTTTATTGAAGAGCAAAATGGCAGCGAAACACCATTTACCATTGAATTAGAAGATTACATTGACATTTGAGTAGGAACAAATAATGGCAGAATTTAAATTGGGGTATAAACATTATCCTAAAGACTTAGCAAAATTTAAACCAATAGATAAAGACGATGACTTAACCAATCTTCGTTTTGGCAATAATACCCTTATCGAAATAGGACGCACTGATGACCAATTTGGTCGTACTTTAGAGATGATTGTAAAACTAAGTGGATGTGGAGTGTTTATTTTAGCCCTTTATGTTGGAATACAGTTTTTTCTCGATATTAATCCTTATTATATATATAGTGGATTAGCATTTTCATTGGGATTTATTCTATTTTCCTTGCTTGCATTATTTTTATGTTTAATGCAATTGGCAAAAGTTATTATTTGGCCAGCCGACTACCCGGTACGTTTTAACCGTAAAACCGGCAAAGTTTATGTGTACGAGCCAATGTTAAGTAAACGACTTTATTATTTTCCCTTAAGGGAAATAAGAAAGCTTTATAAACCGGTTATAAAAGTCTATGACTGGCAATCAATTGACGGAATGGTTTCACGTCACGGCTTCTTTCAGCAGGAGATTTTTGCGGCAGTGATCGACCGACAAACCGATACCCTGATAGATTACTTTAGTTTATGGTTTAATGCCAATTACGTCCATAAAAGCGAATGGCGCTGGTTATTGTGTTATATGAATGGTATGGAAGGGATGAATTACAAAGGCAAAATCAGGGGGCGCTTTTGGCTGGGGCGATTATTTAACTGCTTTGCACCTGAGTTTAACTGGCCAGAGGGTATTGATAAAGCCTCACGGGCTGAATCACTTGAAGAACTTGCCAAAATAGAGCAGGAGTATGATTTAGTCGGCAAATCTTTCCCTTACGAACAACCCTAGGAAAAATAATATTGATATCAAAGTGGACAGATAATGGCAGAATTTAAATTAGGGTATAAACATTATCCTAAAGACTTAGCAAAATTTAAACCAATAGATAAAGACGATGACTTAACCAATCTTCGTTTTGGCAATAATACTTTTATTGAAATAGGACGCACTGATGACCAATTTGGTCGTACTTTAGAGATGATTGCAAAACTAACTGGATGTGGGGCATTTCTTTTCGCCCTTTATATTGGAATACAGCTTTTTCTCAATATTAGACCTTATCATATATATAGTGATGGAGCCTTTTCTTTAGGATTAATTATTGTTTCGTTGTTTGCATTATTTTTATTTCTAATGCAATTAGCAAAAGTCATTATTTGGCCTACCGACTACCCGGTACGTTTTAACCGTAAAACCGGCAAAGTTTATGTGTACGAGCCAATGTTAAGTAAACGACTTTATTATTTTCCCTTAAGGGAAATAAGAAAGCTTTATAAACCGGTTATAAAAGTCTATGACTGGCAATCAATTGACGGAATGGTTTCACGTCACGGCTTCTTTCAGCAGGAGATTTTTGCGGCAGTGATCGACCGACAAACCGATACCCTGATAGATTACTTTAGTTTATGGTTTAATGCCAATTACGTCCATAAAAGCGAATGGCGCTGGTTATTGTGTTATATGAATGGTATGGAAGGGATGAATTACAAAGGCAAAATCAGGGGGCGCTTTTGGCTGGGGCGATTATTTAACTGCTTTGCACCTGAGTTTAACTGGCCAGAGGGTATTGATAAAGCCTCACGGGCAGAATCACTTGAAGAGCTTGCCAAAATAGAGCAGGAGTATGACTTAGTCGGCAAATCTTTCCCTTACGAACAACCCTAGGGAAAATGATATTCATTATATTAAGGTTTATTTTATCCTGATAAAATTTAATTATATAAGAATGAAAAGGTTATAAGGGTTATCAGATTGAAATGAATAAGTTAAAAACTTATTTTTGATTGTTGAATCTAAAATATAATTAAAAAATTTATAAAAAATAAATAATTTTTAAGGAGTAAAAAATGAAATTTCAGTGTGAAAATGAATCTTGCAAAAAAGATATTTATATTGAAGAAAACATCACGTGTTCAAACTGTAAACAGATCCAAAAAAAGAAATTAACGATAAAGCCTCTATTTATAGGAACTTTT
>CAMLMY010000042.1 GCA_946481345.1 uncultured Gilliamella sp. | reverse complement strand
CCTTATGATTAATGCGTTTGGATTAAAAAACAAACAATTAGTAAAAATTAATGAAAACGATATAAATAATGCGACATGGATTGATTTAATTGAACCAGAAGAAGCCGATCGCGATTTTGTTTTAACACATTTAGGACAAAACTTAGCAACGAGTATTGAATTGGATGATATCGAAGCGTCAGCCCGTTTTTTTGAAGACAACGAAGGCTTACATGTGCACTCATTCTTCTTTTATGAAGATGCAGAAGATCGTGCAGGTAACTCGACGGTTGCATTTACTGTACATAATGGTCGACTGTTTACCTTACGTGAGCGTGATTTACCTGCATTTCGTTTGTATCGAATGCGCTCACGTTATCAGGGGATGAACGATGGAAACCCGTATGAAGTATTACTTGACCTATTTGAAGTTAAAGTTGAACAATTAGCTGACCAAATCGAGAATATTTATAGTGAACTGGAAGAATTAAGCTTAATTATCATGGATCGTTCATCTCAAGAACATTATGATGAAGCAATTACATCATTAGCCGAACTTGAAGACACTGCATGGAAAGTAAGACTCTGTTTAATGGATAGTCAACGTGCCGTTAATTATGTAGTACGCCGTGCTAAGATGCCAGCCGATCAATTAGAACAAGCTCGAGAGGTTATTCGCGATATTGAGTCACTTGTTCCACATAATGAATCATTATTTCAGAAAGTAAATTTTTTAATGCAAGCAGCAACTAGCTTCATCAATATTGAGCAAAGCCGAATTATTAAAATATTTTCGGTTGTGTCTGTTGTATTTTTACCTCCGACAGTGGTGGCCTCAGCTTATGGTATGAACTTTGAAAATATGCCAGAATTGAAATGGGAATATGGTTATCCATTTTCGTTGTTATTGATGTTACTTGCAGGGGTTGCACCTTATATTTATTTTAAACTTAAGAAGTGGCTATAATTGTTATTTACTTACAATATTTAAAATATTTATCTGCTGATTGAGTTAACACAAGTGTTTATTGGAGTAATAATCAGTTAAGGGAATTAACTTAATGTAACTAGTTAATCACATTGACCGTTTTACTTTCTTTAACAAATAAATGTAATGCTTGCTATTTAAAGAAAAGAATTAATTTTTACAGAAGGGAATAACATGAATCAACATGCACTAGTTACGGATATTGGTGGAACCAATGCCAGATTTGCACTTTATAATTTAGCAACTAACGAACTGTCAGGGGTTACTAAGGTTGTTCTTTCCAAAAATGATGTTTTATTAAATTTAATCAAGGATTACTTGCAAACACAAGCAGTCAAAATTAGTATGGCTTGCATCGCAATTGCTTGTCCAATTGATAATGAAGATATCATCAATATGACAAATAATCATTTGTCATTTTCACGTTCAGAACTTATTAAAGAATTAAATCTGACTAAACTTGAAGTAATTAATGATTTTACGGCTGTATCGACTTCAATTCCTAAATTAACGAAACAAGATTTAGTAAAAATTGGTGGTGATGAACCTGATTTAAATTATCCAATTGCGATTTATGGGGCAGGCACCGGACTTGGTGTATCACATTTAATCAAAGTTAATGAGCGGTGGATTAGTCTGCCAGGAGAGGGGGGGCATACTGAATTACCGATGACCAGCGAAGATGAAGATCGGATTTTAGCCCAATTACGTAAAAAATTTGGTCGTGTTTCAACAGAACGCTTTTTATCCGGTAATGGCATTGTCAATATTTATCAAGCTTTATTACAAATTAATAATCAACCACAACAAGATATTACACCTGATGTTGTTGTTAAAAAAGCATTAGACAATAGTTGCCCAATTTGTTTACAGACGCTTACCTATTTTTGTACTTTTATGGGGCGCTTTGGTGGTAATTTAGCTTTAACGCTTAATACGCAAGGTGGTGTTTATATTGCTGGTGGTATTGTACCGCGATTTATTGAATTTTTTAAAGCATCCCCATTTAGAGCGGCTTTTGAACATAAAGGCCGTATGTCATTTTTAGTCAAAAAAGTTCCTGTTTATGTGATAACACATGAAGATCCAGGTCTATTTGGCGCAGGTGTTTATTTACAAAATAGTCTTAAATAATTGAGTAAGGTTCTATTCTATGATGTGGTGTTATATTTACCGAAGTACTAAAAAAGAAAATTGTTATTTGTACATGGAAAATGAAAATGATTTTTCTGCGATTCCGGAAAAAATAATGTCTATTTTTGGTGCTCCAGTGTTTGTAATGAAAGTACTTCTTGATGGTAAACGTCAATTTGTGGTGGGTACTGCACAAGAAATAGAAGAAAGAATTAAAACGGATGGATTTTTCTTACAAATGTTAAAAGAAGACGATTTCAAA
Organism: uncultured Gilliamella sp.; assembly: GCA_946481345.1. Taxonomy (GTDB): domain Bacteria; phylum Pseudomonadota; class Gammaproteobacteria; order Enterobacterales; family Orbaceae; genus Gilliamella. Next base: position 9,856 of record CAMLMY010000042.1, on the reverse strand, counting down.
GTATGATTGAGCCATTTTGGGAACACAAAACCTTAGAACAAATGAGTGATGATGAGTGGGAACAACTTTGTGACGGTTGTGGTCAGTGTTGCTTAAACAAATTACAGGACGAAGATACAGGTAAAATTTTATACACTAATGTTGCATGCAATTTGCTTGATTCTAAAACTTGCCAATGCAGGCATTATCATAATCGTTTTGCCTATGAGCCTGATTGCATTAAATTGACGCGAGAAAATCTTCTAACCATTGAATGGTTACCATTAACCTGTACTTATCGTTATTTTTCAGAAACAGGGCAGTTACCTGAATGGCATCCTCTTATAATGGGAAATAAAAAGCTTATGCACAAGCTAAAAATTTCAGTTAAAAATCGCATTGTGTATGAAAAAGATGTGATTTGTTGGGAAGATCATATTCTATAATAAAGAGAGCAATTGCTCCCTTTATTAGTTTACGAAAACTTAAAGTAAAATCCATAGATAGCCCACAATATCAAAAGCGAGCATATTTAAAAACATTAAAATAAACACAAAAATCATGAACGAGATATCAATTATACCAAGAGGTGGTACAATACGACGGATAGGAGCTATAAACGGTTCAGTTAATTGAGCTAATAATTCATCGGCTCCAGATTGCCCTCTACTTACCCAACTTAAAATCGCGCGAAATAGCAATAACCAAAATAAAAGATTCCCGGCATCATGAACTATTGCGGCGACAGCATATAACAGATATTCAATAGAAAATATTGGAGTGTTAGTTAAGTTAAAGTACAAAACAAAAATAATTTTAATAACTGCAAATAGATATAAAAGGATCCATGTAGCAGTATCAATTCGGCCAATTGACGGAATAACTTTACGTAATGGACCAATGATAGGTTGCGTTATTTTGACGATAAATTGGGTAAAAGGATTATAAAAATTTACGCGCACACGTTGCATCCATAACCTTAAAATCAAAACATACAAACAAAAGGTTAATACAGTTTTCCCTAAAAAGAGAATCGATGTCATTTAAAATTCCTCAAAATAAAGATATTTAGTCAATATATCACAAATACTGCCGTGCACCAAAGATAGCCGTACCAATGCGAACCATAGTACTACCTGCACTAATGGCAGCCGGCATATCGCCACTCATGCCCATAGATAATGTATCCATAAATGGATAATCTTTCTGTAATGAATACAAGAGTTGTTGCATCTTAGTAAATACCTTAAGTTGTTTATCATAGTCATTTTCAATTTCAGGGATTGCCATTAATCCTCGTAGATTCAGATTAGGTAAGGCAACAATCTGCTTGACCAACTCCGTAACCTCTTCAGGTTTTACTCCAGATTTACTGGCTTCTTGACTAATATTAACTTGAATCAATACATTCAATTTAGCCATATGGTTTGGACGTTGATCACTTAATCTTTGTGCTATTTTGAGTCGATCAATGGTGTGCATCCAATCAAAGTGTTCAGCAACTAATTTACTTTTATTTGATTGTAATGGACCTATGAAATGCCATATTAAGTCATTATTTGGCATGTTTTTTTTGAAATACTGAATCTTTTCAATTCCTTCTTGCACATAATTTTCACCAAAAGCTAATTGACCAGTATTAATTGCTTCCATAATTTGCTCAGCAGGTTTGGTTTTACTAACTGCAATAAGTTGTATTGTATTGGGATCTCTTCCGCATTCTTTAGCAATTTTTTTAATTTCATTTTTAATGTTAAGTAAATTGTCTTGTACTGTATTCATGTTAATTCCCAAAGAATAATTAATAGGTAGAATTTAATGTTAAACTCAATGTTGGCTCTTAGTGTAACGCAAAATGCTTCGGATTTGCACCTTTCAAGCGGTGAAGCGCCTTACGTTCGTATTAATGGGCAATTAGAATTTTTAAATACTGATAAACTAATACCAAACACCCTTGAAATAGCGTTATTTGGTTTATTGAATGAATCCCAAAAAAAAATTCTACAGCAACATAGGCAAATAGATTTTGCTTATGATTTGGCTAAAATAGGGCGATTTAGAGTTAATATTTTTTATCAACACCGTGGTATTTCAGCCGTGTTTCGAGTGATTAATCATCGTATTCCTACATTGTCTGGTATTGGTGCTCCCGCTATTTTTAGCGAACTTGTAAAAAATGAATCAGGCATCATCCTTGTGACAGGAGCAACCGGTAGTGGTAAATCCACTACTTTAGCCGCATTGATTCAATACATTAATACGACAATTGCCAAACATATTATTACGCTTGAAGATCCTATAGAATATATTTATAAAAATGATAAATCGTTAATCCAACAACGTGAAATAGCCGATTTTGGTCAAGCTATTGATAGTTTATTAAGGCAAGATCCAGATATAATTTTATTGGGTGAGTTACGCAATAAATCATCAATTCAAGCTGCATTGACTGCCGCAGAAACAGGTCATTTGGTTTTTGCAACTTTGCATACTAACTCTGCTGTGCAAAGTATCAATCGCATTATCGATGTCTTTGAAGATAATTCTCGTGATTTTATTCGTAGCCAACTCTCTAACTGTTTGAAAGCTATCATAAGTCAAAAGCTAATACGTCATAATAATGAACGTAAAGCGCTATTTGAAATATTGATTAATACACCAGCAATCAGTAATTTAATTAATGAAGGTAAGGTCAAACAAATTTTATCGCTTATGCAAACTGGGCAACAATATGGTATGCAAGTAATGCCAAAAATTTTTTAATAAAGTTTAAAAGTTATATTGTGAAAGATTTTATTTAAGAGTCAGAATTAATAGAAAGATAAATTTTGGGTTTTATTAAAAAAATAATCTATAATCAATTTAACTTACATTCATAGGAGTATACAAATGGAACAGCGTATCGGTTTGATTGGTTTAGGTAATATGGGTAATGCTATATTACAAGGTATTTTAGGGAGTAATATTGTACCAGGCACACAAATTTATGTTTATGATACTCATCCAGAAAAAGGTGAAGATTTAAATAAATCTCACGGAGTGAATAATTTAACATCAGCAAAAGATGTAGCTCGAGAGTCAGATATCGTTTTTGTAGCTGTAAAACCTAATGTTATTGTTGATGTTCTTAGTGATATTCAAAAAGAATTAAAAAAGAATACGATAGTTGTCTCAATCGCTGCTGGAGTGACAATTAAAACAATTGCGAAAAGCATTGGTTATGAGCAAAAAATTATCCGAGTAATGCCAAATACACCAGCATTAGTTAACGCCGCTATGTGCTCTATCACACCCAATACCGAAGTTACCGATGAGGAGTTAACAACAGTACAAGAACTTTTAAATTGTATTGGTGAAACTGAAGTTGTGCCAGAATATTTAATTGATGCGGTTATTGGTGCAAGTGGTTCTTCACCTGCATTTGTTTTTATGTTCATTGAAGCTTTAGCTGATGGCGCAGTTAAAGGCGGATTATCAAGAAAACAAGCTTATAAATTTGCTGCTCAAGCGGTTATGGGATCTGCAAAATTGTTGCTTGAAACAGGTAAACATCCTGGCGAGCTTAAGGACATGGTTTGTTCTCCTGCTGGTACAACTATTGAAGGTGTCCATGCACTAGAAGAAAAAGGTTTTAGAGCGGCAGTTATTGATGCAGTAGAAGCAACAATAAAAAAATCTCAGTCAATGGCTGAAAACTAATTTATCACAATAAATTATATTGTTATGTTATTAATGTAATATTATGATTTAGTTTGTTTTACTATTATTAACAATTATTATAAAAAGATTGCTTGCATTAGTTTACTAATTATGAGTAAATAGTTGCCAGCATATGACATGCGGATTTATTTTGTAACATTTAGATATATGTAGTTGTAGTTTACTTTAACTCAGGTATTGGTTTTCTTCAGTCTCTTCTTATCAGTGTTAATAAGTAGTCTAAGTTTTATGTTTTATGAGTATAGCCTTAAGTGGCTGAGATTAATTTATTTATAGGAAGATTATTATGTCTAAGATTACTGGTCAAGTAAAATGGTTCAACGAAAGTAAAGGTTTTGGTTTTATTTCCCCTGCTGACGGTAGCAAAGATGTGTTTGTACATTTCTCTGCAATCTCTGGTGACGGATTTAAAACACTAGGTGAAGGTCAACAAGTAGAATTCACTATTCAAGATAGCCCACGCGGTCCTGCTGCTGCAGACGTTACTGTGATCTAATCTTCATCTGCTTATCTTATCAGTAAATTATTACTGGTAAGATAGATATCACCCATCAACGTTATATTCCAAATCTTACCTTGTTTTCCGCTAGAAATCATAAAGTATCATTTTCAACAAAAATTTTAATAACTATTAGAAGATCACAAAGGTAAACAATGAAAAAGTTAATATTAACTGCGGTAATGTTGGGTTTCTGTTCTGTTGCAACAGCAGATATACCAGAATCATGTAAAGTATATTTTGATAAAGTAGAAAATATTTATAAAAATATGCCTGAAAATACCTTTAATCAAGAAATACTCGACATAATAAAACAAAACCTTGAACAAGCAAAACAAGAAATTATTGCTTTGCCGGAAGATAAACAAGTTGCTGCTTGTGCTCAAGGTTTAGAGTTACTTAAACAAATCGATAAATAGAATACCGATAGAAAAAGTTAACGTTTATTATTACGTCGAAAATCCCAAGGGGCTATAGGTTTTTTATCTTTCCATAGTCCTTTTTTGCTTTGCTTAGCCTTTGCTTCAATTTTAACCATCAATTTATTATTAGCCACGCCCTTATAACGATAAGCCCAAGCATAGCCACTTTCAACCATTTTGGCATTTATATTTACCTTATTTAAGAAAATAGTGCCTAATGTTCTTTTATAAATATCTTTCTTGCTCGACTTTACAAAAACTTTTTTACCTGCGATAAGTGAGGCTAAATATTGCTTCGACTTATTGCCATAAGCTTGATTGCTTTCTGGTGCATCGATATCAAGTAGACGAACACGAATTTTTTGCTTCTTGATGGTTAGTATATCAACTGTATCGCCATCGATAACTTTCACTACTTTGCCACTGAAATCAGCGTAAACGAAACTATTTAAAAAAAAAGATAAAAGAATAAAAATAAAAAAACGTTTTAAGAAAATCATAAATTATACTAAATTAAAAATGTTAATTATTAAGAATAGACGGGTAGAGTGATGAGTTAGCGATATGATTTATTGAAAACTGCAAGGCGTTTTGCATTATTGTGAATCTATCTTTAAATTTTTTTTTATAAAAAAAACACTAACATAATAAAAAATATTATTAAATTACATAAGTAAAGCATAACCAGTATGACAATCGCTTATAAAGCTAACTGAATAAATTCGGTATTCTATTCTTATATTTTAAGCAAATATAAGAATAGAAAGTCAAAAAAATTTAAAATTCACTTGTATCTTTAAAAAGACCCACTTTTAAATCAGTTGCTTCGTAAATTAATTTACCATCGACAAAAACTTCACCATCACCAATACCCATAATTAATTTACGGTTAATAACACGTTTGAAATGAATTTTGTAAGTAACTTTTTTATTGATTGGAAGTATTTGACCTTTAAATTTAACTTCGCCTACACCTAAAGCGCGACCTTTACCTTTACCGCCAATCCAGCCTAAATAAAACCCAACTAATTGCCACATAGCGTCAAGTCCAAGACAACCAGGCATTACCGGATCATTTTTGAAATGACATTTAAAAAACCATAAATCGGGATTAATATCAAGTTCTGCCTCAACATAACCTTTACCAAAATTACCACCATCCTCATTCATTTCGATAACGCGATCCATCATCAACATTAAATCAGACGGTAATGGAGGACCATCATGACCAAATAGTTCACTATTGCCTGATTTAATCAGATCTGCTTTATCATACGAAGATTTACGTTCAAATGTCATAGGAAAACCTTTTATCTAATGTAATTACATGCATGGCAAATATAATTAAATTATTAAGAACCATGCTTTAAAACCCTAAAAGCGAGTAATGCACTTCATTTTAATTTATTAATCAATCAAATGCTAAGATAAAGTTTATTGGGTATTACTGTTTTTTGCAATATTTTTGCCATTTACTAAGCCAGCTATCACGCTTTTTGTCTTGTATTAGTACTGATTGCATACGAGCATGAATCAGTTTATACAAATTGATGCTACTGCTATCTTTATAAGGCACACCTGTAAGCAGATAGAGTGCATCAGCGATATGCTCAACTGTCCAAATTGAAAACTGCTCTTTTTCAATTGCTTCAATAACTTCATCATTTAAACTTAAATGACGTTGATTGGTCGCAGGGATAATCACACCTTGTTGTCCAGTTAAGCCTTGATGTTTGCAAACAGCAAAAAACCCTTCAATTTTTTCATTTACACCGCCAATAGATTGTACATGGCCAAACTGATCAACTGACCCAGTGATTGCCAATTGCTGATCGATGGCTTGCTCTGATAATGCGCTTATTATTGCGCAAAGTCCAGCAAGAGATGCACTATCTCCATCAATTTCATTATAAGACTGCTCAAACACTAATGATGTGGAAAAAGGGATCTGGTGATTAATAGCAAATTCAGACATTATAAAAGCCTGCATAATCATCATGCCTTTAGAATGGATACTGCCCGCTAAATCAGTTTTCCGCTCAATATCAATAAATTCTCCATCCCCAAAATGAATAAGGCAGCTTAAGCGTGTTGGCTCGCCAATTGCTTTTGGGTATCCAGGATATTCAATTACCGATAATCCATTAACTTGACCCACAACTTGATCTTTTGTGTTAATCATAATTTGATTAGTAAAGATTTCATCATGTAATCTTTCTTGCAAATAAGCTTCATGCCAAGATTTTTGTTTTATTGCTTGGGTAACAGCAAATTCATTTATAGCATTATTTTGTGAAAAATGTGTCGCATTCACCAAAACAGAATTAATCCAATCTACTGAAAGGGGTAAATAATATTGATCGCCTGTATAGCGGGTCGCTTCTTTATAAAGTTTACCAATCGCTGAATTATCAATATTAGGCAACTGTTGCTTATCAGCAATAAATTTTAAGTAATCAACCCATTGTTCAATATCTTCTATTGATTTTACTGGTAATTCATTTTCAAACTCAGTATAGATTGAGGTTGCATAAAACTCTGGTTCAAAATCTTGCAACTCAGCTAAACTTAATCTATCACCAACAAAAATAACACGCAAATCTAGAGGTATAGGAGGAATAGACAATGGTAACGGGTGTGATTCATCAGACGAAAACCATTCAAATTCTTGTTTAATGACCATCTGTTTTAACTTTATCCAAAGCTCTGGTTGGCTTAGTAATGAGCGTAGCCCTAAAATTAAAATGCCACCATTAATTTGATGAACTAAACCTGCTTGTAGCTTAATCTGACCATTTTCAGGTTGTCTGACGCAACCAAAAAGCTTTTCAGAATCGACAGCGGAAACAGCTAAACAACTATCTTGAACGGCAAAATTATCTTGCTTACTTTTTGCTTTGTTCAGTGTGATTTTATTTTCATTGAAAAAATAGCTGTAGCCTAATTCTGATGATGACAAATCAGATTTAACCGCTTGCTCAAGTAAAGAAAATAAAAGTTCACTTTCAGGTGCTTTTAGTAGCATAAATCGTGGACTATAATTTGTTCTTGTACGCGGGCATAACAAAGATAAAGCCGAAGCAATGCGAGGTTGCCATTTAAGTAAATGGGCTGATTTATCTGACACCAATCTGGTTGTATCTACTTGGGTACTCAATGCAGAAATTTTTGTTAAATCAGGTTGGATGTGTTGTGATTTAAGTTGTGTAATTGCCAAAGTTATAGTCTTTATTGTTAGCTGAATAGATCTGGGAATTATAACAAGTATCGATTATAACGCCAACAAGTTACCTAAATCTTTATGCTAACGAATAAAAAAATTACAGAAAGATTTTTTAAAATCAGGTAAACTATGCCACAAATAAATATGTACTTACCATCTCATCATTACCAACGATTAAATATGCTCAAACTTAAAAGTAACCACTTCAAAGATGAACAGACCACACAAATTGTCAGTTGGGGTCATTGGTTTACATTGTTTAATGTATTTGTCGTAATTGCTTTGGGAAGTCAATATTTATTTATTGCTGATTGGCCTCGTACTTTTATGGGACGATTTTATGCAATTATTAGCGCAATTGGTCACTTCAGTTTTTTAACATTTATTGTTTATCTGATCTTACTTTTTCCGTTAAGCTTTTTTATTCGTTCGGCTTGTTGGCAACGAATGATTGCCATAATCATTGCAACATTGGGTATTGCACTCCTTCTAATTGATATTGAAGTGTTTACGCAATTTAGAATGCATCTTAATTTATCGATTTGGCAACTGTTAACAACGCAAAAAGCCTCATTTTTAAGTACTAACCTGATTATTATTCCATTCATTCTACTTTTAGAAATATTGTTTGCAACATGGAGTTGGAAAAAATTACGCAGTTTAAGTAAGCGAAAATGTTTTGCTAGACCTATAGTCATTCTTTTTATGCTAAGTTTTGTCTCTTCCCACTTAATTCATATTTGGGCTGATGCCAACTTTTATAGGCCAATAACCATGCAACGGTCAAGTTTGCCTCTTTCTTACCCGTTGACGGCTCGGCATTTTCTTGAACGTTATGGTTTTATAGAAGAAAATGACTATCGCAATCGTATTACTCAAGAAGGCAATCCGTTTGCACTTGCAATTGAATATCCATTAGATCGCATTACTTTTGACGATACACAAGTATCGAAAAAAAATGTGCTTATGATAGTTATTGATGGTTGGAACTATAGTTTACTGACGGAAAATATGCCGTGGTTAAATGACTTTGCAAAAAGTAATATTTACTTTGGTAATAATTATGCTTCAAGCAATCAAGCTTATTTAAACGATTTTTCACTATTTTATGGTTTAGATCCAAATTATTACAACAGTATTTTAACCAGTCATAAAACATCTATTTTATTTGAAGTAGTCAACCAGCAGCACTATAACTTAGGCTTATTTTCAACAGAAGGATTTTCGGAACCCCTTTATCGTTATGCATTATTGTCTAATTTTACCTTACCTGATCCTATAAAAAAGAATAACAAACAGACAACAGATAATTGGATCACATGGTATGCTAAACAAAATGAGTTAAATAACCATGCGCCATTGTTTTCTGTTATCCAATACTCTCTGGGTAACAAAAATAAAAAAATGCCAATAGCTGAATTAGAATCCAATGCGATGAAGCTCGATCAATATTTAAAATCGATAATTGATCATTTAAAACAGTCAAACCTATTTGATAATACTATTATTATTATTGCAGGAACTAACGACATAAAAGTTGATAAAGTTAAAAAAACAGCTTTACGTAATGATGTTAATAACTTTAATCGAGAATATCTAAAAGTACCATTAATTATTTCTTGGCCAGGTAAAGAAAGTCTTAAAGTTAATCATATTACCTCACAAATAGATATATTGCCGACATTGATGCAAGATGCATTTAATGTAACAACATCTCCACAAAAATATAGTCAGGGTAATAATTTATTTAGTCAAATCTCGAAACAATGGATTATTGCAGGTAATGAAAATAAAATTGCCGCACTTTATAAAGATAAAACTATTGTTATCGACGAATATGGTCGTTCTAAAGTTTATGATTTAACGGGTAAACAATTGAAAAATGAAAAAATCAGCTTACCTATCTTTTTACAAATTGTTACCGAGAATCGACGTTTTATGGTAGTGGACAATTAACAGTTTAGATTAAAGAGAACGGATTTATTTAAGTAAAAAAATAATTAATCACTTCTT
>CAMLMY010000041.1 GCA_946481345.1 uncultured Gilliamella sp. | reverse complement strand
TCATTATGCCTAGCTTTTTTGGTTATATGAAATGGTCAATTGGTATTTTGATTCCAGTATTTATAATAGATAATTTAATCTTTTTTGTGCTGTTCTAAATTAACTTTGCCAATCATCTTGTTAACCAAAATAAAAGCTAGCATTATCTAAATTTACTTAACCACTGAGATCGACCAGTGGTTGTATTGAAAAAGCGGCATAAGAGTGATTGGCTAACTTACATTTACCGTCTAAACTAATTGAGATTCAACTATTCACTCTCCACCGATCGCCATCTTTAACATCTAAATCTTTTTTACTGTCATTTTAATAGATGGTTGATGTTTTTCATTTGTAGCATCAATATTGAATTCACCCTCACCCTTTAACTTAAGTGCACCTTGTTCTGTCTACCATTCAAATGATGCAGGTGTTGGAAGCAAATATGAACATCAGCCTGCAACGACAATTTTTAGCTACATAGACCTCTCCTTTTAAATTATCAAAATACCCTTTAGTACGCTTACTTATCTTCTTATTCACTTTCATTTAATCGTTTGGCATCAAGTTCTGCACAGATGGACGCATAAATGTCATCAAGTTTGTAAAATTTACCAATCCAGACCATAGAAGCTATGATTAAAATTGCAGGTAGATAGAGATAGCAAAGCTTGATGGCAAAAAGCGCACTTGGTACTTGTTCTGCATTAGCGATATAACCACCAGAAGAGAGCAAAAAGCCTGTAATTGCACCTGCACCTGCCATCGCAACCTTACCTAAAAAACCGTTTATAGAGGTTAAGATACCGGCGGTATTAATGCCTGTTTTCCAGACGCCATAATCAACAGGATCGGCTTGCATTGAAAAATAGATCGCTAAACGTTGACCTGCTCCAATCGATAAAATCACCGCACCAATTATTAAGCCAAGATGATTAATGCCAGATAGCATCATAATCCCCATTCCGACTAAATTAATGGTGCTAGCAAATAGGTAAATATGGCGTTTTTTAAGACGATTAGCTAAGAAAGGAACGGTGAGCGTTCCAAGCAATGGTACAAAAGTTGATATACCTGCAATAATGGCGGTTAATTCAGTGCTTTGGACATAATAATTGAAAAAATAAACTAACGTGCCCGTTTGTAAAAAGAATGCTCCCCACATGAGAAAGATATTGAAAGCAAATACTTTCCAAGGGGTATTATTTCTTAGACCTTGCCATGCTCGTGTTAGCGTCATTTTATCTTGGGTTATTGAGATTTTTTCTTCAACATTTTTAAAACTGACGATTAAAAAGAAAGTTGCAATGCCACCAAAAATGATTGCAGTATATAAAAAACCATGATTTTGATTACCATTACCTAGCGTTGCAACTAAAGGTAATGTTGCCACGGCAACAATGGTTGATCCTAACGATCCTAATAAAATTCTTACTGAGGATAAGGTTGTACGTTCTAAAGAATCGGCCGTTAAAAACGGTAACATTGCACTAAAAGGGATATTAACAATGGTGTAGATAAATGACAGACACAAGTAGGTCACAAATGCATAGATAAGTTTACCTGTGGTACCAAAATCGGGCACATAAAATACCAACACACATAGTATACCAAAAGGAATTGCGCCGATTAATAACCATGGACGACACCGTCCCCAACGGGTTGATGTATTATCAATGATAAGTCCCATTAATACATCAGCGACACCATCAACCAATCGCGTAACTAAAAACATAATACCAACATAGTAAGCAGGAAGTTCCATTACATCGGTATAAAAATACATAAGATACAACGAAATTAATTGCCATACTAAGTTACAGGATAAATCAGCAATCCCATAACCAATTCGTTGTTGCCAAAGTTTAAATATTGAATGCATCATTTTAAGATCCTTTAATAATATTGATTGGTTAAAGAGAGTGTTGACGAATAAACCAAGCAGGTGTACAGCTCCATGCATGGCAGTAACTGTTAATTATTTTGTTTCCGTAAGGTGAATAATTGAGATCGTTGGGATCAAAAAGTTCCCAAAAAGTGTCAGCGCCATATTCAACCATTTTTCCCCAATAGGCTTTAATTTCGTCTATCGCCTGTTTTTTCATACCAACTTTTAATAAAGCTAAAATATAGTGATGACGTAAGTAAGGTGTATTCATACCGATATCAGGAGGAGTTAATAGCAACTTATTCATCAATTTTTGCTGATGGTTACGATCTCCTACATCAGCAAGAATCATCCAAATTTGCGTTGCATAGCTAACTTGACGTTGCGCTCCACTTATGTAAAATCCTGATTTGTCATCCCATAGTTGGTCGGCAGCGTGTTTAACAAAATCCAATTTTTGTTGTAAATTTGAGGATATTTCTGGTTGAAAGGTTTGGGATAGCTTTATCGCTTTGTCTAAACAATAGATTAAAACACCTTGTGAAGCACCTTGTTTATTGAGTTTTTCATGCCAATCAATAAATGACCACCAGTCATCACTATCAACTACTAGCCCATATTCATCACAACGTTTTAGCGCGATGTCGATCTGTTGTAAGGCTATAGGCCATAACTCTTTGACTGTATTATGATCACTTGTTGCCATGAAATAGTCATATAAGACATCAATGTAAAACAGCGAATAATCAAATAAGAATGTATCATCAGCAATAATTTGTGGTTTGACAAAAATATTGGCCGAAACCATTCCATCTTCTCGCCTATGGCTTGCAAACAAATATAAGCAACGGCGAACAAGGTCATGTTGTTTAAATGTAACATTGTTGACTAAAGCTTGAAGACGTAAGTCTCCTAACCACAATCGTCTATCTCGTTTAGGGCCATCTTCAAACACCTCTTGCATACAGTTTCGCAATGTGTGCACTGATACTTGATCTATTTTAGCCAGTTGAGGATCTTGTGTTTGACACTCAATACAGTATTTAGGTGCTGAACTTACCGTTTTAAACTCGAGATCTTTAAACGTCAAATTGTATTTAGGCGATAGTGAAACAATCTCTATTTTCAAATAGCGAAAACAGTAACGTCTGGATAAGGTTATTTGTGCAGGTAGCACATCAATGTATTCATCGTGTTCTTGTAACCAACTTTTACTTAACCATCCTTGATATTGACTAAATGGCTCTGCCAGTTCACCTAAAGTTTCCGCAAAGGTGAACTTGATATGTGCAGGTGCATCGGGAGGACTGCCTACCGCATCACACAAAAAAGATAAATACCCAACACCATGTTGTCCAAAATCAATAATAAAACTCTCGCCAGCTTGAAAGCTTTGATTGAAATAAACTGTCGCAGGGCTAATGACCTTAGCCGACCATCCATGAACCGCTTTAGGATCATTGACTAATGTGATGATATCTTGCGCTTTGATGATTGTTTGATGAATTGTGGGTAATAAATTTTCGGCTTTAGAAATAAACGTTGTGTCTCGAATCATAACAAGATCATTATTTTTTTGCATCGCTTGTGACATAGTCTTCTCCTTTAAAATATCTATTTTTAGGAGTATAGCTATGCGGTGCTTAAGGCAGCTACTTTGACACTGCCAGATTAGAGGTATAAATGGCAGTAGTAAAAAGATCATTAAGTGTCAGTTCACATTTTTAGAATTATTATTTTAAACGGAAAGTTAATTACATTATTGTATGAGGAGTGAAAGTGAAAATAATTTTAACAATCATTACAGCTACACTTTTTTTAACTCAGCATTTTCACTCAGCATAACTAGAATTAATTAAAAGAAGTTAGGTAAGCATTATGAACCATTTAAAAATCATTACTTATTTTAATTCTGAATTAGATAAATTAGCACTGTATAAAAGTGATCCAGAAGGTAATAATTTTGAGCATAACCATGAGTTTGATGAGCTGGTCATTGTAGAGCAAGGCCATGGACTACACGTTATTAATGGTAAACCTTTATTTATTCAGCAAGGTGATGTGTTTTTAGTACGTTGCCATGATTATCATTTCTATGATGATCTAGGCACTTTAAAACTGACAAATATCTTGATTAATCCTCGTCGAAAATTTATGTTTTTAAATAAGATAGAAATGTTATTGAATCGAATTTCCGCAAGTGATTTAAATTCTTATGTTTGGTTAGCACCTAGCCTCAGAAAAGAGTGTAATGCTGTTATCGATCAAATGTTCGATTTGCAAAACTCATTAGAGTATCGTGAATTTTTATTTTTTAAATTAATTACCATTATTGATCAATCAAAACGGCAGGCACAAAAAAATAACACACGTTATAAGCTTCACCTTCTGCTTAATCATTTACAAGAAAACTGCTTTGATGAATATGATTGGCATATTATTGCTCAACATTTTCATTTAACGCTTAGAACAATGTTCAGGCATATTAAACAAGCAACAGGTTTAACACCAGAAAACTACATCAAACGACTACGATTATTATCTGCACGCTCAAAAATTCGTGAAAGTGATATGACCATTACTGAAATATCTTTACTTTGCGGTTTTATCAATAGTACTCATTTTACAACGCTATATAAAAAAACATTTGGTATTACACCAAGTGAAGAAAGGAAAATCGGTAAGCAAAATTCATTAGATTAAGCGAATAATTAATAGCTCAACTTGTAAGTCTAATAGGTTGTCAAAAGTGTGAGTCTTCGCACAAATTTGATAAAAAGTCCAAACTTCCTATAAATTACAGCCAAAAAAAGATTTTCCATGTCCAGATATTAAAGGTCAGATAAGATTTTACTTTTAGAATATAGATATAATGATTAGTAAAACGATGAGGTCATCTATGATTCAGAAGCTGCTTGATAAGGATTTTTTTGTTTCTAGTGAGCAAAACATCACCCTTGAACCTCGAGCACCACAACCCGTATATCCTGAACATACTCATAATTTTAATGAAATTGTTATTGTTACAAAGGGTTCGGGTAAACATATTTTAAATGGTCAGCTTTTTGACCTTTATCCAGGCATGATGTTTTATATTCATGCAAGTGATTGCCATTTATACGAAAACGTTAATAATCTACATTTAACAAATATCTTATATAGACAGCCCGATAAATTCAATTTCATCAATGGCATTGGCGAATTAATACCTACTCAAAATTCTAGCCAATCGCACTATTTTGTGGACAAAAAATGTAACCAACATGTGCAAACCATTTTGAATCAACTCAATCAAGTTAATGAACAGTCAAATCCTATTCAGGAAAGCCTTTTTTTACAGCTACTTTTGTTATTTAAACAAAATCAGTATGTGAATCATGGATCAGGCTCGACAGATACTCGAGTTAAACAGCTATTACACTGGCTACAAATTCATTTTAAAGAAACCATTGATTGGGATAAGATCACTCAACAATTTTCACTGTCACTGCGCTCTTTTCATCGCCACATGAAAAACCAATTAGGTATTACTCCTCAAAAATATTTAATAAAATTACGTTTAGCAGAGGCCTATAGCCAATTAATATATACTAGTAAATCAATTACCGAAATTGCTCAGGAATGTGGATTTAATGATAGCGCCTACTTTTCAACATGTTTTAAACAAGAGTTTAAAGTTGGTCCACAAATATTACGTAATGATCCAGAAAAACGTTATCATTAATGGCTATACACGGACGTCAGGAACAGGTTATGAATAAACATTTACGTTTATATACACAGGACTATTTTATTTCAGTAATAAATACTGTTACTGTCGAAAAAAGAGATGATCAACAGCCTTTTCCTTTGCATAATCATGATTTCCATGAAATTGTCATTGTCTGTTCGGGTAATGGTTTGCATCATTGGAATGATTATATTTATCCTATTACCAGTGGCGATATTTTATATATTAATCCTAAAGATCTTCATGGTTATGAATCAGTAAATAATCTTAAATTGTTTAATATATTATATTTGCGAGAAACGCTTTTTTTATCAACAATAATTGAAAAATATCTTCCTAAACATAATGCTAAACATACGGAACGCGTTTGGCGTATTAATCCTTCATTTATTAAGCAGCTCTCGCCGTTAGTTGATCAATTAACCTTAGAATCAAAAAAAAATAATTTAGCTTCAGTGCATTTGTCCGAAGCGTTATTTTTACAGTTATTGATTTTGTTAGATAGAATCAAGCAAGTTCCTAATGAACAATCCCCTACAGCAACTCATCAGTTGGATCTGCTCTTTACAACACTGCATAACAATATTGGCAGTTCATTTAATTTAGAGATGTTTTGCAAACAAAATCATATTGCTAAACGTTCGATTAGTCGTTTATTTAAAAGCCAAACTGGCTTGACCATTAATGAGTATCTGCAAAAACGTCGTTTATGTAATGCGATGTCATTACTGCGAAATACTCAATACTCGATCAGTATGATTTCATCAGAATGTGGTTATGATGATAGTAACTATTTTTCTGTAGTTTTTAAAAAAGAGACGCAACAAACACCATCCCAATATCGAGCAAAATTCAAAGATAAGATTAATAAAAATATAAATTTATAGAATTAAAATAGATTGTTAAAGTCAACTCTCTTTTAAATCAGTAAAAGAGAGCAACACATTAATTGAGGTAAAATACGGGTAATAACTCTTCACTTATTGGGCTATTATCGACATTACTTGGCATAATATCTTGCATAAATGCCCACCATTTTTGACAAGCTTGAGTTTTAGCAACCGCATCCCAACGCTCTTGGGATTCAATTTCTACATATGCGAAAAGTAAACTGCGTTTAGTATCCAAAAAGATCGAATAGTTGTGCGCACCGTGAGCTTTGAGTTCTGTGACCAACTCCGGAAATATTTCATCGTGTCTTTTTTTATATTCCGCATGTTTATCTGGATGTACTTGCATGATTGTCGCTTTTCTTAACATGATCACTCCTTTTAATCTTATTTATAAATAACAAGATAGATTAAATAAATATCATCTAACCTATCTCGACGTTATTAACGGATGAATGTTTTATTCATATATAGCATGATAAAGTTGTTCAATTTCACTAACATTTGTATCACGAGGATTACCGCCCGTGCATACATCATCAAAAGCAGCTTTTGCAAGTGCAGGGATGTCTTCACGTTTCACACCAATTGCTTTCAAATTAGCTGGAATACCCACATCTTGATTAAGTTGTTTTACGGCATCAATAGCGGCTTGTCTGGCTTTCTCAATGCTCATACTTTCAGTGCCAACAACCCCCATTGCCTTAGCAATATCACGGAATTTATCAGCAGTAAAATCAGCATTGTAAGCCATGATATGAGGGAGCAAAACTGCATTTGCCACACCATGCGGTGTACTATAAAATGCGCCTAGAGGATGAGCCATACCATGGACAAGGCCTAAACCAACGTTTGAAAAGCCCATGCCAGCAATATATTGCCCAAGTGCCATCTCTTCCCCCCCTTTTTCGACGCCTTTAACCGAATCACGCAGTGAACGTGAAATGATTTCAATCGCTTTTAGATGGAACATGTCAGAGAGTTCCCATGCACCTTTAGTAATATACCCTTCGATAGCATGAGTTAACGCATCAACCCCCGTTGCTGCTTTTAAACTTGCAGGCATGCTCGCCATCATATCGGAATCAATAATGGCAACTGCTGGAATGTCATGCGGATCAACACAAACAAATTTGCGTTTTTTCTCTTCATCTGTGATAACGTAATTGATCGTTACTTCAGCAGCAGTTCCGGCTGTAGTTGGTATGGCGATGGTTGGAACCGCCGGTTTTTTAGTTGGTGCAACGCCTTCTAAACTGCGGACATCGGAATATTCAGGATTATTAATAATGATGCCAATTGCTTTAGCAGTATCTTGTGGTGAACCGCCACCAATCGCGATTAGATAATCAGCACCCGATTGTTTGAAAATTTCAACGCCCTTTTGTACTACACCAATCGTAGGATTAGGTATGACATCATCAAAAATTTGATAACTCAAACCATTGTCATCCAATAATTTTGTAACTTTGGTCGCAACATTGAATTTAATAAGATCTTTGTCCGTTACAACCAAAGCTTTTTTAAAACCTCGTTTTTTTACTTCATCCACAATGTGAACAATTGAACCTGCGCCAAAATATGACGTTTCATTTAGAATCATACGATAAGACATAATTTTTTCCTTCAAATTAATTTGCCATGCCTAAACCAACAATATTGGCAGCAACAATAATCACCAAACAACCAATGCAAAGAACTCTTACTGGTTTTGTACCAGTACCAAGCCACTCTTTTAATACTAATCCAACGATGCCACCACATAATACATAAAAACTCATATGTAACATCCAACTCATAAAACCATATTCGGTTGGGATATTGGCATGTCCCCATGCATAAAAGAAGAATTGGAAATACCACATTACACCACCCAATATGGCAAAAAGTACATTACTGATGAGTAATGATTTTGCAACAGAAATATCTTGTTTGAATGACAGATCTTTTTTAATACAGAGGCGTGTAATACAGAAACCAAGATTAACAATCGCTCCGCCACCCATAATGACAACATAACTTGGTAGTGCAACATAAAGGTTATCAACACCTAATTCAGCCGCTTTTGTGTGCATAGGTACAGCTGCACTCATGGCAAATGACATACCGGCTGAAAAAATACCACACATAATAGCCAGCAATAACCCTTTTTTAAGGTTAAAATCGACGACTTGTACTCCAAGGGTTTTCTCTTTTAAAAGTCCAGCATAAGTAACAATACCAACCCCGACAACTGCGACAGCAACGCCTAGTAATGTCATTTTACCGCCAGTCGAAGCAACCAGTTCCCCAAATTTTCCTTGTAAAATCGGCGTCATCAAAGTACCAACAATTAAGGTAATACCAATTGCGATACCGATTCCCATCGACATCCCCAAATAACGCATGGTAAGGCCATAGCCGACATTACCCACTCCCCACATTGCGCCAAATAGAAAAACGGGTATCAATATTTGTGAACCAAATGAACCATAATAAGCCCAAAAATCGGGTAATAAAAAGTAGCTAATAGACCATGGTAAAATAATCCAAGAAAACAGACCGGCTATTGACCACATCGTTTCCCATGACCAGTTTTGCACTTTTTTTAATGGTGCATAAAAACAAGCAGCAGAAGTGGCACCCACAAAGTGCCAAAAAATGCCTAGAAAAATCGAACTACCCATATTTGTATCCTTATATCTAAACAATATTAATTAGGCTATTTTTACTAAGCTTATTTATTGTTTTAAAGCATCCTCTAAAGGGGTAACATCAAACCGTTGAGCAAGTAGTCTAAATTGCTCTGTCGTAATGGTTTGTCTCTTGCCGCCCATCGATAATACTTTAACTAATACTTCCGCTGATTTTTCAGCCGTATCAATTAAGCCAAAGGCTTCATCTAACGTTTGTCCTGTGCCAAAAACGCCATGAAATGCCCAAAGTACTAAAGTGTGTTTTGCCATTTCTTGCGCAGTTGCATAACCAATTTCATCTTTGCCCGGCACCATCCAAGGCACCACTCCAACGCCGTCAGGAAAGACCACCAAGCATTCGGTACTCATTTCCCATAACAAGCGGGTAATGACCGCAGTATCAAGTTCAAGCACATAGGTTAACGCAATTAAATTGGTCGCATGGCAGTGCATAATGACACGATCTTTACCCTGACTTTTCTCAATTCGGACAATATGTGATTGCAAATGTGCTGCCAATTCTGAAGTTGGCAATCCACCATTAATCAACCCCCACATGATGTAATAGCCTTTGCCTTGTTCGTCAATTTTTACAACCGCTAAAGTATCAGCGGGATCTAAAATCACATTACGAAAGAATTTACCCGAACCTGTAACAATAAAGTATTGATTGGCTAATTTGCTTACATCTTGAGTAAGCGTTACATGGCGTGGGTTTTGATAAAAATCGTTTTTAAAAGATATGATATCGCTTTCCAATAATCGCAGACTTACATTACCGCCATTACGTTCATCCCAACCTTTTAACCACATGTCATAGGTTGCTTTAATCATGCCTTGTACAAACCATGAAGATTGTATTTGTTGCATAGTTATCACCTTTATTATCGTTGACTTAATACGTGTTGTTCATACTGACGAACTTCGTCTAACCATGCTTGCCCTACTGGGACATCATTAAGTTGACAATATTTGTCCCAAACCGCTTGCCAAGGCAGTGATTTTTGTTCTTCTAATAATGCTAAACGGGAAGTAAAATCACGGTTATGTTCATATTGTTTGAGTTTATCTGTCGGTTCTAATAGAGCTTTTAATAGACATTTTTTCATATTGCGAGTACCAATTACCCAAGCAGCAATTCGGTTGATGGAGGCATCAAAAAAGTCTAAGCCGATATGAACACGATCGAACAATTTATTACGAATGATCTCACTAGCAATATTTTGAGTTTCATCATCAAATAACACGACATGATCGCTGTCCCAACGTACCGGACGGCTGACGTGTAGTAAAAGATGTTCAACAAATGGCATAACAGCCGAAATCTTATCTGAAATAACTTCTGTTGGATGGAAATGGCCAGCATCTAAACATAATGCCGTTTTACGAGAGGTGGCATAAGCTAAATAAAATTCGTTTGAGCCCGCAGTATATGATTCTAAACCAATACCAAATAATTTACTTTCGACTGCATCAATGTGATATTTTGGATCGATTTTTTCACTAATAATCTCATCAATAGATTCGACTAGACGTTGTCTTGGTCCAAATTTGTCAACGGTAATATCTTTCATTCCATCTGGTAACCAGATGTTCATAATTGATGGCGTACCTAACTCTTTACCAAAGTATTCTGATACTTTACGACACGCTTTGCCATGATCGATCCAAAATTGACGGATTTGGTCGTTAGTGTGAGTTAACGTCCCGTCATTACTCAATGGATGCGAAAAGTAAGTAGGATTGAAGTCTAAACCAATTTGTTGTTTTTTCGCCCATTTAACCCAATTGGCAAAATGTTCGGGTTTGATCTCATTACGATCAACTTTGTGATCGGCTTCTAGGTAACAGGCATGTAAGTTCAGACGTTTAGGTCCAGGAATTAAACTAAATGCTTTATCTAAATCTAAGCGGAGTTCATCAGCACTACGAGCTTTGCCAGGATAATTTCCAGTTGCTTGAATACCTCCGGTTAATTCGCCCTCTTGCTTTTCAAAACCAGCCACATCATCACCTTGCCAGCAATGTACTGAAATTGGCAAGCGAGCCATAGCGGCAATGGCGGCATCAGTGTCTACACCTATTTCAGCAAATCTTGATTTGGCAATTTGATATGCATTTTCAACTACATTCATGGAATACTCCTTTATAAGATATATAATTTTTTTATTAATTAACTATTGTTTGGATAGTAGTATTTGGTATCAAAATTTTGAGCAATGATCTGACGCAAAGTTTTGACATTTTTAATAGCGCCTAACGAAATCAATTGATAACCCACGTTCCCGAGTGCTGAAGATTCAATTGGCCCAGCCGTAACATTGATTTGACAAAGATTGGCACATAACTGATTTAAAAAAGTGTTTTGGCAGCCACCTCCAACGATATGTAACGTATTGATTTGTTCATTTGTGATCGTTGCCAATTCTTTAATTACATCACGATATAAATGAGCCAAACTGTCAAAAACACATCGTACTAACTCTGATAAACGTTCAGGCGCATGACCGTAATTTTCTAAACAAATTTGTTTAATGGTTTCTGTCATTGATTGAGGATTTAAAAAACGAGAATCATTTGGGTTGATAATGTAGGCAAATGGGGATTCTTGTTGTGCTAATTGAATTAATGAGGTGATATCCTTAACTTCGTATTCAGCGCAGATTCGTTGGAATAACCAAAGTCCCATTATGTTTTTTAATACCCGATAATGCCCATCAACGCCACCTTCGTTGGTAATATTGGCGTTTAATGCTTGTTGCCCAGTAAACGATTGTTTTGATTCAATCCCCATTAATGACCACGTACCAGAACATAAATAGGCACTATTTTTATCGGTAATGGGTGCGGCAATAACTGCACTAGCCGTATCATGGCTAGCAATGGCTATGACAGGAATTTGATCGCCTGTTGGCGCCCGCCACATTCCAACTTGATTACCAGGTTGAGTAATTTCACCAAACCATTTACGCGGAACACCTAAATAGTTGAGCAAGTCATCATCCCAGTCATGAGTAGCAACATTAACTAATTGAGTGGTAGAGGCGTTAGTGTATTCGCGATTTAATTGGCCAGTTAACCTATAAATTAGATAATCCGGGATCATCACTAAATCGGTTACTTGTGATAACCAAACGGGATGTTCAATCATCATCGCTTTGAGTTGATAAAGCGTATTAAAAGTAAGAAATTGGATACCTGTTTTTTGATAAATCGTTTCTGTGCCCAAATCTGATTGCACAAGTGACATGATATTATCTGTTCGGTGATCACGATAAGCGTAAGTGGGGCCAACTACTTGTCCATTTTTATCAAGCAATACATAATCAACCCCCCAAGTATCAATGCCAATACTATCAATTTTGATATTTTGCTGAATAATTTTATTTAGACCGATTAATATTTGTTGTTCCAGATAAACTAAATCCCAACAAAAATGATTACCTATCGCTTTAAATCCATTATTAAATCGGTGAATCTCTTCAAGCGTTATTTTTTGATTTTGCTGTTGATAGCATGACAGCATTACCCGACCACTGGATGCCCCTAAGTCTATTGCTACAATATATCTATCTTCCATTAACACTGCCCTTAGTTTTATTAATGGTAATAGTTTAGATAGAAGTAAATATGGAGACTTTTAATTGATTGCCATTGTTTAATAGATATTGGCAAAATTTTTAAACTAAGTGTGATCTATCACACAAATTGCCGATTTTAAGGGTTTTATACATTCCAATAAATTATTGGTATAATGATTCTTTTATACAAAATTTGAGAGTAATCCATGTCAAATCAGTTAAAAGCAATTATTCAGTATCTTCTTCCTAAACAGTTATTAACCTCGTTATTTGGTTGGCTGGCTAAAAAGCAATTAGGTAAAGTTACTACTTGGATAATTCAGGGCTTTATGAAACTGTATAAAATAGATCTAAGTGAAGCAAAATTAGAAAATGCCGAAGACTATAAAACTTTCAATGATTTTTTTGCACGTAAACTAAAAGAAGATGCACGCCCAATTGATAGCGCGGTTAACTCTATCGTTATGCCTGCTGATGGGACTATTAGCCAATTTGGTACGATTCAAGATAATTTATTATTACAAGCAAAAGGACATTATTATTCTTTAGAATCACTCCTTGCTTGCCATTCCGATATGATTAAATTCTTTAAAAATGGCTCTTATGCAACCACCTACCTTTCACCAAAAAATTATCACCGTTTTCACATGCCTTGTGATGGGGTTTTACGTGAAATGATTT
>CAMLMY010000040.1 GCA_946481345.1 uncultured Gilliamella sp. | reverse complement strand
ATAAAACAGCGCCGACATTAATACAATATTGGCAAGTAAAGGTAAAAAAACAAATTTCTTAATACCTGGACTAAAAGCTAACGACCAACCTTTAAAAAAATATTCAAACCCATTTCTAGCTTGATAATTTTTCGGGCGTGATTGCGTGTGGGAATGTCGATGCTGGGTATTATTATCTAATTGATTAGACGTCACATTTGGTTCCTTTTTATTTACAAGTCAGTCAATACCTCAAGTAGGTATAAACTGGTAATACATTAATATATCGTTTTAAATAAACAGTGCGATATTTTAAACATACCGCCTACTAAGCTCAATAACGTTTAATTATATTTACTGGCTATTTTATTTACTATTGCATTATTTTAGTATTCAAGTCCGTTGATTATTCGCTAACCAAGTTTTAACTTCGTGTTTGATGGCTTGCATTAACGCATTTTTTCCCGCTAATTGATAACGATTAATAACATCCATCTGATTATTTTTGCTATCAATTAAGGCTGATAAGATTGGCAATGTTAAGTATTGCTGATGTTGATGTGCATAAAGATTTAATCGACAAAGTGCAGGATAAGTCGCTTCAAATGGACGATAGTAATCACAAAAACCAGCTAATTCACTACAGTCTTGTGCAGTTAAGGATTGATTATTATCAAAAGTAATCATATCGTTAAACGGTAATTCGATAATATCTTTAAGCCAGTAAGCATTGCGTACAAGTTTCTGTTGCAATTGATCAGATAATTGCTGTCCTAACTGCGTTAAAGGTTTAATCGCCATTACGGAATAACTGCCGCTACGGGTCTCTTTATGGCTACTAACGTGCACCAAATTAAACCCACATGCCATCCAAAATTGATAATTAGGCTGACTGTACGCAAAGCTCACCGATAAATAATCGATATTTTGGTGATAAGCTTGATCGTATATCGTCTGTACTAGTTTTTTAGCAACATGTTGTCGACGATAAGAGTCAATCACCGCAATACGATTGATGCGTACCGAGCGTAATTTGGCTGCCAGTTTTTCACCTGCATGAGCAACTAATGATTGCGCGACTAAATTACCCTTAGGACGGCGCGTACCAAGCCACACTTGCTCAATGAGTGAATCGGATAAATTGCCTTCATTTAACGTAATTGCCGCAGCGATCTGTTGAGTTGTTATTGGATGATTTAGGGATAAGTCATTATTGACCATGGCTTGCCAAACCGATAAATTTTGCGCATCAAAAAGGCGCCGTAAATCGACTAATGTGGTTTGATAATGAGCACTTTTTAAAAGGTAAAAGATCGATGTTAACGCGTTTATATTATGTCGATCGAGTCTACTGTAGTTTATGGATGAATCAATTGCTATTTGGTTTTCTTTCTCTTCCAATATTCCATTTAACAATAACCGATCGCAAAATAACTCTAATTTGTCACCCGTTTGCCAACGGATGGGGTTATCAAGATAAAAAAACTGATATGATCTATTTTCGAGCAATTTTAATAAAAAACCCTGCCCTGTACCTTCGTATCCTTCAACAGTGGTAGTGAGTAATACTCGACTGTTTTTAGTCTTAGCTAAATGCAGTAATTGTTCAAGCATGGGAAGCGGTATCATGGCTGCTTCATCAATAATTAAATAATCAGCAAAATCGTTATGTTGCCAAGCGATTAACTCATCAGGCGCATAAAACGGAGTATTTGAGTTAGCAAAGACAAAAAAGCTATTGAGTGCCGCTTTATTCGGTGCAGTCACAATACAGTTCTTTTTATGACTATATAATCCTGCCAAAGCCGATTTACCACGACCGCGTTTAGCAATAACGACATTGATGTTTTGTTTACTGTTCAATAATTTTTGTAACGTCATTTGCTGCTGAGTTAAATCGCAAGCTTGCGTGTCGATGTCCGACAATGTTGATAATGGCAGATTACTGCGTGATGATAAGACAGTGTGCTCAATTGCTATATCAAATTCTGCAAGTGTTTTTAGCAAATGATTTACAAAATTCGGCACAGTAATGGGGATATTGGCTTCATTCCAGCGTAAACTATCTTGGTCTTGCCAAGTTTCAAGTTGCTTCGGTAATAATAAAATCAGCAGACTACCTTTAACCAATGTACCGGTTAACATTGCAAACGCATCAAGATTAAATCCTATTGTCGCATCAAATATTGCATGCAGATACTCTTGCCCTAATAGCTGTTTGGTTTTGGTAGGTAAAAGAGTATTTGGCAAAAAGTCAGGCACATTTGGCTGACTGGTAACGGTTATCCAATCGCCAAAATTTGTCGTTATGGTGTGATTAAGTTGCTCAAATAATTGTGTTGCTTCACCCTGTAACACCCATAATGTTCGTGTGCTTTTAAGGCATGACATGAGTTAATTTTTACCAATCAACAGTGACAATATGCCAGCGGCAATGAGAGGTCCGACAGGAACGCCTTTGAAAAACGCCACACCTATAAGTGTGCCAATGATTAAACCATTAACAATAGTAGGATGAGCACCAATTAACGATATGCCACGAGTACCTAGCCATGACACTAAAATGCCTACAGCTATGGCAACGAGAGATTGCCATGTGGTGAATGATTTTAAAATATCTGCGACTTTTAATGAACCATCGGCTAACGGAACCATCATAGCAGCAGTTAGGATCACAATACCAATAGTTAAACCATATTTATTTAAAAATGGAAAGTAAGCCGCTAACGGTGTAAGTTTAAACATTAGCAGTAAGAGTACTGCAAAAGTCACTGTGTTATTATGAGTTAAATAACACAGTGCTGCGAGACCTAAAAGTAGAAAAAAAGAAATATCAAACTGCGCAAACATTACAACGGAACACCAATTCGTGTTGCCACTTCTTCATAAGCTTCAATAACCCCACCTAAACCTTGTCGAAAACGGTCTTTGTCCATTTTTTTCAATGTCTCTTTTTCCCATAGACGGCAACCGTCAGGTGAAAACTCATCACCTAAAGTGATTTCCCCTTTGAATAACCCAAATTCAAGTTTGTAATCAACTAAAATTAAACCTGCTTTATCAAATATATCTGTCAAAATAGTGTTAATTTTAAAGCTGAGTTCTTTCATCGTAGCTAATTGCTCATCTGTCGCCCAACCAAAAGCTTTACAGTGAGATTCGTTGACCATAGGATCATGCAGTGCATCGTTTTTTAGGAATAATTCAAACGTTGGAGGATTCAGTACTTTACCTTCTTCAACGCCTAAGCGTTTAACTAAAGAACCTGCAGCACGATTACGAACGACGCATTCAACTGGTACCATATCGAGTTTTTTTACTAAAACTTCGTTGTCCGACAACAAGGCTTCAACTTGAGTTGGTATACCTGCGTCACGTAGTTTAGTCATAATAAAAAAGTTAAATTTATTATTGACCATTCCTTTACGATCTAACTGCTCAATACGTAAACCATCAAAAGCAGAAGTATCATTACGAAATTCCAATATTAATAACTCAGGGTTGTCTGTTGCGTAAACAGTTTTTGCTTTACCGCGATAAAGCTCATCCAACTTTTTCATGTTTATAACCTTATATCAATTTGCCAACAAATAATTAAGGAGCTACGCGCTCCTTAAATTCAAACTCATTGCTACTATTTTTGCTATTACTTTTTTAAGCATAAATAGCAACTGGGTATCAGTTTATAGCTAAGATCGAGTCATAAAAGCTACAAATTTCAAGCCACACTATGAATTAAAGTTATTGTGAATTAGAAAGTTATAAATTTTCATATCCACAAAATAAAACTGTTTTATCACTTTCCGCGGATCTGATCTTTAAGATCTTCTTTAATCCTTTTCATGGACTCAGTATCTTTATTAGCTCCTTTTTTCGCTTCATTCTCGTTTGAATCTTTCACTTGTGGTTCTCGAAAAGATTGCGGAGCAATATCATCCATTAATGAATTAAATAAACCGACAACATAACGCTGAACTTCAATTGGTTGTGAAGAGATATCTTCAGCACCACGAGCTAACGAATCCAAGCTAAGTGTAATAGTTTGGGTATCACCAACAATTTTACGTTTAAAAGTAAACGAAGCTTCCGCTGTTTGAGTTTCATCCGCTCGAACAACAAAAGCTTTGCCTGTTTTTATCGTTAAATTATCACTACTACTTATAGGAATATTTTTGTTGTTTAAAGTATTTGGAATTTTATTCCAAACATCAGCACTGAGTGGTGAATTAAAAGTAACGACACCATTATTATAAATAACAAAGGAATCAGAAACGGTTGGAATAGGTACAACAGGTGCTCGAATATCAACTTGTTTACCTAAATTACCCTTAGAATCAAGTTTATAAATATAAAAATCAGCCACTTCTGCTGGTATTGTCATACCCTTGGGAACAATTAAAGGCTTTAAAGCAGGTGAGTTTAAATAATCTTCATTACCATCAATTTCACGCTTATAATTTTGATCGCTACCACACCCTACAAGGAATAGAGAAACGATAGCCGTCAAAATAGCGGTTTTTTTTACGACATAATTATGCAATATAGTTTTATCAAACATAGATATCTGCTTTTAAATTAATAGTTGTATGAAAATAAATTACAGTAAATTAGCATCTTTTAATGCTTGCTCTACCGCTGGAATTGAAGATTCAGACAGCGATATCATTGGTAAACGGATTGTACCATTGTCTATTAAACCTAATCGAGTACACGCCCATTTCACTGGTGTTGGATTTGGCTCAATGAACAAATTGTTGTGAAGTGCTAATAGACTGTCATTTACCGCTCGTGCTTCTTGAATTTGATTATTTGCAGCTAATTTACAAACCGTTGCAACCTGTTTTGCTGCAACATTAGCCGTAACTGAAATGACGCCATCTCCACCTAAAATCATAAAATCTAAGAAAGTTGCGTCATCACCACTTAAAAGTTTGAACTGATCACCGACTAATCTTCGGGTTTTATAAACGCGAGAAAGATCACCGGTAGCATCTTTTAAAGCAACGATATTTTTAATTTTTGACAAACGTCCGACTGTCTCGGGTTTAATGTCACTACTAGTACGGCCTGGTACATTGTATAGGATTTGAGGTAATTCGGTACTTTCAGCAATGGCTTTAAAGTGCTGATACATACCTTCTTGAGTTGGTTTATTATAATAAGGAGCCACAGTTAAACAACCGATTACACCAATATTTTCAACTTTATTAGTCAATTCAATTGCTTCTTTGGTCGCATTTGCGCCTGTTCCTGCAATGATATTAATACGACCATCAGCATAATCGATGGTGCGCTTAATAACATCAATATGCTCATTATGATCGAGCGTTGCTGATTCACCAGTTGTTCCAACAGAAACAATAGCTGATGTACCATTAGCAATATGATATTCGACCAATTTTTTTAAGCTTACGTGGTCTACATTTCCTTTTGAATCCATTGGTGTAATAAGGGCGACCAGACTTCCTGTAAACATAAAATGACCTCTCATATTATCTGTTTTCAAAACAGCTTTGAAGATTATAAAAACTACGAATAAGTATGCGTTATTTCTAAGTTAAATTCAACTTTTGTTACGCTGGATTATCGATATCGATAAAAATACATTGCAAGCCATAGTGACTTGCTAACCACTCACCTAACTTTTTTATCCCATAACGTTCGGTGGCATGATGACCTGCTGCATAAAAATTAATACCATATTCACGGGCAATATGAATAGTGCGCTCGGATACTTCACCTGTAAAAAATGCATCACAACCAAGTTGAGCTGCTTGCTCAATAAAGTCTTGCCCACCACCACTGCACCACCCAATACGCTTAATGATTTGCGGTGCATTATCACCACAAAACAACACTTGGGGTTTACCATTATGTAATACTTGCTCTAATTGTTGTTTAAACTGTAAGGCTGTAAGTGGATTGTTTAAGGAACCTGTGAACATGAAATCGGTTATATCATCGTGTTTATCAACCTTGATATCCAACAAATTCGCCAGTTCAACGTTATTACCCAATTCAAGATGCCCATCTAATGGCAAATGATAACTGTACAAATTAATATCATGTGACAAAAGCGTTTTTATTCGTCGATATTTTATGCCCGTAATGGTTTGCGGTTCATTTTTCCAAAAAAAACCATGATGTACCAGCACGGCATCAGCTTGCAATTCCACAGCTTTATCTAACAATAATTGACAAGCCGTAACGCCTGTAACAATTTTCTTAACCTCATTTCGACCTTGTACCTGCAATCCATTGGGTGCATAGTCTCGGTATCGACTTATTTGCAATTCATTATTAATTATTTGTTCAAGTTCATTACGATGCATTTTATCTATCTTATTAAAAGAAGTGATAGTTAATAATTATAATCACTTTTGTCAATTATCTCACCAATATATTTTATTAAGTGACCTTAAGTTATTTAATCTTCTGACATTTACAAAAATCCTAAACATTTGTTTATAGCTAATATTGCTAAATTATGAAAGTTTATTTAGACTTAACGCCGTGTCAAGTTATGCTGTTTTATGTACATTCACTAAAAGGATATTATTGTGCCATTTTTAGGAATTGGATTAAGTAGCGTTATTGCATTATTTTTTGTATTCCATGCAATTCGTACTCAACAGGGTAGATATTGGATTTATATATTATTTTTGGTGCCATTTTTAGGCAGTTTGATCTATTTTGCTGTCATTTTTTTTCCTAAGTTACGCTCGACGCCAGTTGGTTACCAAATTGAAACAAAACTACTTAAAACACAGGATCCTGAGCGCCAATTACTTGAAGCCCAAAAAAAATATGAAGCATCACAAACCACCAAAACACGAATCAATTTAGGCAAAGCATTGGTTGACAATAATCGAGCTGATGAAGCTTTGACATACTACCAACAAGCATTAACTGGTAATAATGCAACCTCACCCGATATTTTAATGCAATATGCTTTTGCGTTATTTATGGATCATCAGTATACAAAAGCAAAAGAGACGTTAAATTTTTTAAGTGAAAAAAATCCCAATTATAATTCTGATGAATGTCATTTACTCTATGCTAGAGTTTTGGTTTCACTTAACGAAAGAGATCAAGCTAAAAAAGAATTAGAAAATTTAATTAGCTATTTCCCGAGTTTAGAAGCAATTTCATTTTACTTACAGACCTTAATTGGCTGGAACCAAATTGATAAAGCAAATCATGTATTACAAATCATAGAGCATCGTTTGAGTTACCTACCCAAACATACCAAACGTTTAAATGCTCAATGGATCAAAGATATTGAACGATCTAAACGAAAATTGATTCATATGCAAAGATGTTAATTGATTTAACCAATGCGTACCATTTGTTTGATTTAGGAAAGTACTTCAGTAAAGGTAAAACTAGGCGAATACATTAAAAACTGGCATAATAATTTTCATTTTTTAACAAATAAGATAACTATTGTGCCAAACGCAAAATTATGTGAACGTTTTCGGGGTTTTTATCCTGTAGTGATTGATATCGAAACATCTGGCTTCGATCCAAAACAAAATGCAATTTTAGAAATCGCCGCCATTACGTTAAAAATGAATAAAGATGGCTGGATTGAGCCTGATCAAACCTTACAATTTAATGTCAATCCATTTGCTGATGCAATTTTAGAGCCTACCGCGCTGGCATTTAATGGGATTGATCCCAATAATCCTTTACGTGGCGCAGTGGATGAGAAAATTGCAATTGAAGCAATTTTCAAAATGGTAAGAGCGGGTATAAAAGCAAACGATTGTAACCGTGCGGTAATTATTGCTCACAATGCTCACTTTGATCATAGTTTTTTAATGACAGCCGCAGAGCGAGCAGGAATAAAACGTAATCCATTTCATCCATTTGCAACCTTTGATACCGCATCCCTATGTGGTTTAATATTTGGACAAACGGTTTTGGCTAAAGCCTGTGAAGCGGCAAAAATCCCTTTTGACCACAAACAAGCCCATTCAGCACTCTATGATACCCAAAAAACGGCTATTTTATTTTGTGAAATTGTTAATCGATATAAACGGTTAGGAGGATGGCCGCTTGCTGATATATCACCACAAGCAGAGTTAGATAATGAGTTGAATGGTGAACAATTAAGCCCAGAGTCCGATCAACAAACAGAATAATAAAAAGAGCGCATATGCGCTCTTAAATGACCTTTGAATCTAAATTAAGTCGAGAAAAACTATCCTAAATTGGATGCTTTTCCGCTGTTTCTTTAATTAGCGTTTGCAGCTCACCAGTTTGGAACATTTCGATCATAATATCACATCCTCCTACTAATTCACCTTCAACCCATAATTGTGGGAAAGTAGGCCAGTTAGCAAATTTTGGTAGTTCTGCACGAATGTCAGGATTCTGTAAAATGTCTACATAAGCAAACGGCACGCCACATTGAGATAAAACCTGCACTGCTTGAGCCGAAAAGCCACAACTTGGCAATTTTGGCGAACCTTTCATATATAAAAGGATAGGATTTTCAGCAATCTGCTTTTTGATTTTATCAAGTGTTGTCATTTCTTCAGTCGTCATAAACGTTTTTCCTTGGTAATTAATTGCTAGCTTATTATCTTAACGTAGATTATCCGCGCTTGATACCGATAATAAGCCATTTTTTTGACCTATAACAAGATTTTGAATAAATATATATAATTATCAATCACTATTCAACACGGGCATGGATGTTTTTCAACCGAAAGCATAAAAATTTTTTTAAAAACCCATAAATAATAGATGTAAATATAATATTTTGTAAAAATAATTCAGGAGTCTATACCGTTTCAGATTCTTTTTTACTCAATTAAAAACTTAATTAACTTTGACGTAGCTAAACAACCCAGAGAAATGCCCTATATTGAAATTGATGAATGTATAATTCTCAGTGAGTGCGCAACGCAGACATGAATATTTTTTGTGACCAAAAGTATGAAAAATTTTCTATTAAAAATGAATAATAGATTAAAATAGATTTTCTGTAAAAATAATTCAGGAGTCTATACCGTTTCAGATTCTTTTTTACCCAATTAAATACTTAGTTAACTTTCACGTAACTAAACAACACAAAGAAATGCCCTATATTGAAATTGCTAAATATATCATTCTTAGTTAGTGCGTGACGCAGACATGTATATTTTTGGTAACCAAAAACATTAAAATTTTTTTTAAAATCCCATAAATAATAGATGTAAATAGATTTTTTGTAAAAATAATTCAGGAGTCTATACCATTTCAGATTCTTTTTTACTCAATTAAATACTTAATTAACTATCATGTGTAACAAAATAGCAAAAAGAAATGCCCTATATTGAAATTGATGAATATATAATTCTCAGTGAGTGCGTGACGCAGACATGAATATTTTTGTAACCAAAAGCATTAAAAGATTTTTTAAAATCCCATAAACAATAGATGAAAATAGATTTTTTGTAAAAATAATTCAGGAGTCTATACCATTTCAGATTCTTTTTTACTCAATAAAATACTTAATTAACTATCACGTAGCTAAACAACCCAACGAAATGCCCTATATTGAAATTGATGAATGTATAATTCTCAGTGAGTGCGCAACGCAGACATGAATATTTTTTGTGACCAAAAGTATGAAAAATTTTCTATTAAAAATGAATAATAGATGAAAATAGATTTTTTGTAAAAATAATTCAGGAGTCTATACCGTTTTAGATTCTTTATCAAATTTAATAAGTAATGAGTTATCAAGTTATTAAAAATATCTAAGAAAAATTGACTCATATTTGAACACTCAAATTCATTAATCTAAGGAAAAACATTCAATTCAGATGACGTTAAAATAATTAATAATATGTATATTAGTTATTGTTATTTTCAACCAAAAAATTCCACCCTCTTTAATAACTGTCAACAATATAGTATTCTACCCTCCATCTTATTAACTCTACGAAAACCAACATTTGTGCATCCTTTTATTTTGACTTTGCGTAAAGTCTTTTACAGCAGTAACCTTCTGTTTAGCATCCGCATGCTTATTAGCTTAACTGGCTCTACTCTAGTGCCTTGGTATTTTGGCCAGACAACATTGGTTATTCCGCTCACGCTTGGTGTGGTGGCAGCTGGATTAACTGAGATTGATACTCGGTTACTCAGCCGTTGTATTAATCTAGTGTTGACGTTGTTCTGTTTTGCACTGGGTACGTTTTCGGTCGAGTTATTATTTGATTACCCTGCACTGTTTATGATTGGGCTAGTGTCTTCTACCTTTATTTTTATTATGCTGGGGTCACTCGGGCAGCGTTATGGAGTAATTGCCTTTGGATCGTTATTGATTGCTGCTTATACAATGCTTGGGCATAATTTATTTGATGATAAATTCACGCTACCCTGTTTTTTATTACTCGGTGCACTGTGGTACAACGTGGTATCGCTAATTGAATCAATCATTCAACCTATTCGCACGACTCAACAGTCACTCTCTATCTGCTTTATGAAGTTAGCGCAATATTTGGATGCCAAAGCAGCAATGTTCGATCCCGATGAAACTGACGGATTTAAAAAGCAAACCTTGCAATTAACCGAAAGTAATAATCAGTTAATTGGTGCGTTTAATGACACAAAGCGCTCTCTATTTAACCGTTTAAAAAGTTATCGCGGACAATCTTACATTCGTAAACTGCTAAGTTACTATTTTGTAGCGCAAGATATTCATGAACGTGCAAGTTCAGCACATGGACAGTATCAAGCATTAAGTGAACATTTTAAACATAGTGATATTCTATTTCGCTTTGCGCGAATTTTAAATTTGCAAGCGAAAGCCTGCACGCAGTTAGCAATAGCTATCAAGTTAAACCAAACCTATCAACATGATTCACTGTTTGCACGCTATTTTACTTATCTTGAGGAAGCCATCGCTCAATATCAATTCAGCAATAGAGCTGATATGCTTTTGATTAAATCCTTAAAAAATTTGCATCAGAATCTACTCTCTATCGATCTGCTACTAACAAACATTGATACTGAACAGCACCTCTCTAAAGAGCAAGAAGATAATCAATTGATTGACGAAGAGCTAACTAGCTTTCACGATCTATTTGCTAAAATTAAGCGTAATTTGACCGTTAAGTCTCCACTATTTCGCCATGCAGTGCGAATGAGTTTAGTCTTTTTTGTAGGATATATGGCAATTCTCTGTTCAGGTTTATCGCATGGATATTGGATCATCTTAACCAGTTTGTTTGTGTGTCAACCTAACTATTCCACTACAAAACATCGATTAAAATTGCGTGTTATTGGGACTATTTTAGGGATTGTAGTTGGTATTCCGTTGACCTTTTTGTTCCCGAGTGTGCCTGAACAATTAGTGCTCATTATTATAACTGGCTGGCTGTTTTTCTTATTTAAAAATTCCCAATATGCTTATGCCACTGCGTTTATTACATTATTGGTATTCTTTAGTTTCAGTTTGATTGGTGAAAGTAGCATATCGGTTGCTATTTCACGAATTATAGCCACATTAATTGGATGTTTTATTGCTTGGCTTGCGGTAAGTTTTATCTGGCCTGACTGGAAGTTCAGAAACCTACCTAAATTAGTTGATCGTGTTTGTCATGACGACAGTCACTATTTGGCATTAATTGGACAGCAATATCTATCGGGTAAAACCAATGATCCTCAATATCGCGTCGCACGCCGTGCCGCACACGATAGCAGCGCCGATTTGTCATCACTAATTAGTTTAATGACTAAAGAGCCTCATATGAATCAGGCAATCATCGATAAAGGCTTTCGTCTGCTCACCCTAAATCATATACTAATCAGCTATTTATCAACGTTAGGAGCACATCGAGATAAAAGTATCTCCCCCAAAACCCTTGACCTGTTTGACGATTTAACGGTTTATATTATTAATCTTCTCAGTGATAAAAAACTAGACAGTGAATATCAAGCCATTAAACAGTTAGTTGCCGAATATGTTGAAACAATCTCAATCAATGACGATCAGACCAATAGCGATCTACTGGTAATGCAACAATTAGCTTTAATACTCGATATTCTGCCGGAAATCGTCACACTTGTTAGTGAGTTGGATAATTCAATCTGAATATTAAAGAAAATAGTTTATCAAAATCTCAATAAGCGATTTTTTTCTAAACTATTTTCTGTTGTTTGAATCACGTTATCCGTTGGTATTGTTTGATTTTTGGTTATGTTTCATCTTCCCTTATTACTATTGGTAATTGATAGTGTGTATTGTTCATTAGCTGGCATAGATAGGCTGTTTGTAGAATATGTTTGATTTCTATCGGTTGATTTTGTGCTAATTTGTTTAGGGTGTGGCTTAACGTAGTTAAGCCAAGTGTATCGCATTGGTATTGTAATTGGTTTATTTTTTGTTTATCTGCGTTAGATAAGATCAATCGCCCAGAACTGGTGATTGCTTCAAGTAATGCCAGTGTAGGTTTGATGATATATGTCGCAATAGGATCTTGTTGGTAATTGATTTGCGTCATCTGTTTTTTTAATACCGGTTCTTTGGATGCTTCAAAGGCTTTATAATTTTTTCCTTTTGGATATAACCATTCATAATCAAAATCCAAATTGGCGATGTTGATTTGGTCGGTTTTCGACTCTTTATAAATGATTGCAAAAGGTTCAAGATCTAAATTACTGTCATTTTTTATGCATTTTACCAATACTGTCAATGGTTGATGAGCCGTTCTTAGCAAGAGGTTTAGCGTATCAATGCGCTGTGAATAATTTCCATCCCAAAAAAGTTGTAATAAAAGATCATTGTTTTTATTGTCTTTTATACACCAGATTAAACTTTGATTAATTTCATCTAATACCGGTTTTTGGGTATTGGTAATATGAATAGCGATTACCTGATCAAACAAGCCGTCACTGACATCACTATTTTCTAGATAACGACTCAGTTCTTTCCAGTTTCGAAAACCATTAAAGGCTCGAAATTCTTGATAATCCAGATCAGTCCATCCTATCGATTTTATCACCACACTCGCTCCAGTACTTGATAAGTTATTGCCTTCAGCAAGAAGAGGATTATTCAGTGAGAATCGTTTTCTCATCAATATATTTGGCATTGATTGCCATAATGAAATACGATGCCATATAGAATATTGATTAAAATTAATGTCAGCCTTATTGGATCTGGCTAGCGTTGTTTGGTAATACTGATTATCGTTAGGGTTCCAAAAGTAAAAAGTGGCACCTTGTGCACCGGTTTTACTTTCCCACCAATAAGCACCTAATGGCAATAAATCTAACGTTTGCTGGTTGGTCTGGTATTGGCGTTTTTGTTTTCCTCGTAAATTGACAAGTTGTTGACCTTCGCTATTTAATATTGTTTGCAAATGAACGGTTAAGCGAGCTAAAAGTAAGATGATATCTTGCTCTTCAATAGCGAAATGCCGCGTAGCTTGCATTTCAACTAACTGGCACAAGTGTCTAAGCATGGCTGCCAACTTTGGTAAACCTTGTGCACGGGCTGACATATTAAGCAATTGTAATTGGTTAGCTTGGCTAGTACTTACATGCGACAACCCATGAGTTATTAACGCATTGATTTGATTTTGTATCTGCGTTATCAAGATAATTTCATCATCACAAAGCTGATCTTGCTGATTATTTTGCTGATGTTCTGAAATAATCTGTTCAGGCCATTGCCAGCTTTTTTGATTTTGTTGGAATAGATAAGCAATAACGGCTAAATGTACGGCCTGTTTTTGCTTATCGGGTAATTCTGAAATGATGCCAGCAAAGCCCGTACCCGCTGTGTAAATAACTGGGGTGGTACTTTGTGGAACTTGAATACGAAGTTGAACGCCCTGAGTTTGCACAGTTACCGCATCGCTTTGTAACCAATCAAACAGTAATTGATAAGCCAGTCGTATATTGGCTTTGCCCACTGTTTTAAATAACTGGCTACTCTCAATTGCTAATAGCTCGGCTAAAGGATCACTATGTGATTTAGAGGATTCAAGTGGTTGATTAAGTGTGTCACAATTTGGGGTAACTTTGGATTCATCGATAAGTGGATTTTCGTGTAACCATAACACAGAAGCTATTATGTGTTTACAATGATCACTAGCTGGACAGCTACACTTTGCCGCTTGAATACCTTGTGGTGTCAGTTTGACTTGTTGGTTATCAACCTCAAATATCAAATATGATTGATTGTGTTCGATTAATTTAACTTTATTAGCTTCAATATCTTTGAGTGCACGTCGAATGACGCCAACATTAGCATAGACAGCCAAAGCATCTTGATCGTAATTTAAGTAGATTTGAGACCAACTCATTTCATCACCTCTGCAAGCCAAGTAGCAAAATGTTCGGGTGTTAAAGCCGCAATTTCCATTCCCCGATTGGCGAGTTCTTGGGCTACTTGCAGATCATAAACGGGGGTTGCCAAGTAATCTAATGCAGCTAAACCTAGCATTTTAACTCGATTAGCATTAAGGCGTGCAACAGTTGTATAAAGGTTAGTTAAATTCACCCCCTCACAAAAATCACTGACCACAACCATGACGGTACGACTTGGATTTATTATTTTTTTTTCCGCATAATTTAGTGCATAACCAATATTAGTACCGCCACCAAGTTGTACTGTCATGAGTATTTCAACTGGATCGCTCGCTAAATGAGTTAAATCCA
>CAMLMY010000039.1 GCA_946481345.1 uncultured Gilliamella sp. | reverse complement strand
TATAATTTAGCGCTTATGTATGATAAAGGAGACGGCATAGAGCAAGATAAACAAATGGCGTTATATTGGTATACAAAGGCAGCTGAAAAAGGTGAATCTAACGCACAATATAATTTAGCGATTATGTATGAGAAAGGTGATGGTGTAGAACAAGATAAACAGAAGGCAGCATATTGGTATACAAAGGCAGCTGAAAAAGGTGAATCTAATGCTCAATTCAATTTAGCGCTTATGTATGATGAAGATGAAGGTATAGAGCCAAATAAACTTAAAGCTGCATTTTGGTATGAAAAATCAGCAGAACAAGGTCATTCAGGCGCCCAAAATAATTTAGCTAGTATGTATGATGACGGTGAAGGCATAAAGCAAGATAAACAAAAGGCGATATATTGGTATACAAAAGCAGCGGAGCAAGATAATTCCACAGCCCAATATAATTTAGCGCTTAAGTATGATGAAGGTGATGGGATTAAGCAGAATAAATCTTTAGCTAATGAGTATTTTAAACAGTCTTGTGATCTGGGATTTGAAAGAGCTTGTAATAAATTAAAAAAATAATCCTATTATTTAATAAAAAAACCACCTTAAATCATTAAGGTGGTTTACTTGAAGTGTTGATTAATTTTAGAACAACTTATTGTTTATCTTCAATCACAGTTGCTTTTTTAATATAGATTGGTTCAACAGGGACATTTTGATGTGGTCCCATGCGTTTTGTAGCGACATTAACAATTTTATCAACGACATCCATTCCTTTAATGACTTTACCAAAAACAGCATAACCATATTGGTCTGGTGATTGGTAATTAAGAAAATCATTATTGACAACATTAATAAAGAATTGGCTAGTTGCACTATCTACAACATTGGTTCTTGCCATTGCGATAGTTCCGCGATCGTTTTTCAAGCCATTATTGGCTTCATTTTTAATTGGTTGTTGAGTTTCTTTGAATTTTAATTGATCATCAGCGCCACCGCCTTGAATCATAAATCCAGGAATGACTCGATGGAAGGTTAAATTTTCATAATAACCGCTATTGACATAATCAAGAAAATTTTTCGTGGTAATTGGTGCATGTTCACTATCTAATTCAATTTCAATATCGCCCATACTGGTTTGTAATAATACTTTGCTATCAGCCAATGCAACAGTTGAAAAAAGGCTTAATAGTAATGATATAAGTAATAGTTTGATTTTTTTCATTTAACAAATCCTTACTCCAAAATAGTGGGCAAATTATACCGAATATTAAATGAATTGAAATGATTAATATGACTAATTAACTAAAATTCTGGGTGATAGATTCCAATATTGCGATTAATAAATAAAAAATAGTTTTTATTTATTATAATTCATTTTATTAGTGAGTTTATTTTCTATTTTCTTTGTATTTTTAAGCATATTTTGTAGATAAAAAACCTGTTCCTCAAAATTTTTTGCTAAGCGATGAATCATTATGCGATGTATTTTATGTAATATGCCTTTAGTGTTGCCTCATCATGGGATTTGTAGTCAATGTGTTAAAAACTTACCAAAATTTAATAAGATTTGTTATCAATGTAGTCTTCCTCATTCATTATCAACCAAAATCTGCTATCGATGTCGTGATAATCGGCCTTATTGGGATGAAATGATTGCTGTAACAGAATATATGGCACCGTTAAAAAGATTAATCCAAAATTTAAAATTTTATCGAAAAACTGAGTTAACTAATGCTCTGGCTAGATTAATGTTTTTAGCGTGGTATCAACGACGGTTGAGTAGTGGTTTGGTTAAACCAGATATTGTAACTTGTGTTCCATTGCACCATTTTCGTTATTGGTCTAGAGGTTTTAATCAAGCGGCATTATTAGCGAGACCAATAGCCAGATGGCTCAATTGTGATTTTCAACCTTATCTGTTATCACGAAAGTCAGTGGCACACGATCAAAAGTATCTATCGCTTAAACAACGAATGACCAATGTTGAAACCTTATTTAGTTGCCGCGATGATTTAACCAATCAATCGATAATGCTTATTGATGATATTGTTACTACCGGCAATACCATAAATGCCATTAGCCAACAGTTAAAACATTGTGGGGCAAACTATATTCAGGTAGTTTGTTTATGTCGCACCATCTTGTAAAATCTAAAACACCCCCTATAATGACCAACAAGGTTAGTCAACTATTATCGATGATGTTAGTGATGATTAATGTCAATCGTGTCAAAGTGAGGGATTATGTCTATTATTACCATTTCTGAATCAGCGCAACAACATTTTAAAAAATTACTTGCTAATCAGCCTGATGGTACACAAATTCGGGTTTTTGTTATTAATCCTGGCACACCATCGGCAGAATGTGGGGTTTCATATTGCCCAGCAGATACTATAGAAGATAGCGATATAGAAGAACAACAACAAGCAGGTTTTGCTATTTATATTGATGAAATTAGCGCTCCTTTTTTAGAGGAAACGGTGATTGATTATGTAACAGATGAATTAGGTTCTCAATTAACTTTGAAAGCGCCGAATTCAAAAATGAAAAAGGTTGCCGATGATGCGCCGTTAATTGAACGCGTCAATTATGTTATTCAAGCACAGGTTAATCCACAATTAGCTAGTCATGGTGGTCATGTGAGTTTGGTTGAATTAACCGATGATAATTATGCGATATTACAATTTGGCGGTGGTTGTAATGGTTGTTCGATGGTCGATTACACTTTAAAAGAGGGGATTGAAAAACAGCTACTTGCTGAATTCCCTGAACTGGCAGGCGTAAAAGATATTACCGAACATCAAGCTGGAAGCCATTCATATTGTTAAAAAATTTTCGATTTACATCTTGCTTATTGCTGTGATTAAGTCATAATCGCATAATGTTTGCCAATTCACATCATGATGGGGTTATATGAATCAAGTTAGTATTATTTCAGATCTTATCGTTTGGATTGAAAAAAATTTGGAGCAACCCTTATCTATTGATAATGTCGCCCAGAAATCAGGTTATTCGAAGTGGCATTTACAACGGATGTTTAAAGAAGTAACTGGTCAAGTACTTGGTACTTATATTCGTCACCGCAGATTAACTTATGCGGCATTATCTTTGCGCATGACAAGTAAACCTATTTTAGATATTGCTATGCAATATCGTTTTGATTCGCAGCAAACTTTTACTCGTTCTTTTAAAAAGCAATTTAATGAAACACCAGCAAGTTATCGTCGTGGTGAATTTTGGGATCCTACCGGGTTAACTCCTGCTATTGAATTAAATAAAAATCGACTTTCTTTACCTGAGCCTAAATTTGTGAATATGCCGAAACAAACTTTTTGGGGGATCTCTTACAAAAATAATTGTAATTTGAGTCAAATTTTAGATGAAGAAAATAAATTAAGATCGCAGTTTTTTCAAAATTATTTATCTCATTATGCTCACAATAGCGACAGTTTACCGGATAAGATTTTTGCTTTTAGCCGTATCTTGAAAAGTAAAGATAATGCTAATGAACAAGAACTTTTATATACAATTGCCTTAGATCATAATAATAATCTTGAGCATATAGAACCAATTGTTAATGAAGGTGGTTTATATCTTTGTTTTAAATATATCGGTTCGCTAGAAAATTTCAGTGATTTTATTTCTCAAGTTCACTTAGCTGCAATGCCTGCATTGAAAGTTCGGTTACGCACCTCAAGCTGTTTAATTGAGATTCATCATAATCATCATGATGATACGATTAAATGTTTTGAAGATATTCATACTATGGAATGCGATTATTGTGTTCCTGTGGTTGCAGATGATGAAGTCAATATCCAGTCAAACTTGTTATAGTCTACTTTAACTAGTTTTGATAAATATTGACTATTATTTTATTTATCTGATTTCAATAGAATGTTTTCCAACCACACTTTAAATTCAGGAGTTGCTTCTTTTAAACTATTCGAGCCTCTGGTCACAGTGGCAATGCCAATTTTCAATTGCTCTTTAAGTTGGCGTTGATTAATTGAGCCATCCAGTAATGAACGGACAATTTTAACTCTTGTGATTAATGCATCCCGCTCATCAGCTGTCATCAGTAATTTCAATATATCTAATGAATAACCGCTATTAAATGCTTGGTGTAATATTTCAACCGTTTGGTTCCATTCTTTAGTTTTCATGTAATGCACCATTAATATTGTCTATTAAATTCGTTTGTTGTCAGTATATGAGGGTGTTGATTTCCTAAAATATATTGGTAAATATAATCATAAACTAATACACTTTTGACATAATTTCGAGTTTCATTAAAGGGAATACTTTCAATAAATGCGATAGCATCAAGTTTTCCATTACTATTATTCAACCATTTTTTTACTCGGCCAGGACCTGCATTATAGGCCGCCGAGGATAAAATACGATTGTTATCATTTTGTAAATAAACGCTATTTAAAAAATAAGTGCCTAACTGTATATTCGTTGTCGGTTCAAATAGTTGGCTTGGTGAATAATAGGTAATATTACTGATTTTTTTGGCTGTTTCCTTAGCTGTTGCTGGCATTAATTGCATTAAACCACTGGCTCCAACTGGAGATTGTATCATTGTGTCAAATGCACTTTCTTGCCGAGTTATTGCTAAAGCATAAGATAATGGAATCGCTTTATCTTTCAAGGCATCATTATATAAGTTTTTATACATGATAGGTAGGCGTTCAGTCCAATTATCCCATAATTTACCTGATATTGTTGCTTGTATACTTAGTTCTCCCCAACCTTTCTGATAAGCGTATTTAGCTAAATCTAAATATTCATTTTCTGCTGCTTGGTTTTTAAGTACATATCGCCATTCTTGTTTTGACTCCGCTAACATACCTAATAATCTTAATTCTTTGATTCTAATCACATATGGTTGCTGGTCATACTTGTTTTTTAGTGTATTGACTTCTGTACTCAGGATCTTTTTCGATAAATTATTGATACTATATGGTTGATTAAGAGCTTGTGCACTTACCATTCCATAAAAACCACGTTTATTAGTTAAACTTTTTAAGATATGTTTTGCTTCATTAGTTTTATTGTTATTGAGTAATACCCGAGCGTGCCAGTATTGCCACTCTTCTTTTAATTGATCTTCTGGGGTTAATTGTTTTAGCCAATGTGCAATATCTTTGTAATTATTAGCATCAATAGCCATGCGAATGCGTTTTTCAACTAAAGTTGAATCGTGACTTTTGCTAATATAATTATCCCGCCATTTGATCTGTTCTGCGGTTGCTGAATCACTAAAATAACTATTGGCTAAACTTTGTTGTAATCTAATTTGCTCATCATCAGTGAAATTTTGTTTTTTAATTAGTTGTGGTAATAATGTCGCAGCCGCATTTTTGTCAGCTTTAACTAACCGAGGGTAAGATGCTAAGACAATTTTTTGGGTGAAGGTACTCGTTTTAATATTTCTTGAAAAATCTTCTATTTTTCGCGGGTTATCAAAAATAGCTAATAAATGATTTTTGGTTGTTTGATAGTTATCATCTAGTAAATTAGTTAAATGGCGAGCTAATTTTAAATTGTTGTTTTCCAGAGCTAATTCTATACGTAACAAAATAAGATTTGCTGTGCGTTTACCACTTTTTGACCATTCATCTAATAAAGGATCACAAGCTGAAGGCAATTCTTTACCCGTTAACCATAGAGATTCGACATTATCTAACACAGATTTGTCTTGATGTTGCTGTATTTTTGCATACTGTTGTCGGCAATTAGAGGCAATAGAATTATCTATAGGAAAAGTGATAATAGCATTCCAGTCTTGGCGATTAGCCAGCTCAGTTATATAAGCTTGAGTTAATGACGATGTTAATGGGAAATCGTGATATTTTTTTGCAAAATCACTCACTGCTTGTGGTGATACTGTTGTAATATTATTTTGAAAAAATTGCACGGCAGCATAAGGGTATAGTGGATAGTTTTTTAATTGTTTTAGTAATGTTTGTTGTTCATCAAAAGTTAATGATTGATAAGTATTTTGCCACTTTTGATAATTTTGTCGCAAATCATTCAAAGTAGGCTCCGCAAACACACTTCTAGCCCAAAGTATGCTTAATATCAAACACCAACGTATTACTAAATTCATTCTTAAACTCCTGTATCAAATTAGCTTATTAGATTAGCATATTCCCGTATATTTCGTCGATGAAGAACTGATAACTTAATTCCCACTAAAATAGTCAACTAAATACTTGACTAAAAGTAAAGGATATATAAAATATTTACTGTTAAATATAGGGGAATGATTAATGAAATTGACATCAAAAGGGCGATATGCAGTGACAGCTATGTTAGATGTAGCACTGCATTCAGAATCAGGCCCTGTTTCACTTGCTGATATTTCAGAACGTCAGGAAATCTCACTATCTTATTTAGAACAACTGTTTTCGCGATTGCGTAAAAATGGTTTAGTTTCAAGTGTTAGAGGTCCTGGTGGTGGTTATGTACTTGGCCGTAGTATGGAGCAAATTGCGATTAGCTCAATTGTAAAAGCTGTTGATGAAACTGTTCATGCGACTAAATGCCACGGTAATACCGGATGTCAAAACGGTGTAAGATGCCTTACCCATAGCTTATGGAATGACT
The DNA here is from genome assembly GCA_946481345.1 of uncultured Gilliamella sp. GTDB lineage: Bacteria > Pseudomonadota > Gammaproteobacteria > Enterobacterales > Orbaceae > Gilliamella. The sequence goes on along the minus strand of CAMLMY010000039.1, from coordinate 8,216 downwards.
TAAGTGAACGAATCAATGATTTTTTGACCAGCATCACTTTAAGCGAATTGGTTAATAATCAAGAAGTGAAAGCCGTCTCTAATCGACAAAGTCATCTTCATCAAAACAGAATTAATTAAAAATACAGAATTTGTAATTGGGAGTAATTAATGAAATTACCTATTTATATGGATTATGCAGCAACAACGCCTGTAGATCCAAGAGTAGCTGAAAAAATGATGCAGTATTTAACACCCGATGGTGTTTTTGGTAATCCCGCTTCTCGTTCACATAAATTTGGTTGGCAAGCAGAAGAAGCAGTTGATATTGCACGAAATCAAATTGCTGACTTAATTGGTGCCGATTCACGTGAAATTGTTTTTACTTCAGGTGCGACAGAAGCAGATAACTTAGCCATTAAAGGTGCGGCTCATTTTAATCATGCTAAAGGTAAACATATTATTACCTGTAAAACTGAACATAAAGCAGTACTTGATACTTGTCGTCAATTAGAACGAGAAGGTTATGAAGTGACTTATTTAGCACCAGAATCAAATGGTATTCTTGATCTTGATAAACTGGCTGCAGCGATGCGTAATGACACAACTGTTGTATCAATTATGCACGTTAATAATGAAACTGGTGTTATTCAGGATATCGAAAAAATCGGTGAAATGTGTCGTGAAAGAGGTATTGTATTTCATGTTGATGCAACTCAGAGTGTTGGTAAATTACCGATAGACTTAACCAAATTAAAAGTTGATCTTATGTCGTTTTCTGGACATAAGATCTATGGACCAAAAGGCATTGGTGGACTTTATGTTAGACGTAAACCGCGAGTACGTATTGAAGCCCAAATGCATGGTGGTGGACATGAACGCGGTATGCGTTCTGGTACTTTACCGGTACACCAAATTGTGGGTATGGGTGAAGCATACCGTATAGCAAAAGAAGAGATGGCAACAGAAATGCCACGTCTTTTAGCACTAAAAACTCGTTTATGGAATGGATTAAAAGATATTGAAGAAGTCTATCTTAATGGTTCGTTAGAGCATGGTGTGGCTAACATTTTAAATGTAAGTTTTGCTTATATTGAAGGTGAGTCGCTCATGATGGCGCTGAAAGATTTAGCTGTATCATCTGGTTCAGCATGTACTTCTGCAAGTTTGGAGCCATCTTATGTATTACGAGCGCTAGGACTTAATGATGAACTAGCCCACAGCTCAATAAGATTTTCATTTGGTCGATTTAGTACTGAAGAAGAAGTAGATTATGTAATCAAATTAATCAAAGATTCTATCGGTAAATTAAGAGATCTTTCTCCGCTTTGGGAAATGTTTAAAGATGGTGTTGATTTAACAAAAATTAAATGGTCAGCCCATTAAAAATTAGGAGTAAATTATGGCATACAGTGAAAAAGTCGTCGATCATTATGAAAATCCTCGCAATGTAGGTTCTTTCGATCAAAATGATCCGAATGTTGGAAGTGGTATGGTTGGTGCACCAGCATGTGGCGATGTAATGCGATTACAAATTAAAGTTAATGATGATGGCATTATTGAAGATGCCAAATTTAAAACTTATGGCTGCGGTAGTGCAATTGCCTCAAGTTCATTAGTGACTGAGTGGATTAAAGGTAAATCATTAGACGAAGCTGAAGCAATCAAAAATACTGATATAGCAAAAGAATTAGCTTTACCTCCGGTTAAAATTCACTGTTCAATTTTAGCTGAAGACGCCATCAAAGCAGCAATCGATGATTATAAAACCAAAAAAGGACAACGTTAATGGCAATTACATTAACTGATAGCGCAGCAAATCGAGTTCAGGCCTTTTTAGCTAACAGAGGTAAAGGTGTTGGGCTTCGGTTAGGCGTTAAAACTTCTGGCTGTTCTGGAATGGCTTATGTATTAGAATTTGCTGATATTATTAATGATGATGATAGTGTTTTTGAAGATAAAGATGTCAAAGTTATCGTTGACAAAAAGAGCTTAGTTTATATTGATGGAACAGAGCTTGATTTTGTCAAAGAAGGTCTAAATGAAGGCTTTAAATTCAATAACCCTAACGCTAGCAATGAATGTGGTTGTGGCGAAAGCTTTAATGTTTAATGGGACATGAATTGTGATTAATTACTTTGAATTATTTCAATTACCAATCCAATTACCTATTGATAGTGGTCAGTTAATGGCTAATTATCAACAATTGCAACGTCAATATCATCCCGATAACTTTGCCAATGCAAATGATAATGAAAAAGTGGCCATTATTCAGAAATCAGCGATGATCAATGATGGTTATCAGACCCTAAAAAATCCGATAAAAGCGGCTGAATATTTTCTGTCTTTGCAAGGTTTTGATGTGGCAACAGAGCAAAATATTATTCATGATGCCGATTTCTTAATGGAACAATTTAGTTTACGTGAAAAATTGGACGATATTGAAAATCAGAATAATATTGATCTGTTAAATGATTTTCATTCGGAAATTTCGCATCGAAAAAAACAAGTCTATCATCAGCTATTGCAACATATGTCCCAACAAGATTGGCAAAGTGCAGTTAATCAAATCTATAAAATCCGTTATCTGGCTAGATTGATTGAACAGATCGAAAAGTTACAAGATAAGCAATTTGCTTTATAATTTAAGATTAAGTAACACATCAATTAGAGATAGATCAAATGGTATTATTACAGATTAGTGAACCGGGACAAACACCAGAACCCCATCAACGTCGATTAGCTATTGGCATAGATCTAGGTACAACTAATTCTTTAGTGGCAACAGTTCGTAGTGGGCAAGCAGACGTTTTACCTGATTTAGACGGTAATGCATTATTACCATCGGTTGTGCATTATGGCCTAGACTATGATGATAATACTATTATTACGGTCGGTAAAAATGCTAAAACTAATGCAGCCAATGATCCATTTAATACGGTTAGTTCCGTAAAACGCTTAATGGGAAGAAGTTTAACTGATATTGATAGTTCGCGCTTTCCTTATACTTTTTCACAAACTGATAATGGTGTTCCTTTATTAAATTTACCTAATCAACAAGTTAATCCAGTACAAGTTTCAGCTGAGATTTTGATTGCTTTGGTTGATCGAGCAAAACAAAGCTTAGATGGTGAGATTGATGGTGCAGTAATAACAGTACCAGCTTATTTTGATGATGCGCAAAGACAAGCAACTAAGGATGCGGCTAAATTAGCTGGATTACATGTTTTAAGATTACTGAATGAACCAACAGCTGCTGCTATCGCGTATGGCTTAGATTCAGGTAAAGAAGGTGTTATTGCTGTTTATGATTTAGGTGGTGGAACATTTGATATCTCTATTTTACGCCTACATAAAGGTGTATTTGAAGTTTTAGCAACTGGAGGCGATTCAGCACTTGGTGGTGATGATTTTGACCGATTACTTGCTGATTATTTAAAAACACAGTTAGGTTTAAATAACAATTCTGACCCATATATAAACCAGAAAATTATTGATGAAGCTGTTAAAATTAAAATTGCACTAAGTCAGCAAGATTCTGCTTTAGTCAATATAGAAGGGCAGTCTTTCACAATAACTCGTAAACAATTTGATGACTTAATTGAGCCTCTAGTTAAACGAACATTGGCTGTTTGTCGCCGAGCGTTGAAAGATGCGCAAATTGATTTTGATGAAGTTAGTGAAGTTGTGATGGTCGGTGGTTCAACTCGAGTGCCATTAGTAAGACAATTAGTTGGTCACTATTTCAAAATAGAACCATTAACGTCGATTGATCCCGATAAAGTTGTTGCCATTGGCGCAGCAATTCAAGCTGATATATTGGTTGGCAATAAACCTGATTCAGATATGTTATTGCTGGATGTTATTCCTTTATCTTTAGGGATTGAAACTATGGGGGAATTAGTTGAAAAAATTATTCCTCGTAACAGTACAATTCCATGCGCTCGTGCACAAGAGTTTACCACATTTAAAGATGGTCAAACGGCGATGATGATTCATGTTTTGCAAGGTGAACGAGAAAGTGTTGCTGATTGCAGGTCGTTAGCAAAATTTACTTTGCGAGGGATCCCTCCTATGCCTGCAGGTGGTGCGCATATTCGAGTTACCTTTCAAGTCGATGCTGATGGTTTATTGAGTGTCACTGCAATGGAAAAATCGACAGGGATTGAGGCGGCGATTCAAGTTAAGCCTTCTTATGGACTGTCTGAACATGAAATTGCTAGCATGATTCAAGATTCAATCAATTATGCAAATCAAGATAAACAACTAAGAAAGCTCGCCGAGCAGAAAGTAGAGGCAGCCAGAGTCCTTGAAACATTACAATCTGCTCTAGATAAAGATGCCGATTTATTAAATGAAGAAGAACTTAATCTTATCTTGAATACTAAACAACAATTGCAACAAGCAACGGAATCTGACGATTGTTCTTTGATTGAGCAGCAAATAAAGATTGTTGATAACGCAACACAAACCTTTGCTGCTAAACGTATGAATAGATCAATACGTGATGCCTTAACAGGGCATAGCGTTGATGATATTTAACCAATGAGATTATTATGCCAAAAATTACCTTTTTACCAAATGCTGAGCTTTGTCCTGAAGGAAAAACTGTTGAGGCTGAAGAAGGCGAATCGATATTAGATGTCGCTTTGCGCAATGATATCGAAATAGAGCATGCTTGTGAAATGTCTTGTGCATGTTCAACTTGTCATTGTATTGTTCGAAAAGGATTTGACTCACTTGAAGAAAGTGATGAACAAGAAGATGATATGCTAGATAAAGCTTGGGGTGTCGAGCCTCATAGTCGTTTAAGTTGCCAAGCTAGGGTGACCAATGAAGATCTTGAAGTGGAAATCCCAAGATATAGCCTAAATCATGCTAAAGAAGATCATTAATTAGTCGCCTTCATGGCGACATTATTCTGTAAAAACCCCTTTCCTCAAATTTTTTACTTGTGATAATTATCACATTTTATTTACCTAATTTACTTAACTGCTTTTAACTTAATAATGATTCTGATATAGTCATAGGCTAAACATATGCTTAAAAATAAACAGGTGTTTATGAATAAAAGAGAAAAACAGATCCTCACGATTATTCGCAAAGATCCCTTCATCCAACAACAAGCGATAGCTGAAATGTTAGGCATTACCCGTTCTAGTGTCGCTGGTTACATTATGACTTTGACTCAAAAAGGTTATATAAAAGGAAAAGGTTATCTTTTGTCTGAACATAATCATGTAGTTGTTGTTGGTTCTTGTAACATGGATGTGACTGGATATTCAGATGAAAAATTAGTTTATCAAGATTCTAATCCTGGTAAGATTCGTTGTACGCCTGGCGGTGTGGGGCGAAATATTGCTGAAAATTTGGCGCTTTTAGGACTTGATACCCATCTTATTTCAATGATTGGTGATGATTTCTATGGTGCCCAGCTTATAGAACATACCCGAAAAGCAGGTGTTAATATGGAGCATTGCCATGTAATAAAAGGCGATAGTACTTCAACTTACCTCTCTCTGCTTGATGAATCAGGAGAAATGGTGATAGCTATTAATGATATGGATATTATTAACAAGCTAACACCAAGTTTATTAAATGAATCTAAGCAGTTAATTCAGCATGCTAAATTACTGGTTATCGACTGTAATTTGCAACAAGAAGCATTAACATGGCTGTTTAATAATGCTGGGGAAGTGCCTATTTTTGTTGATACTGTATCTGCATTTAAATCTCATAAGATTAAAGCTTGGTTGTCATATATTCATACTTTAAAACCTAACCGACTAGAAGCCGAAATTTTAAGTGGAATAAAAATCGAAACTAATGACGATATTCCTAAAGTGGTTGACTGGTTCCATCAGCAAGGTGTGCAACGAATTGCAATTAGTGCTGGTGCTGATGGTGTTTATTATAGCGAAATCAATGGTGATCGTGGTTGGTCTGCATCCATTCCAACTGATATTGTCAGCGTTACTGGTGCTGGTGATGCCATGCTTGCAGGGCTTGTTCAAGGTTACTTGAATGGACTGAGTTTTTATCAAAGTGTGAGATTTGGTCAAGCTTGTTCGGCATTAACATTATCATCTGAATTTACTAATAATCCTAATTTATCAATTAATTGTGTTCAAAATATTTTGGAGTCCCTTTCATGAACAATGTGTCTAAATATAATCAATATCTTGATATTTCGCCTGAAGTTAAACAAGCTCTTGAAAATAATCAACCGGTTGTGGCATTAGAATCTACCATTATTTCACATGGTATGCCATATCCACAAAATGTTGAAACTGCATTAAAAGTAGAAGAAATTGTCAGAAAAAATGGCGCAATACCTGCCACTATTGCTGTAATTAATGGTCGTTTAAAAGCTGGTTTGTCAAAAGAAGAGATAACAATTCTTGGTAAAGAAGGATTAAATGTAACTAAAGTGAGTCGTCGAGATTTACCAGTAGTTGTAGCTAATAAACAAAATGGTGCAACTACCGTTGCCGCAACTATGATTATCGCTGAATTAGCCGGTATTCGTGTGTTTGCAACTGGTGGTCTAGGTGGTGTTCATCGTGGGGCAGAACATACATTTGATATTTCAGCTGATCTCCAAGAACTTGCTAATACTAGTGTTGCAGTTGTTTGTGCTGGTGCTAAATCAATTTTAGATTTAGGTTTAACTATGGAATATCTAGAAACATTTGGTGTTCCTGTGGTTGGCTATCAAACTGATAAACTACCATCATTCTTTAGTCGAACCAGCCCATTTGATGTTAGTGTCAAACTAGATAGTGCAAAACAAATAGCTGAAATGATTAAGGTAAAATGGGATTTAGGCTTAAATGGTGGCGTTGTAGTTGCTAATCCTATTCCAACAGAATATGCAATGGATGAAGAGTTAATTTCAACAGCAATTGAAAAAGCATTAAAAGAATCAGTTGAACAAGGCATTAAAGGTAAAGAAACTACCCCATTTTTATTGGCAAAAGTGGTGGAATTAACTGGTGGTGATAGTTTAGAAGCAAATATCAACCTAGTCTTTAATAATGCAAAATTAGCTTCTGAAATTGCGATGAATTATTGCAATAGCAAATAAATTTAATGCAAATAAATATTGTATTTTGTAATCTAAACTGCTTTTAAATAATGAAACAGCATCACTATGATTACTGTTTCATTATTAGCTAATCAATTAGATAATTATACACAAGTTTTTATAATTACTCCTTGCATTAGCAAATAAATCCCGTATAATTGTCGCACTTTGTTTGCTGATTTTTCAATAAACAAATGCGTAAAAAGATATAGTCTTTATGTCAAAATATCGAATTATATCAACAATATCTCCGATTTGGGGATTACGAAAAGAACGGATTACACTCTCCTGTCAATCGAAACAGGGCAAGAGGAGTAATCTTTTGTTATAACTTTTAAATAGTGGAGCTCTGGTCTCATGTCGAACCAAAGAATCCGTATCCGGTTAAAAGCGTTTGATCATCGTTTGATTGATCAATCAACTGCTGAAATTGTAGAAACTGCGAAGCGCACAGGTGCGCAAGTTCGTGGTCCTATTCCATTACCGACACGCAAAGAGCGTTTCACTGTATTGATTTCTCCGCACGTAAATAAAGATGCGCGAGATCAATATGAGATTCGCACTCACAAACGTCTAGTTGATATTGTTGAGCCAACTGAAAAAACAGTTGATGCCTTAATGCGTCTAGATCTTGCTGCCGGTGTTGATGTGCAGATCAGTTTAGGTTAATCCTAAGCTGAATGATTGAGAGGTCGAAACAATGATTGGTTTAATCGGTCGTAAAGTGGGAATGACACGAATCTTCACTGAAGAAGGTGTTTCTATTCCCGTCACCGTAGTAGAAGTTCAAAGCAACCGCGTTACTCAAGTTAAAACTCTTGAGAATGATGGTTATCAAGCTATTCAGGTTACTACTGGCAGCAAAAAAGCAAGCCGCGTAAATAAACCTGAAGCAGGTCATTTCGCTAAGGCTGGCGTTGAAGCTGGTCGTGGTCTATGGGAATTCCGTTTTGAAGAAGGCGAATATACTGTAGGTCAAAGCATTAACGTTGATATTTTCACAGACGTTAAAAAAGTTGATGTTACTGGTACATCTAAAGGTAAAGGTTTCGCTGGCGTAACTAAACGTTGGAATTTCCGCACTCAAGATGCTACTCATGGTAACTCTTTGGCACACCGTGGTCATGGCTCTATTGGTCAAAACCAAACTC
>CAMLMY010000038.1 GCA_946481345.1 uncultured Gilliamella sp. | reverse complement strand
GGAATTGCTAATGTATATGGCATTCGTATTCTGGTAAAATTGTTTCATAACTGATAATGATACTGATCATAATTAAAATGTCTATTAATTTACAACAATTAAAACAAACCCAGTTATCGTTGGCTAATCAAGTGAGATTGTCCGATGACTTTAACGAACCAATCAATTTTATTGGTGGTACTGATGTGGGATTTGAAGATGGTGGTAATATTACTCGAGCGGCGATAGTCGTGCTAAGTTATCCTGAATTTTCTGTTGTTGAATATCATGTAGCTCGTTTAAAAACTGAGTTTCCTTATATTCCTGGCTATTTATCCTTTCGGGAATATCCTGCTTTATTGGCAGCATGGCAACAAATAAAGCAAAAACCAGATTTGCTATTGGTCGATGGTCAAGGTTTTGCCCATCCTAGACGTTTAGGAATTGCCAGTCATCTTGGTTTATTGTTGGATATGCCAACCATTGGAGTGGCTAAAAAACGATTATGTGGGCAATATGAAACATTACCAAAACAAGCAGGCAATGTAACTCCTTTGTTAGATAAACAACAGCAGATAGGTTGGGTATTGCAAAGTAAAAATAATTGCAATCCTTTATTTATTTCAGCAGGACATCGTGTCAGTCAAGCGAGTGCATTAAAGTGGGTGAACCTGTGTTTAAGAGGTTATCGTTTGCCTGAGCCAACTCGTTGGGCAGATGCGATTGCGTCGAATAAATCTCTATTTAAGAAGTTTTTAAATGAAAAATAGTCATCAAGAACCTTTAAAAAAAGGTGGTTTTACGTTTAAACGTTTTTTTGTTGCACATGATAAAAGTCCTATGCAGGTAACAACGGATAGTTGTTTACTTGGTGCTTGGGCTCCAATTGACCATCATCCGCAAAAAATCCTTGATATTGGTACAGGATGTGGAGTGATAGCATTAATGTTAGCTCAACGTTTGGCTCATAACCTTTGCCAAATTGATGCAATTGATATTAATGCTGACGCTATTAAGCAGTGTCAAGAAAATAGTATGCACGCAGGTTTGTCATCGGTCAGGGCTCAACAAGCAGATATTAATAAATTTGGTCTTAATCTGGCAGCATGTTATGACCTAATTGTAACAAATCCGCCTTATTTTGAACCAGCAGTTGATTGTCGCAATAGCCAACGACAACTTGCTCGTTATACTGAAAGTTTGAATTTTGAACAGCTTATAAACTCAGTCAAACGCTTGTTAAAACCAGATGGTCTGTTTTGTTTGGTTCTCCCTTTTCATATGGCTGATCAGTTTATTTGTCTGTGTAAGGCAAATCAGCTTTTTTTACAGCAAGAGTTGTGTGTCAACTATAATGCCAATAAAAACTTTTCATTGTCCTTATTGGCTTTTTCTTTAACTAATAGTGGTCAAGTGCTCAGTGAGCAACTTTGTATGCGTGATGATGATGGACGTTATTCATCAGCATTCAGACAATTATTGAATGATTTTTATCTATTTCGAAAATAATTCTCTATTATGAGTTAATTAGGTAGCACATAAAAATAGATTATGGCAGTAATTGCTAAAATAATTATGGTGATAGCATAGATTTTATCGTGTAGAAAGCTGAAAGCAGGTAGTGCTCTTTGCTTTCTAGCGTATAAATAAAATACCAATCCAATGCCATATAAAATCATGGACAGTAATAGATAAGACACGCCTCCTGCATAAATCAGCCATACGCCATAAATTGAACCCGTTGAGCCTAAAAAGATTAAGTAAGCTTTACCACGATTTATCGCCAATTTAAGTACAAAAAGGGCTGATAGCAAATAGGGTATAAGCACCATAGATGTGGATAATTGAATCAGCGTGTTATAGCCAGATTGATAAAAGTGAGCAAGGATGATGAGTATACTGATCAACGTGGAAGTTAAATATAATGCATTGGCAGGGGTTCCTTTCTTGTTCAGTTTGCCAAAACAGCTTGGTACGGTGTGATCGTCACCTTGCCCACTTAGAAACAGCATTTCTGCAGCAAGAAGTAGCCATGATAATAGTCCGCCACTCACGGATACAATAAGTCCGATGTTAATGAAAGTGGCTCCCCAACTACCTACAACATGCTCAATGACCAGAGCCATTGAAGGATTTTTCATTTCTGCTAATTCCTGTTGAGGAACAATGCCTAAAGATAATACCGATACGCAAATGAGTAATAAACTGGTGATAGCAAAGCCAAAAAAGGTCGCTCGACTAATGCTTAAGATACTTTTGGCGCGTGATGCATAAACTGTCGCACTTTCGATTCCTAAATAGACCCAAACCGTATAAAGCATAGTGTGCTTTATTTGATCCACAATTGAGCCTAATTGTGGCGTTCCCCAAAAGTCTGTTTTAAAGGTATCCACTTTGAACGCTAAAATGATGCAGACAATAAATAATCCAATCGGTACAATTTTAGCTAACGTAACTAAGCAATTTAATAAAAATGCATGATAGATACCTTTTAATACAAACGAATTGACAATCCATAAGAAAATAAGAGCACCGATAACTGCTGGCAACGTGGTACCATTGCCAAAATAGCTGAAACAATCAAACGAGCCGAGAGCACTAAACAAGATAACCAAATAACTTGTGCATGACATCCATGCCGAGATCCAATATCCCCATGCCGCATTAAAGCCAATGTAATCACCAAATCCCGCTCGTACATATCCATATAATCCATCATTGATTTTATAAAAACGGATCGATAAATACTGAAAGATTCTTGTTAGCATTAGCATGCCAAATAAGGTAATAACCCATGCAATTAATATTGCTCCTGCACCGGCTCCTTCAGCCATATTTTGTGGTAGGCTAAAAATACCACTCCCTACAATACTTCCCACCACCAGTAAAGTGAGAGGAAGTATACCAAGTTTTTTTCTTACTGGTGTATTCATAGTAATTTCTTATTTAATTGGTTAGGTAAGTAATTGTTTTTATATGATTAAAATCTCAATGACATACAACTTACACCGCCGTCAATTTTACGGTATTCTGATGTATCAACTTCAATCACTTGATAACCCAGTGCTTCGATTTTAGCTTTGGTAATTGGATAGCCAGCAGGCATAATAACTCGTTCATTCACCCAAATACAGTTAGCGGCATAGCTTTCATGCTCCGGAATTTCAATAATATTAAGATGTTGAAATTCAGGTTTAGTAATAAATTCCCCTGCAGCTAACAAATTGTCATGTTCTAAATAGGCAAGACCCGTTTTTAAATGTAGTACTTTTTCTAAAGTAACCACAGATCCTGATAATCCATATTTTTCTAATATTGCAATCATTTGATCTGCACCCGATTGATTGGTTCGCGCTGATAAACCAATATAATAGTGATTATTAACCATCATTATATCGCCAGCTTCAACTGTGCCAGGTGCGGCAATTCTTTCAACTTTATTGGGGTAAAATCTCTCAACAGCTTCGCTGATAATTTCGGTTTCGCCACGACGACTTTCGGCACCGGGTCTAGTAATAATGGCGCAATATGGGGTACACAAAACTGGATCTTCAACAAATACAGAATCTGGAAAACGTTCATCAGCTGGTAAAATAGTGATATCAACATCACATTGTTGCAAAGCTCGAATATAGTTATTGTGTTGATCTAACGCTTTTTGATAATCGGGTTTACCCAAGTTAGCCGATGTTAAACCATCGATAAGTGATTTGGCTGGTGTTCTTGCAATAATATGATTAAATTTTTTCATTCGTTTTAAATCCTTTTTTAATTAAATAATTATGCTTTATTTTTGAATAATAATTCACAACAATAACTTTATCAAGAGTTAATTTGACTTTTTATGCAATTTCTGTGTTTTTTTATTCAAGTGGGAAATCTGATTGGTGGATAAAACTTAAATGAAAGAAAAATAGAGGCTGATTATTTTTTATAAAAAAGGGTAATAAACATTACCCTTAAAATTTGTTTTTTTAGCTGTTATAAAGGCTTTATAGGTTATTCTCCGTTAAAATCGACCAATGTATAACAATTAATCCCCATGTTGGTTAACTTTGTTTTACCTTGTAAATCTGGTAAGTTAATAACAAATGCCGCATCTTCAGCTATTCCTCCTGCTTTTTGAATTAATTTAGCAGTAGCAGCAACAGTTCCACCTGTCGCAAGTAAATCATCAATGATCAATACTCGTTCATTAGGTTTTATTGCATCGCAATGCATTTCTAATGTATCGGTTCCATATTCAAGTTGATATTCTTCTTTAAACACCTTACGGGGCAACTTATTGGGTTTTCTTACGGGTATAAAACCCACACCCAATGCTAGGGCTAAAGGTGCTGCGAAAATAAAACCACGGGCTTCTGTTCCAACAACTTTATCAATATTTTTATCTTTATAATGATCAATTAAAAGATCGACAGAAGTTCTAAAAGCGATAGGGTCTTCAAGTAAACTGGTGATATCTCGAAACAGTATCCCTTGTTTTGGATAATCGGGGATAGTAATAATGCTATTTTTAATAAGTTCAAGTTTTTCTTGCAATTGAGTCATATCAAATATTCTCTAACTATTTTCTTTAAGAGCGACTAATTTTTTATTATATACCCATGCTCTTTACAGTGGCAATAAACAAACAGTTAACACACCGTAAAATAGTGAGATAGGCGAGTTTGAATGCGATTACTGATATCCATTTGTGCATCGTTTAATTGGATTTTTACAACTTTTTACAACTAAATACATTATTTAGACAATAAATTTTGCAAATGATGAATAATTGAATAAACTTTATATGGAAGGAGAATTCAATGAAAATTATTAAAATATTTGCCCTGCTAGGACTTTCAGTTTGCAGCTTATTTAGCCATGCCCAAATAAATAAACAAATACAAGTTCGTTCAGAATTGTCATCACCAATTATTTTGGAAGGCACTCCAGAAACAAATTACTTAAAAGTCTCATTATCTGGTCAAAATGTTGATTCCAAAAAACGTGTTCCGATTAATTTAGCTATTGTTATTGATAAATCTGGTTCAATGTCAGGACAGCGAATCGAAAAAGCGAGAGAGGCAGCTATTTTGGCGGTTAATATGTTGAATGAAAATGATACATTATCTATTGTTGCCTATGATTCCAAAGCAAGAGTGATTGTTCCAGCAACCAAAGTAGATAATAAACTGAGAATCATTGGACTTATTAATGAAAATATTTATGCAGAAGGAGGAACAGCTCTATTTGCTGGTTTGAGTAAAGGAATTAAACAAGTTGAAAATCAACTGACCAAAGATAAAGTTAATCGTATTATTTTGTTATCTGACGGTCAAGCGAATATTGGTCCAAGTTCAGTAGATGAACTTTCTCAGTTGGCTATTATTGCGGCAAAAAAGAATATCGCTATTACCACATTGGGAATTGGCTCTGATTATAATGAATTATTAATGTCATCAATCGCAAGTTATAGTGATGGAAATCATGTTTTTGTAAATAATTCTGCAGATCTCGAAAATGTGTTTGTTCACGAGTTTACTGATCTTATGTCAGCTATTGCTCAAGACGTTGTGATTACTATTCAATTGAAAAATGGCGTTAAACCTGTGCGTTTGCTTGGTCGAGATGGTGTGATTAAGGGTAATGAAATAACCGTAAAAATGAATCAATTGTTTTCCAATCAAGAAAAATATGTATTGTTAGAGGTCATTCCAGATAAAGGTAAAGTAGGGCAAGAGAAAACTTTAGCTCAAGTTGACTTAAAATATGATAATTTATTAGAAAATAAAACTGAAAATGAAACTCAAGAGGTTCGCATTTCATACACCAAAGACAAAAAAATGGTGGATGATGCCATACATCATGACGTAGTTGTAGAAACCGAACTTCAGAAAGTGGCTCTTGAGAATGAAAAAGCATTAGAACTTTATAATCAAGGTAAACGAGATGAAGCACAACAATTATTACGAGAAAATGGTGAAGCACTCAAAGCCATTTCAGCGCAATCGCCGACAATGTCAATGTCAGATAAAGAGAGAATAGAAAATCAAGCTCGAAAAAATAAAACCTTGGCCGAATCAGTTCAAAAACCAGATTTTAGTAAAACATTGACTGAAGAACAATTTCAGTTAAAACAGAGTGCAATAAAAAAATAATTATGAAAAAAATAACAACGATTTTATCTTTATTTTTATTAATGACCCTTATTAGCTTTTTAGGTTGGCGAAGTATAGAACATGAAGTACTAATGCGCAAAAATAACGAAACTTTATTAGCTAAAAGTCATATTAACAATATTAAATTATCGATTGAATCGTTGTTAAATCAACGTATATCTTATTTTAATAGTTTGATTTCAATGATTGATTCGGATCACAATAATGCTAAAGAATTATTAGAAAAAGAAACTGACTTTAGAAAGATTTTTGTAATAAACAAGAATAATATTTTGTTTTTAAGTCACTCCGAGGATTCTTCATGGCATAGTTTGGTTGAATCAATTGCTTTAGACCATTCTCTTCTATTAAATCTAAAAGATCATGATGAACAATTTCAACCTAACTCTGGTTGGTATCAAAATTATGATCATCTTATATACTGGTTCATAGTATCGGATGATATTATTGGTTTTGAACTTTCAACGGTTAAACTTACATTTGATATCATTAATTTACTCGATAATCAGTCATTGGAGGATAACTTTAAACTTATTAATAATGATAAGCAGATTTATAGCAACGGTAAAACATTCGAGAATGAAATCACTGAGTCGCTAAAATACCCATTACAAAATTGGCATTTAACTTATTATTATTCATCACCTAATTTAGTGAATTTATATATATTAGGAATAGGGGGGATTGGACTATTAATTCTCGTTTTATTTGGATTTGTCTTTTATGGTTATCGAGAATACACACGTACTTTGCGCTTGGCAAAACAGCAAGTTACTTTTGTTGGGCAAGTTTCTCACGAATTTAAAACACCTTTAACCAACATCACCTTATATTCTGAAATGTTAAGCGAATATTTAGAAGAGGAACCCGCCCCCATTCCAGATTATTTGCAGGTAATAAGTGCAGAAAGCAAACGATTAACTCGACTTATTCAGAATGTTTTGGCTTTCAATAAACCCAATAACTTAAATATAAAACCTGTTAATTTAACGTCACTCCTTAAGCAAGTCTATCTTACTTTTAAACCTATACTAGCGGCTAAATCATTACAACTTAATTTAATAAATCTTGAAAATGATTGTATTGTAAATACAGATGCCGATAGTGTTATGCAAATTCTTAATAATTTTTTGAGTAATGCAGAAAAATATGCGTCTAAGGGTAAACAAGTTGATTTATCATTGTGTAGATCGGGTAAACAGGTTGTAATAACCGTTCGTGATTATGGTGAAGGTGTTGCCTCTCATTTGTTAAAACAGATTTTTAAACCATTTTATCGAGTCAGTTCATCTATTACCGAAGGTGTTTCTGGCACAGGGATAGGATTAACTATTGCCAACCAATTAGCCAAGCAACTGCAAGGTGAAATTAAAGTTATAAATAAAAACCCGGGTATTGCATTTTCACTTATTTTAATGGAACAAAAAAATGAAAATATTAATTGCTGAGGACGATAAGCATATTCTTAACGGCATGTCAGATCTTTTAGAAAAAGAAGGATATATAATCATTAAAGCTTGTAATGGTAAAGTGGCTCTTAAACTATTTGAACAACAACAACCTGATTTTATTATTTTGGATATTATGATGCCAGAGCTGGATGGTTATTCTGTTTGTCGTGAAATTCGTAAATTGAATGAAGATGTTCCTATTCTATTTTTATCTGCAAAAGATGAGGAAATTGACCGAGTAGTAGGTTTTGAACTTGGTGCAGATGATTATATGAATAAACCTTTTGGAATTCATGAATTAAGAGCAAGAATTAAAGCCATTGCAAAACGTTATTTGAAAGCGAAAAATTCAAATCTAACCAAAAGCGATTATTTTGAATTTGGTGATTTAAAAATTTATCCTACTGAATTATACGCAAAACGAAATGACCAAATTATTGAGTTGACATTAAGAGAAATCAAAATATTGGAATGTTTATATCAACATAAAAATCAGGTTGTTACTCGTGATATGCTTTTCGATTATGCATGGGGATATGATTTTTTACCGAGCAGTCGTACGCTTGACCAACATATTTCAAAACTGAGAAAACAAATAGAACTTAACCCAACAATACCTATTTTAATCAAAACTATTCATGGCATTGGTTATAGGCATTAGATCGTTCTAGTGATTGGGTTAAATATTTTCAATTTTCTGTTTTACTCAGTTTGATTTTGTGAGTGTGATTTTTCATGTTCTATTAACCATTTTTTTCTTTCTAATCCTCCTCCATAGCCAATAAGTTCACCACTAGATCCGATTACTCGATGGCATGGAATGATGATTGCTACACGATTATTACCATTGGCGTTGGCTACTGCTCGAATTGCCAATGGATTATTTATTCTTTGTGCTTGCCGTTTGTAAGTTGTCAGTTCACCATAGGGAATTTCTTTTAAACATTCCCAAACGGTTTGTTGGAAAGGCGTTCCAGGGGTATGTAATGCCACAGTGAAATGAGTTCTGATCCCTTGAAAATATTCGGAAATCTCAATTTTGGCTTGTTTTATGTGTTCGTTTTCTCCAAAAATAATCTTCATGTTAAGTTGGGTTTGTAATTGTTTGAATTCGGTTTCAAGCATTCTTCTATCAACAAATTCTAATAAACAAATACCTTGCTTAGTTGCACAAATAAACATTGGGCCTAACGGGGTGGTTAATCTATCAATTAAAATAACGTCATATTGTCGATTGGTTGAGGGTGATTTTTTCATGATTTTTTTATAGGTATAACCAAAACCACTTAAAGAATTATAACCTGTATCAAATGCGGTATTGATGATATTTTTTCCTGATTTAATTTCCTGAAAAGCATTGTTAATTCGAAACATTCGCTGATAAGCATGAAACGTTATTCCATAATGTTTTTTGAACCATCGACGAATAATTTCTGGGCTTAAGTTATTCAGTCTTAATTCATAATCCGTTATTTTTGTTTTAGGCTCTTTATTCATTAATTCAATGGCTTTAATTACCTCTTCTGGTGCCTGATTTGAATTTTCAGTGGGTTTACATATTTTGCAAGGTCGATATCCCTCATCAAGAGCTGATTTAAAAGTTGAGAAAAATTCGACATTTTCATATTTTGGTTTTCTTGCTCGGCATGTAGCAATACAAAAAATAGATGTCGTTTTAACACCTACATAGAAAATTCCTACGTAACTTTGATTTCGGTCAAGTAAGGCTCGGTAATAAACTTCTGTTTGTTTAGTATCGGTAATTAGCATCGAATGTTTCTTTTAGATTAATTGATTTTCATTAGGTTGTAAGCTTATTAAAAAAGCTATTTTCTTGGCAACCGAAAAATTGACAACTATTTTCAAACATAATTATTTGATAAAAATTTCAGATATTTGATCAAAAATAATTGCCAAACGAATGAATATCCAATCTAATACTCACGCTTAATAAAAGTAAAATTTTATGAATAATGATCAGTTCAGATAAATGATTTATCTGATTTTTTTATTATAATTTATTAATAATAATTGCAAAATTTCAGAAATGAAAAGGAATAAAAAAATGAAAAAAGCGTCTGCTATTATGGCATTACTATTATTTTCAGGACTTGCACAAGCAAGAACCTACGATGAAATTGTCAATTCAGGATTTTTAAAAATTGGTGTCCCCGCTGATTATGCGCCATTGGCTTTTTATAATACCCAAGAAAAATTGGTCGGTTTTGATATTGATATGGCAAAAGATTTCGCAAAACAATTAAATGTGATGCCGGTATTTTATATCACTAGTTGGCCAACCTTATCACAAGATTTAGCGGATGATAATTACGATATTGCTATGGGTGGTGTAACTTATACAAAGGATCGTGCAGAAAAATTCTTACTTTCTGATGAAATAGTGCCGAATGGTAAAGTTGCGTTAGCTGCATGCCATGTCGCATCCAATTTATCAAGTCTAGACAAAATTGATCAACCTGATGTTAAGGTGGTCGTTAATCCTGGTGGCACCAATGAAAGCTTTGTCAATGGTAATATTCATAAGGCCCAAGTGATTCGTGTAGAAAATAATTTTGATAATATTCAAGCTTTACGTGATAAAACAGCCGACCTTATGGTGACGGATCTCATTGAAGGTCAGTATTATCAATATAAAGAGCCAAATGTTTTATGTTTAGCAACTGACACCCCATTTAAAGGTACAGAAAGCTATAAAGCTTATATGGTTCAATCAGGCAACCAAAAACTTTTGAATGCAATTAATAGTTGGCTTCCTAATTCAAATAAGCAGCAATTAGCGTTAAAATGGGGCGTAAAAACTCAATTAAATTAGTTCGCTAGTAACTTATTAAATATGGCGGTTAACACTGCCATTATTATCCTAAATAATATCTGTTTTAGTTCTATTTTTGTTGGTTACCAATAGATCCATTAGGTCATTATCTCTCTTCTAAACAATGTATATTAATCTTTTTTGGAGTAATACTAAAATGAATTACTATGATTTTTTAGTCATTGCATTAAAGTTGTTGGTTGTATTCATCTGTATTATCTTATTTTTAAAAATTACTGGTAAGACCTCACTATCCCAAATGTCGAGTATTGATTTTATCGGTAATATGATTTTAGGTGGAATTGCGGGAGGGATTATCTATAATCCAAAGTTAACCGTTTTTGATTTTTTGGTGGTGTTAATAATGTGGACAGCCATTATGTATACTTCCAACTATTTAAAGAAAAGAAGTCAAAATGCCAAAGCATTCATTGTTGGTAATCCGATTATTTTAATGGAAAAGGGTAAAATTAAACTAGATGCCTTTACCAGTGTTAACTTGGATTTTTCCAGTTTTGCTGTACTACTTAGAATGAAGAATATTTTTACTATTCATACTGTTGATAAAGCTATTTTGGAGCCGAATGGTCAATTAACTGTGGTTAAAAAAGGTGATAAAGATATATCTGTCCTTGTATTAGAAAATGAAAGCCCCAATGAAGATGGGTTAAAATCGATTGGCAAAGATGAAGATTGGCTAAAATCTAAATTAGCTGAGCAGGGTTATGCTAATTATGATGGATTATATTGTGTTGAATACTATGATGATCGTCTTTTTGTCATACCAAGCGAACTTGTTGATTGACTTTTTGTTATGGCAAATTTTTAATTAATAAACCTTAACCATTATTTGGCTAAGGTTTTATAAAGAGTTTTACTATTTTAGTTATATAAAGGCGATCGGTTTAATGATTTAACAATAAAGCTTGAAACTTGAAAATTATTATTGAGTTTTTGCTGGATTTGTTTCGCTTCTTGTTCCGTTTTACATTGAGTGAAGATACAAGCACCTGTCCCTGTTAATCTGGTTGGGGCAAATTGAGACAGATAAGTAATAACCTTATCAACAATTGGATATCGTTTTCGAACGACATTTTCACAATCATTTTTAAACTGATCAAATGGTAAAGCTAATAAATCATCAAGATCTCGGCTTGGTGTATTACGGGTAAGTTCAGGATCATTAAACACTTTAACTGTGGAGATTTCAATGTTAGGGTAGGTGACTAAATACCAATATTGTGGAATATCAACCGTTAATAACTGATCACCAATGCCTTGGGCAAAAGCTGCATGACCATAAATAAAGATAGGCACATCAGCCCCAATTTTCCGTCCTATTTCAATTAATGTTTCCGTTGTTAAATTGAGTTGCCATAATTGATTAAGCGCGACTAATACCGTTGCAGCATTTGATGACGCACCACCCAGTCCACCACCCATAGGGATTTTTTTATCAATAGTGATATCTACCCCCAAATCCTGACGATTTGTATAAGATTTTAACCGATTAGCAGCAATAACCATTAAGTTTTTATCTTCAGGGACATTAACAAATTCAGTCAGTAAATGGATTTGGTTATCCTGACGTACTTTAAATGTTACAATGTCACAATAATCAATGAACTGAAATAAGGTTTGTAAATTGTGATAATTGTCAGCACGACGCCCAGTTATATAGAGAAATAAATTTAATTTTGCTGGTGAATACCACTGTTTCATTATGACTTCCTGTTATTGCAAAATCCAGTTACTGATCTTTAAACGAATATTTTCACCATCATGATTTAACTCTATGATTGCAGGTAAATCTATTTTTTGGTTTTTATAGGTATAAGTTGAATAACTCGGAATTTTTAAGTTCCATTTATTATTGTTTTGCATAAATTCAGTTGATACTAATCTGCCAGAATTGTCTAACTTATCATTAATACTATTAGAATAACCTTTTAACCAATTATGGAGAGAGTTAAAAGGAATATTAACATTCGATACTTTCTTCATTAAGTTCTCAATATTAGTGTCACTATAACGGTTACCATTTTTATTAATGAGTTCGGCAAAATCAGGCTCCGATTTTAACGTTAATATATTTGTTCCGACCGGAGTAGTTAACTTAACTTCAAAATGGTTAACGGATTGTTGGGTAATTAAAAATCGCCCGTAGTTACGAGTTTTTTCACTTATTTGGGCAATACTGCCATTAACACGAAAGGTATTTATCTGTTCAAGAGTTTGTTGATGAGTCTTCCATTGTTGTTCAATTGATGCAATATCTTTAGGTTTAGTGATCTGGCAAGCCGTGATAATAAAAGGTAAAACTAGGATAAAAGCATATTTGATTTTATACATGAATTATCTCTTGTAGTTGAACGTTTGAATTATTTTATTATAACTGATAATACAACAATAAGAAAAAGTAACTGTAAATTAACGTTTGATATTTTTTTATGTATAATGTTATGCCAAGGACGCTTCATAATACAGCTATTGATTAAAATAAAACGCAAGAAGAAACAATGCAATGTCAATTACAATATTAGGTGTTAATCATAAGACGGCTCCATTAGCATTAAGAGAAAAAATTGCTTTCCCTAACGAAACAGTAGATAAAGCACTGTATAGCCTTTACCAACATCCTCTAATTGAGGGATGTGTAATACTATCAACCTGTAATCGAACCGAAATATATCTAAATTATGAACATCAAACAGATTATATTAGATTAAAAGGATTTGTTGAAAATTGGTTAGGTCAGTTTCACAATGTTGATCTTGAGCAATACCAAAACTCCCTTTACTGGTATGAAGGTCAACAAGCTGTTGAACATTTAATGGCTGTAGCAAGTGGTTTGGATTCAATGATTATTGGTGAACCACAGATCTTGGGGCAAGTGAAAGTTGCCTATGCTATTGCACAAAAAAATCAGTGTTTGTCGGTGACATTAGAAAAACTCTTTCAAAATATTTTCCATGTAGCAAAACTTGTGCGCAGTCAAACTGATATTGGCTCTAATACGGCTTCAGTTGCTTATGCTGCTTGTCTTGTTGCGCGTAAGTTGTTTACCGACACATCCAAATTAAATGTTATGTTAGTAGGAGCAGGGGAGACAATAGAACTGATTTCTCGTTATTTAAAACCTCATGGGTTTAATCATGTTCTTGTTGCTAATCGTACACGTGATAAAGCATTAAAATTAGCGTCCCTTATTGATGCTGAAATTATTTCTCTACCTGATATAGCTCATCGCCTTAAAGAGGTCGATATCGTTATCAGTTCTACTGCAAGCCCATTACCTATTATTGGAAAAGGGATGGTCGAACGCACCTTGCAGGCAAGAAATCATCAGCAGATGTTATTTATTGATTTAGCCGTTCCCCGTGATGTAGAACAAGAAATTAACGAACTTGATAATGTACTTTTATATACGATTGATGATCTTCAAAAAACGGTTGAAAATAATTTAGAACAGCGCGCCATGGCAGCTCAAAAAGCACAATATATTATTCAGGAACAAGCTGAGCAATTTATCGACTGGCTTAAAGCTCGTTACGCCGTTGACTATGTTAAACAGTATCGCAGTAATGCACAAAGCATTAAACGCGAATTAGAGATCAAAGCGTTAAATGCTATCAAGCAAGGCGCAAATGTTGATGAAGTTTTTGCTGAGTTTTCTCATCGCTTAACCAATAAATTAATCCATGCGCCAACCCAAACTTTACTTAATGCAGCAACGCATGATTGTGAAGACTGTTTTAAAGTGTTAAGCAAAGGATTAGGTTTGAAAAGTCATTAATGAGATTTTGATATGTAAAAAGGGAATAGAACTGCTTGGATCAACTTGAATTTTTTGAAATACCCTCTCCTTGTAAACGCGTTTGTGAAACCGATAAACAAGGTTATTGTATTAAATGCTTTCGTTCTAGGACAGAACGATTTAATTGGTTAAGTTTTTCCGATACTCAAAAGCAAGAAGTGCTTCGCTTATGTAAGCAAAGGGCGTTAAAACGTCGTTATCTATTATTGCAACAGCAACAACAAAAGATCCAAGATACAACCTTGCAAAATGAACTCAATTTTTAAATCCTGACCTTGTTATCTATTTTACAATGGGATAACTTGTAATCTATAACAACTCGGAGTAGCATTTTTCAAACAAGCAATTATTGCAAATAATGAGTCATCATTGTTAATTAAATCGAGATCTCAGCTATGAAAATGTGTATTGCATGTGGCATGCCAATGACTTCACTTGGTGATTATCCTTTGCATGACATGTCTAAAAATTACTGTAAACATTGTGCTCACAATGATGGCACAATGAAAACATTTGATGAGAAATGGCAAGAAGTTGCTCTGCGTTATGCTAATAATCATCATATCGATTATTCAATAGCTAAACATACTGCATATGTAATACTAAAAAAATTACCTGCTTGGAAACGAAAGTGGTAAA
>CAMLMY010000037.1 GCA_946481345.1 uncultured Gilliamella sp. | reverse complement strand
GTGATATAACAAGATTTATACTATTCACAACCTGTATGACTATTAGCAGTATTACGCAGGCTGCTGATTTAACATTTAAAACCGAATGCATTGGTTCATATTCTATTGATCTACCCGATAATATCGAGGTTGCATTATTCCCTACCAATAAGTTTCTGGAACCTAAAACAAGATTTCCAGTCTACTTTTCTGATGGTAAGTGGGCTATTTTATCAACTTTTAATTATAATCATAATGACTTGTCAATTACTGCGAATTGGACTGATACTGAATTAGTTAAAGTAAAAAAAATGATGCATACTACTAATCAAAAAATAAAAAAAGATAACCCTGAAGATTTAGTAGAATTGTGGAATAAAAAAAATAATTTTGGCTTTTATGCAAAAGCTGCTTCGCGTGTAACTTTTACTGAAAATAATAAAATTTATTCTTTTTATTCAGATGAACACTATCAAGGTAAAGAAAGAGATTTTGATTTTTATAAACAAAACGCTACAGCTATTATAAATGGTTTTTCAACACGTAATTTATTTGAAGTACCGCAAATGGCGGGAAAATGCCTTCCCTATAGTTTTGTGGCAGGTGATGATTCAAGTACCCCGATTAATCTTACAGTCTCATTTCGTTTAAATGAACATCCCGATATTGTAATTTCTTTTACAGAAAATACTCGTTCCTTTACCAACTCATTGAATAATCATGCCAAAGATGAATTTAATGACTTTTGGAACAATAATTATGATATTAATAATTACAATATAGAAAATATAAAATTATTGGGTTTTCCAAAATATAAAAAAATTAGAATGGATGGTCGGCAAGGCGTAGCAGGATTGGTTGAGATAAAATATCAGGATAAGTCACCATCTGATTATGGATATTATAGTGTGGTTGATGACGATTCAAGAAATACAGAAAGTAGCAAAAAAAATCACCCATGGTTAATATTATCAGTAATCGGCAATCAGAGCGAATCTAAAGGCAAAACTCCGCTAACGAAAGATGAGATATATGAACTAGCAAAAAAAATTGAAGCCTCAATTAAACGAAGAGCAACAGAGCAATGATGATTTAATTAATATTTAGGGTAATAGGAATTTATAAATAGAGATTTTTAAAGATTAAGTATTATTGGTAAATAGTATTTCAATTTACAAAAGCTGAATCCTTAAAACTATAAATTAGTTAGTGCATTATGATTAAAAATAGCTTATAAAGAAGAAGTTAGAATGTAAAAGTATATATTAATTAGAATGTTAAATGAACTTTATAAAAAGTTTATATCAAAATTTTAAGTGAAAATTATATACCTAGTAAAACGACAGATTGAAAGTGTTATAACTTAAAGAATATAAAACGTTTTGAATTATTCAATTAAAAGTGTTGTGACAAAGGAATTTTTCAAAAAAGAGATTGTTATAATAAAAAAGATAACACTATTTATCTTAATGTAAGTAACAATGTTTATAAAAATACTCATTTAACAGCAAATTAAAAACCTTTATTGATATAAATGATTCTTTAACCACCTATAGTTTATACAGATTTTTAAAGAGTAGCATAATAATATCTATAGATAGATTAATAATTATCAGTGAAATTATGTAAAGAGTTTTAAATATTTCTTATTAATAACAAAAATAGCAATGATAGCCATTAAAGCGCTAAAGAATGCGACAAGATAGTTAAAATATTCCGCTAGTGTCATAGAGAGAGAAGAACCGATAATTTCAGAAAGTAGTAGAGTACTTTGAAATACGGCGTAATCAGTCGCTGTTTGTTTGCTTTGTTTAGCATAAATCATGGTAAAGGTATAGATACTAACATTAATAAATCCTATACCAATTCCCAACAACGTCATTGATATGATAACCGTAACTGCATTAATATAATTTGGGTAATAATCCAGTACACTCCAGCTAAAAACTAACGATGCAACTAGGCTAAAACCTAATTTTAAGGTATAACTAGGGGGATGTTTTTTTAGTAAATAGGCAGCGAGTATGCAACCTAATATCATTGTTAAATAACCGCCGATACCTGTATACAGTCCTACATCACTAACCGATAAGCCACGATCTAAAAGAATCAACTTAGACATGGTTAAAATCACAGAGCCAGCAAACGGTACGAGTAGTACCAGTAATAACATTGAATAAGCCTTTGGTCTTTTAAAAAATAGGCCAATTTTAGCTCGAGGTTTAGGTTGTGAGGTGTAAAATAATTTAGGCTCTTTCCATAATAGTAGTTGTACAATTGAAAAAATAATAATTACCACGAGTAATAAAATACTGTAAGTTTTTCCTAAATAGTCATAACAAATACTAACACCTGCACCACCAATTAACATACCCATAATATTACCCATCACTTGAATACTATTAATTTGCGTAATGGTGTTGATTTGTGCTAAGTCAGCAGCTAAACCATCAGTAGCAATATCTTGAGTGGCAGAAATAATACAAGATAAAATAATAATACCAATTAATTGGTTGGTAGTATTTTCAGTAAAAGGAGTGAAAGCAATTACGGTAATTAATATCGCTAATAAAAACTGCATAGGTAGTAGCCAAGTTTTACGATAACCTATTTTATCCAGCCAATAATTTTCTACAAAAGGTGCCCATAGGAATTTAACTACCCAAGGTATCCCTGCTAAGGGAATTATTGCAATCACAGCCAGTGATACGCCTGCATCACGCAATAAAATAGGATAAGCATCAAACGCTAAACCAACTGGAATACCTTGAATAATATAGAGTTGGGCTATTATAAATAGAAAATAGGGTCGGCGGTTACTGCTAGTATTTTGGTTATTCATAAAGCATTTTCATAAATCTTTTATTTTTAATAAATCTATAAAAGAGGGCATTTTTACTGCTAAAAAAATTATATGAAATAGTAGCTTTATTTTATTGTAAATGCAAATGATATTTGTTATCGTTTACGGATTGTGAAGGAGCATATATGCATTTAGATGAAATATTAAAAAATTATAGACCTGATAATCATGTCGATGGTTCTAGCTATATAGAGCTTCAGCCTGGCTTATCTGTGTGTGTGGTAACAGCAGAGCATTTAAATGCAGTAGATGTATGTAAAAAATTTCCTAGTTGTAATAATCATGTATGTTTTAACTGCCAATTACAGGGAAAATTACAGATGCAAATTAAAGATCGGCACTTTAGCACCCATAAAGGCGATTTAATCTTTGGTTTTACTGGTGGCGAAAACTTTTGCTTACAGCATTCTGATGATTTTTGTAATGTGGAAGTCATGGTAATGCCAAAATTATTAGAAGTTTTGCTTGGCGATATCGATTTTCAATTTTCTTGTTTAGATCATAATATGAATTTTTTTTTACACCATCATAAGTTAGAGGCTAATAAAAATGTGCTATCTTCAGCAAGGCAACTGTACCATTTGATACGAAACACCGATTGTAGAGTGACTAACAGATTATTATTGTATGCTTATGTTTTAGAGTATTTAAATTGGTATTTTCATGCGTTTAATAGTTGTTTAGGAAAACAAGAATTTACCCAAAGAGAATACAAACAAATCAATGTTGCACATGATTATTTGTTAAAAGATTTAAGCAGTCCTCCTACCATTGATTGGCTAGCAAAACAAGTAGGAATGAATCAAAATAAGCTAAAAAAAGGCTTTAAAAAAGTATTTGGTAAAAGTATTTATGCCTATTTTTTAGCTGAGCGTATGAATAAAGCTAAGCAGTTATTAGTAACTAATAGCGTAACTGAGACAGCGATTATAATGGGTTATAGCAATATTAGTCATTTTAGCTCAGCTTTTCGTAAGCAATTTGGGGTACTACCAAAAGAAGTACGCCAACAAAATGCTTACACAATCAATAATAGTGAGTAATTCAGCTACTATTGACTTTATTTGCTGTTTGTTTATCGGTTATTGACTGCAAATTTAAAAAAACATCTGCTTCACCATTCGCTTTTTGATGCCAATCAATGATTAAAGGTGTTTTCGATGCAATTCTGGTAAAAGCATAATGTTCCATTTCTCGAACTAAATTAGCTAATTCAGGGCACTCAAGTTTATTAAAAACTTCAGCATAGATACATTGATCAATATGTATATGATAACAATCTTTTGACAACATGGTTTGGCTATAATTTAATATTCCTAGTTGTTGGTAACTGTCTAAAAATGCTAACCAATACTGATATACAGCCTCTGCTGGATTAGCTAATAAAGCAAAGGCTTCAGCTTGAGGCCATAACCATTGCATTTCCATATCACCTGTATCTAAAAACATTTTACGATAAAGTGGATAAGCGATTTCTTTTCCTACCGTTTCACGAAATAAACTATAACCTGATGTAAACATCGTTAAATCTTTGATTAAGTTTTTCCATTCAATACTCTTCTGGGCATATTGCTCAAGTTGTTTTTTCTGTTTTTTCCAACGTATAAGCATTTTGATAACAAAAGAAGTTAATTGAAAACGGTTAAGTTTACTTTTTAAAGACTGCCATACTTCAGATTGAAATAAAAATTGTTTTTGTAAATAAACCATTCTTGGATGAACTTTATCTACTGTATACCAGTTTTTACCGTAATGTCGGAGTGTTTGTACATTATAAATATTGGATTCTAACCAACCAAAATAGTTGTTTTGGTGTTTTAGTGCATCAGTATCTCCTGTACGCCAAGAAATACCTCTTTGCTCAAGCATTTGTACTAAACATTCTCGGGTAGTCGTTGATAAAAATTCAACAGGATAAACACCATTTTTTTCTTTCAATTTGTTATTTAACCAACAATCGATTACAGCACATGCCATTAATGCAGTGAGATCGTATGAAGAAATGCTACCTTGTAACATTATGCCTTGCTTAGGTTGGTTATCAGGAAATATACAGATATAAGTATCCGGATCGGCTTTGGGTTTATGCTTAATAGATTGACCACTGCTATAGAACTTTTTCGCTAAAAAGTTAATAGTTTTAGTACTAGGATTAAAGTTAGCAATAGCTTTCGCCATAGCTAAAGGAAAGAATTGAATATGAAAGCGACTATCAAAAGTAGTAATTGGAGCAAGTTGTTGGTCATAACGCTCACTGCTTAAAGAAATGACTTCAGGTGTGCCATAGGGGATCATGGCTAAAGGTTTTTCTTGACCAAAGAAATGAAATTGATAGGGATCTTTTTTCCAAGGCGTCGCGATAGTTTGTAATTTACCTTGCTGAAAAACGGTTATTTTTTTTGTAAAGTTAGCAAGCATTGAGTAGGGGCTAGTTTTACCACCACCATAAGCAGCGCCCATATATAATCTAGAACAGTAAGTCCCAGTAGTGGATTTTTTGGCTTGAGCCAGTTGCATTAACATTAAGGATGTGATACCGGGCGATAACCCCATTCCTGTATAAATACTACACTGTTTTTTTTGAGCTGCTGTATGTAAGGCTAATATGGCTTTGCTGGCACTGGCACTGTCATTAATATCAATACAATCAATTCCAGCATCTAAACACAGTTGATGAGGAGCATCTAATAAACGTTCCATAGGTCCCATTGCTAAAATAGCCAAATTGTAATTTTTTAATAGCTCTATGGTTTGTTGTTTATTATTAATATCAAGGGTAACAAAAGGGATATCCTTTTGGATTAAAGTGTTTTGACGGCTTGCACAAGTTATGGAAATATCAGGATAACTTTGTTTTAAGTATTTTAATATACGCTGTCCAGTTTCGCCGGTACCACCAATTACAATAATCTTTTTTGCGTGAGTGATAAAAGAAGAGATTGTCATCAAATTGCCTCCGTTGCAGTTAAAGTATTATGAGTTGTAGTACTAATCTGAATAATGTTTTCAGCTAGCAATTGATTGATAATAACTTCGCTAGGGATAGCTTCATGCAAGCTATAAGCACCCGCAACTACCGTATTTTCTAATAAATATTTAGCTGTGATAGCGATAACTGTACCCGTTGCAAGATAGGTATCGCCTGTTAGTAAATTGCCTTCAATAATTCTGCCGTCAACTAATTTAATATTACATTTAATAGAATAAATAGGTGATAGTTTAAGCATATCTTTGGCAGAAGCAGAGGCTAGCCTTTTCGCTGCTTTAGTGATTTTTTCTGGGGTTTTATAGTAACCAAACAATTTGGCGATGGCACAACTAAAAGCCGCTTTAGGACCAATATTTGCCCCCCATACTTTCAGGTTTGGAATTTTATAATGATTGGTTAATCTACGCAGTTCTTCTGAATAAATTAGCATAGTACTTACTTTACCAATAGGCTCAGCAAAAGTTTGTTTATTGGCGGCTTTAAAAAAAGGAACTTTAATCAATTTATTATTAGCGATATAGCAAAAGCCACGATTTTCGCCAAAATCACCTAAGCCGACAATAATATCCCATGCTGAGTTATAGCTCCAAGCATCACGACCTGCATAACAAACTTCCAAATTTTCGATAAGTTGCTTATCAGAATAATGAGTTATTAGGTAATTGGGATAGACTCCTGATAAACCTGGTAGTAATCCTGCATTAATGATAAGTGGAACAGTTGAAGGTTTTGCCATTACTAATTGACTTAGATGCTTTAATAATGGATCGTAACCACCGGCATCAATATAAGGCGTACCCGTTTGATAACATATATCTGCAACAGTCGATCCCACTATTTGTGACGGACCAATGCAAGAAATCACCAAGTCAGCTTGTTTGCAATGTTGGCTAAGTAGCTTTTTATCTAATGCATCAAATTGTAAACTTGTTAATCGGTTATTATCTAAAGATAATTGAGTGTTTCGAGTCACAACGCTAATTTGACATTGACTATGTTTTAGTAAATAGTCAATGACAGTTTTTCCTACTTTACCTGTACCACCTAGAATTAAAACATCAGAATAATTATTTTGCATAAATCATTTCCTGTTTGATACTAGTCGGTTTATTAGCCGACTAGTTAAATTTAGTGTCAGTAGCTATAAGCAAAACCAATCCCGACAGTTCTGCCTCTACCAGGTGAACCAATAGTTGCATCTGGTCCCCCTGCATACATAGCAGGTATGTAATATCCCCAAAGATCATAAGTTTTATTCAGTAAATTATCCCCCCAAATATAGACTTGTGCGTTAGCATTTTTAATACTAATTCGAGCATCTAACTTGTTGTAAGGTTTCAAACCAAAGGTATTTTGTACATCGTTTTTGCGTGAACCAATATAGCGGTTGCTAATTCTGGTTTCTAAATCTAATCCAGCAATATTAAGTGGCATAGTATGTCGTAACGTAATATTCGCATTCCATTTAGCTGTATCAGGAATAGAGTTATGCTTTTTTACCTCAGCCAGACTTTTATTCGGTGTACCTACAATTTTGGCGTTGGTATAACCTAAACCACCAATAAGTTCTAAATTCCAAGGTGTTTTCCAAAAACCATCTAACTCAACTCCATAACTTCGGGTATCATAGTTTTCGACAACCGATACAAAAGTCGCAGGGTTGTATGCCATTAAGTGTTCGCGCTTAGTATTATTATGAAAAATAGCCGTATTTAATCCCAAAGTGCTGCTGTCATTTTCTAACTTTAATCCTGTTTCATAGGCGTTAACATAGGCAGATTTATAAGCTTGATCTGCTACTCCTAACGTTGCAAAGTCGGTACCTTGATCATTAAATCCTCCTGTTTTATAGCCACGGGAATAAAGTGCATAGAGAGTGGCATTGTCATTTAATATAAAGTTAAATCCAAAGCGTCCTGTTGTGTAGTGATCGGTTATTTTTTGTTTATCTAAAGCCGTTGCTGGCATATTGGGTGCTGCGTTTTTGTAAATAGAGTTTGCATACCATTTTGCTCGGTAGTTTTTCTTTTCATAAGATTGGCGAATACCTGCTGTTAGTTTAAATTTATCCGTAATGGGGTAGCTTATCTCTCCAAATATGCCAACATTATCGGTTTCGAATTTTCTATGAATATCGGCATTTAAAGGATTAACCGGATAAAAAACATCAAAAACATCATAGGTATTGCGGTGACGGTCGTTCTTATAATAGTTAATACCCGCTACCCAAAAAATAGAGTCCTCTTGTTTAGATGAAATTCTAAATTCTTGGTTAAACAAATTTTCGTGAGTGATAAACGACCAATTTGAAGGGGGTCTCATACCGATTAAATGATTATAAAGATCACCTTCATAAATCGGTGATTGAGTATCAATTTTTGTATGAGAATAGCCTGTAATAGACGTAAGCACACTATTTTCTAATTCGTGCTCTACTTTGAAATTAAAACGATAGATTTTTTTATCACTTTTATCGCTGCTATTAGGGATATCTATTTTCGGATGATGACCATAGGGACGCATCATATACATATCATCCATACCCATAGCATCTTCAACTTCTGTAATAAATAGGATCGAAGTATTTTCAGACGGTTCCCATAGTAATGAACCTCGTGCCATCTTATTTCTGAGAATACTAACAGGTTCATTATCATAATGATTATCAATAATACTATCGGTTTCATCATAAAGTACAGCTAGTCGTCCACTTAGTGTATCGGATAAGGGACCACTAATAACACCTTGAGTTAATTTATGATTATCTTCGCCAAATTCTGTTTTAAAGTCTCCTTCCAAATAAAGGGTTGGTTTTTGGGAGATGATATTAATCGCACCCGCTTCGCTATTTCGACCAAATAATGTGCCTTGTGGACCTTTAAGCACTTCAACACGTTCTACATCTAATAAATTTAAAGTAGTGTTTTTAATCGATTGAGGCATACCATCAACAATAATACTTACTGAACTATCATCACCGCTCATGGGTAGCACCGAACCGACACCACGCATTCGAATTGATTTTGCTCCTCCCATATTACTGATAACCTGTATTCCTACCGTATCATTTAAAGCCTTTTCTAGTGTGTTTTCTTGTTGTTCGACAATCTGTTTGTTATCAATCACATTAACCGTAAAAGGGATGTCTTTGGCGGATTCTTTAACATGTCGTGCAGTGACTGTCATTGTATCTACTGATGCTTCTCCGTCGGCGGGAGTATTTTCCGCGTTAGCGCTAAAGGATAAGCATAAAGCGCTAGCCAAAAGTAATTTATTGTTAATATTATAATTAACAGCGACTAATGGCACAGAGGACAGATTGTTTCTTAGAGTGGGTAGGTGTTTCATATTTATTTCCTAAAATTACAGATTAAATCAATTAACTAATTATTTTTTTAAGGTGTTATCATCGATTGGTAATGAGCTCTCATTTGTTGCTTCGCTATTTTTACTAGTGCTTGAATAACTTTTGCTTGTTCTTTAATAAGATAAAAATGGTTACCCTGAAAATGTTCACAATGAAAGTGTTGTGTTGTCTGTTTTTCCCATGCAAGTGCTTGTGCTTCAGTAAGTTCAGTATCTTGTAATGCCACAAATATGCTTATAGGAATATCAAACGGATGAGGATTAATTTTTGGCTGCCATGATTCAATAAGTTGATAGTCATTTCTAATAATAGGTAATAACATTTGTGCTAACTCAGGATGAGTCGCTAAAGAAAAAGGCATACCATTGAGTTTTTCAATTTCATCAAGAAGTATCTCATCAGTCTCAAGATGTAAGGTGCTAGAATTTTTATGGGAAGGCGCTTCGCTAGCAGAAATTACCAACTGATAGGGATTGGGCAAATTGCGAGCTCGTAGTGCAAGACAAAGCTCATATACTACATATCCGCCCATGCTATGACCAAACAGTAAATAAGGCTTATCAAGTAATCGTTGTTGGATTAATGCCGCAATCAATCCATTAATTAACTCATCCATATTATTAATTAGCGGTTCGGCCAACCGCTCTTCTCGACCAGGATATTGAATCGCTACCAACTCAATAGAACTTGGTAAGGTAATTGGCCAACGTTTAAAGAAACTTGCACAGCCACCCGCATGGGGTAGGCAAATGAACCGCTGTTTAGCCAATGGTCGGGGTTGATAAATACGACACCAAGAAGCATTATTGTTGGTTACATTGGCTGATAGTGCACTATTCATTGGTTCTCCTTATTGCTAAACTTCTGAATGAGTGGTCTAAAATAATCTTTACTTACCTTGAATGAATGAACATTAAATGGCTCAAGCGCTGTTAATAAGTTATCTATTGCATATTGATGATGACCGCCATTATTCATACCTTCTTTAAAATAAAGATTAACAAAACCAGCAACAAAATTATCTTGTAACTTCTGTTGCCACTCTGTAAATTCAAAGCCTTTTAGTTGACAGCCTAATTCAATAAACCAATGGTAAATTTGTTCGACATTTAAACTGTCGGTTGAAACTAAATGGAAGTTTTTGCTGGTGCCATAATGGGTTTGAGTGATAGCACAAATGCTTTGTGCTACAAAATCAACCGGTACCACATTTACTTTTAAAGTTGAGTGTGGATACGCTGCAATATCTAAGCAGGCTTTATAGAACTTTAAAAAAGCATCATCATTAATAAAAGGATCTTCTGTCGTTGCCCAAGTAATAGTAGCTGGACGCATGATATTGATAGGAACGCCCCGATCTCTTGCCTGATAGAAAAGATTTTCTGCCATTATTTTTGATTGTTCATAAGTTAAATCAAGATCTCGCCAACGAGTAATTGTTGTAATTTCAGGAATAGGTTCATCTTCATCGTGATCTATTAATGCATGGTGAACGGCAATAGTAGAAACATAATTCAGTTGTTTAATCTTATTAGCGATTGTTAATTTAAGAATATTAAGCGCACCTTGTACATTAGTGGGAAACAAGCTACTGAGGGGATCCATTAAATTAATAATAGAAGCGTTATGAATAATTATGTCGATTTCATTCGCTAATTGTTGATATTCCGATTCGGTTAATCCCAAATTATCTTTATCCACAGCACCACAAAAAACCTTAATGCGCTGTTCGGCTTGTGGAATGGATACACCTTTTTCTGTAGCCGCTTTAAATAACCGATTAAAGCCTTGCTGTTCATCTTCTGCACGTAATAAACAGTAGATGTTATAGGAAGTTTTATGCAGTAACCTACTCAAGATATAGATACCTAAGTAACCATTAGCGCCTGTTAGTAATATATTTTGTGGGTGATGATTGTTATCGAATGCTTTAGCATGAGTTAAACCGACCATTGCTTGTTCAGCCATAGTGACTAAATCGATACTTTCTAACCATTTATTTTTTGAGTCATTACTGCTTTTTAATGCGGTTGCCATCTTAACAAAGATACTGTTATTAAAAATTAACTCTAAAGTGGCGGGGTAACCTTTAGCCAGTAAAATGCTGAGTAGGTTAATCGCTGATAGGCTAGAACCACCTACTTGGAAAAAATCATCATTTCTTGAAACCTGATTGATTTTCAATAAATCTTGCCAAATAGTTAACAGATCCTGTTCTACAGGATCTGCCGTTGGTTCTTCAAAATCTTGGCTGATAATAGTATGGGTTTCTTCAAATAATCGATTTAATTCTTTACGATCTACCTTGCCATTACTGCTAAGTGGTAATTGCTGAAAGATATCAATTCGTTCTGGAATCATATAATCAGGAAGATTATTCGCTAATTGCTGTTTAACTTGGGCAATAAATTCTGTTTCACTTTTATCTTCTAAATCGTTTACGACAATAGCTGCAGCTAAACTGCTGGTATTATTAATTGCAATAGCTACGGCTTGTTTAATTGTGGCGATATGATTGAGTGCAGCCTCTATTTCTCCTAGTTCTATACGATATCCTCTGATTTTAGTTTGATTATCTTCACGTCCTAAAATCTCAATTATTCCTTGTGTAGTGTAAAAACCGATATCACCTGATTTATAGAGTCGTTGACCTGTGACAGGATGATTGATGAACCGATAGGCTGTTTGTTTTTCATCAGCTATATAGCCCGTTGCTAAACCATGTCCGCCGATATACATTTCGCCAATTACATAATCAGGACATTGCTCAAGGCGCTCATTTAAAATATAAATTTGATGATTAGCTAAGGGTTTACCATATGGAATGCGTATGGTGTATTTATCACACACATTATTGATTGGATAACTCACACACCAAATTGACGTTTCTGTTGGACCACCTAAACTTATTAACTGTAAATTAGGTAAATGTTGATTTATTAAAACCGGTAGGGTAACGGGGATTTTATCACCTGACAAAAAGGCTGTTTGTAAACTGCTTAGATTTAGTTGGTCATCCCATTCTAACCAATTAATTAACATCTGCATTTGTGCAGGAACCGAATTCCAACGAGAGATTTGATGTTGCTCAATCAGATGTCCCCAATGTTCTGGATTTGTTTTTTGTTCAGCATCGGGTAATACTAAGCAACCACCTGCGGCTAAAGTACCGAAAATATCCCATACAGATAAATCAAAACTAAAACTTGCTAAACCTAGTGTTTTATCACGATGAGTTAAGCCAAAACGTCTATTGATTTCAGTTACAGTATTCCATGCTGCAAAGTGGCTAACCATTACCCCTTTGGGTCTACCAGTAGTACCGGAGGTGAAAATAATATAGGCCGTACGATGGGTCTCTTTTGATTTTTGTTGGTAACGATTAATAAACTGTTTAAAAGTGTTTGTTATGTTTGATGAATCAATATCATCAATTGCTTTCGGTTTATTAATTAATAAAATTTTTACTGAACTTAATAAATTTTCATGAAGATGGGGGGTATCAGTAATAACTAATTTTATTGCTGCATCTTCTAATATAGTCTGTTTTCTTGATGTAGGTTGTTGGCTTTCAATGGGTACATAGGTGGCATCGGCTAATAAAACACCTAATATAGCAGCTATTTGACTGGCTGATTTATTCATTATAATTGCAACATTATCACCAGATTGGCAACCTGCTTGTTGTAACTGTTGACAAATACTCAAAGCAAATTCTGCCAACTGTAAATAATTTAGATGATAATCACTCGCAATGATTGCTGGGGCATTAGGTCGGATTAGAATTTGTTGGCAGAAATCATGATGTAAAAACTGTGGCTGATAAACGGTAAATGTATCATTATCCTCTGCTTGACGTTGTTGCATAGCCATTGGCAACTTGATAATAACATTACTTTCCCATAGTCTTTTGTCATCAGCTAGATCATTTAATAATTCGCTTAAAGAGGCAAAAGCTGCCTCAGCCATTCCCTCAGGAAATATTTCTTGTCTGATATCCCAATCTAAATGTAATGTGCCATAGCGTTCAGTCGTTTGGCAATCTAACCATACTTGAGGTGTTTGAGTAATACCATAATGTAATTTAGCATTACGCATAAATTCATTGTCTGCAAGGTTATCGCCTTTGACGCCGAGGGTACTGGTATAAACCACGGGAACCAATATATTAGCTTGATTTTGTTGATTCATTACCCGTAATACATCAATACCTGTAAACTCATTGTGTTCTAGGTCTTGCCAAAGTTGTTCTTGTAACGCTTGACTACGCTGTATGAAAGAATGCTTTGGGTTATTTCTAATGCCCAATACATTGACTGCTATAAAATCACCTACAATGTTATGTACCCCTATGTAATCAGTAGGTCGATTAAATAAAGTTAAGTTAATACAAAAATTGGGATGACGAGACCAACGTGCTAACACATCCGTAAAAGCGGTTAACACCACACTTGATGGTGTTAGCTTATGGCTAGTCGCTATTTCACAAAGTGCTCGCCAACGTTCTTTAGTCAGAGTAAAGTTAAATCTTTCAAACGTTACAATTTGGTTTTGTTGCTTGCTAATTGTTGGTAACTCTGGAGGCAATGGCATCGTTTCGAGTTGTTTTAGCCAATACTGTTTGTGTCTTTCATAGCGTTCTTGATAAAGAGGATTATTAAAAGCTTGTTTTTTGGCTAATACCACATCACGGAAAGTAATAGGGAGTTCAGCTAAACTCATTACACCATGATGGTAAGCTTCACCAAGTTCAGCTAATAAGATTTGAATACTAGCAAAATCAGCAATTAATAGATCAATAGAAAAATGTAAAATTGCTCCATGTGCGATATGGCTTAGCTGTAAATCAAATAAAGGCCATTGATTAGGATCGTAGCAACGATGCGACAGTTGCTTTCTTATGGTTAATAGCTGTTGCTCTGTCTGTTGTGTATCTAATTGACTAAAATCATTTTCGATAAGCGATGGTAAAATTACTTCTGATTGTACTTGCTGTGTACCATCTTTTAGTATAATAGCTCGTAACATATCATGACGCATAATCAATCCATGCCAAGCTGCTTCTAACTGTTTGCCATTAGTTTTAGGTAATTCTAATTCAATATAACTATGGCAACCAACATCACCATATTCATAAAGATTACTACGACCCACCATATAAGCTAATTGCAGATCAGTAAGTGGAAATGGTTGATAGCGTCCATGAGCATCATGTTCAATACGGTTATTATTAACTAATGATAAATACTCAATAATTTGTTGCTTATTCTCTTTTAAATACGCTTTATATTGTTCGGTTATTACCCCAGCAGGTGCTTTAAATTTTAACTGATCACTTTCTGACCAAAGTAATACACCTTGTGAGGATAATTCGTTCAATAAAGTTTCTATAGTTATTGCTTTATTCATAGTGTACCTTCTTCAAATAGAGTGCTTTCATTAATAGCTATTGATGAGTGGGTCTGCCATTGTTGTTTGATATAATCACTTAAACTAGCAACTGTAGGTGCTGTGAATAATGCTCTAAGTGGAATAAGCTCAGACGTAATATGTCGTTTATGGAGAAGTTGTATGATTTGAGTTGCAGTCAAACTATCACCACCACTTAAAAAGAAATCATCATCTCGAGACAGAGCAGGGCATTTCAGAACTTCTTGCCATAATTCTGCTAATTGGCGTTCCAATTCATCTCGAGGTGGTTCTTTATCTACAACGTTAGTCGTATGAGTAGCAAGTTCACTAATAATGGTTTTACGATCTACTTTACCATTGGCATTTAAAGGCAGATCTTGGTAAATGACCAAACTGGTAGGTACCATATAGTCAG
>CAMLMY010000036.1 GCA_946481345.1 uncultured Gilliamella sp. | reverse complement strand
GCTTTAAGCTGGTGTCTTTTTTTTGGAATTGGTGCCCGGACGCGGAATCGAAGATACCACTTAAAATATTGAAGGAACTGGATTGAGGGATTTTAGGTGAGGGAATGTATCTAAGTTTATATCCTTAAGCATAATAACTTGATATTTAGATATTTATGTTCAGCTAAAACTTTTCTCTTTTTAGTTTAACATTGACTTAAAGAATGGGATTATATTATCCAAACTATGTCTGAAATTCAGAATTATAGATTAATTGCCAAATTAAAATTCATTACTGAAAATTAATTTGAAAGTTGCTTTAGGAATCAAGGATTGTGATATCAATCAATTCAATATATTAATAATAGGAATTACTTATTCTCATAAACAAAAACATCATGGTTCTACGACCTTTGCATAATCATTAATACCTAATCAATCATGAGATCTAAATGTTTTTGCTTACTGAGTTTCAATCTACTATAAGAGATATAACTACAGCTTTCAGATATGGACGGATTTTTTCTAAAATAGAAAACTGAATATAATCCGTTCTTGATTATTACTACTAATAACCTCTAAACAAGCTAGATAAAAAGCATATTAAAAAAGCTTTAATTTTAAATTACCATCTTAGTAATCAAATAAATTAAACCTATCAATCACCATGTTTCCCCATCTGTTTTAAAAAAAGCTGTTGTTGTTTGAATAGTTCTAAAAGAGTAATTTCGTGATAATCAATTTGATATTGATCGGTGATTTGTTGAATTATCTTGGTTAAATGTTGGTAATGGCGATGGCTAAAACCAGGAAAGATATGATGAGTTAAGTGTAAATTCAGTCCGCCTAACCAGTATTCCATAGTCGGCGATTTAAGACGCCAATTTAGAGTTGTATTAAATACATGTTGGATTAGTCCATGTGACATCGTTCCATTGTCAGGTGCTTGATAAAAGGTTGCTTTTGCCCAGTGAGTTCCTAAGATGAGGATAACAAAAATCAGTGAGGCAAAAAACTGACTTAAGCAGTAGGTGAGTAAAATAAACCAGATACTAAATTCAGAACCGATAAAATAAGGTAGAACGATAGCTAAAATTATGTGTAAAAATTTGATAATTAAAAAGGCTGCCCAACCAATGATGCCGTTATGAGTAAATTTGTTTTTATCAAATTTTAAACCTAATCGATCCTGCCAATCGAAACACCAAATAATAGTAGGGAAGGTCATTCCAGCCACCAATGGCCAGTAGTATTGCTGATAACGCATAAACCAATGATGAACTTGAAAAGGTGTTTGCCTAAGTACACCATTATATTCTATATCAAGATCGTAATATTCTATATTGGTAAACGGGTGGTGTTGGATAACATGACGAATACGCCAGCATTCAGGATCAATACCTAAGGGGATGGTTATAATGCGATTAAGCCAAACATTTGCTTTACTTGATTTAAAAAAGACATTATGTGATGCATCATGAACAACATTTATCGCTAATAATAAAGCAAGTGTAATAAATAGAAAATAACATAAAAAGAATATACATGCCGATTGCTGACAAAGTGCCATAAAGTAAAAGAGTAAGCACAAAGCAGAAAGTAAGCCTAATTTTACAAACATTCCCGTATCTGCATAACGATGTTCATTGGTGGAACATAAATAATTTTTAGCAGCGGCGTTTAATGCATTGCGTAATAATGCATCTTGTTCAGTGGTAAAATGTAGTATTGGTTGAGGCTGTCGCATTTTTTGCTTCTCTTTTATATGAAAAATCATAATTCCGGTTTTTGAGCCATTTTACTAATAAATTTCAGTTGTGAAGTGAGCAGTTTAGGATAGCTTAATCGCCGATAAGACAATTGATATTCTTTTGCAAACCGTTCAACAATCAACATTAAAGCCGAGTAATGACGGTGATTCCAACCCGGAAACAAGTGATGAGTCAAATGTAAATTAAGTCCACTTAATAATTCGTTCAATATCTTGAGGAAGGAATACCAATCACAACATGGAGTAAATTGTTGATGATACCCTCCATGTTCGATTTGATTATTCTTAGGCGCCGTATAGAAGACCGGGTCAACCCAATGTGTGCCTAATAATAAACAGACAACAAATAAAGAGGAGAGCATTGGCGTTATTAGATAAACTAATAGCACCAAATACCAACTTATTCCCATGCTCGCGAGGATATGCATGGGTACAATTAAAGCAATTGTGAAATGCAAAATTTTGCTTGCTAAAAATAATCCCCAACCTTTGATATCCGTTAACGTTTTGTTATCTGCTGCTAGCGATGTTTTTCGTAACTGATCAGACCAATCAAATACCCAAGCAATATATGGCAATGGTAAGCCAGCAATGAACGGCCAGTAATGAGTTTGGTAACGCATATGAGGATAACATTTTTGAAAAGGGGTTTGGCGAAAGACGCCATTTTCTTCCATATCTAGATCATAGTTTTCCATATTATTAGGACAGATGTGATGATAATCGGCATGCCTGACTCGCCAATAATGAGGATCAACGCCTAAAGGCAAAGTAACTAAACGCCCAAAAATGCGGTTAGCTAATGGCGTTCGAAAATGCATGTTATGATAGGCATCATGTTGGGAATGAATATTAGCTAGCATTGTTAACATAACAAAACCAAAATAATAAAGTGCAAATAGTTTTATTGTTACTTGTTGTAAACTTAACAAGTAGCACAAACCACAAAGCACTAGCAATAATAAATTTTTGCAAATTAATGTGTTATTGGCATAATAATGATCGCCTTTTGGGGTTAAATAAGCCTCGGGTTCACTCATCAG
This sequence comes from uncultured Gilliamella sp., assembly GCA_946481345.1. Lineage (GTDB taxonomy): Bacteria > Pseudomonadota > Gammaproteobacteria > Enterobacterales > Orbaceae > Gilliamella. The sequence goes on along the minus strand of CAMLMY010000036.1, from coordinate 13,375 downwards.
CCTTTGATAAAAGGCTGTCTCGGCATAATTAGAATAGTCTAGTTTGGGTGGTGGCTTAGTTGACATGATATTTCCCTTTCAGCCACATAATGAGAGTAATAGAACCATGTAATGCTATCATTCCCATAAATAGTAACCAATATAAAGCTGACCATTGCAGGAAAATAATAAAAAATAGGGGGATAAACCAGCACAATATAAACCAACTGATGATTGCCCAGTGTTTTCCTTCAGCAATGCCTCCTAATGCGATACTGGCTAAAACTAAACAACTAAATAATAAGTATTGGGTGACATTAGGATCTTGATAACCATAGCCATAATCATACACATAACAAATCGCTAGGCTGAATAGAAATAAACAACCACTGACCAATAAAATAGTTGGCAAACGATAATAGCCTTGAGTAGGCGTAAATGGAATCTTCAATAAGCGCATAAAAGGTAACATGCTAGCCCAAAAAGGGTTTTGGGAGATAAGACCTTGACTACCGTAGTTAATTGATTTGTCTTTGGGAGTGGTTTCAAAGGTACCAAAGAGCTTATCCCACATGATGAATGAACCAGAAAAGTTACTGTTAGCATAATACTGGTCTTTAAGATGATGAACTTTATGATGCGTTGGCGTTACTAAAATCCGTTCTAATATCCCTAATTTAGGTGTGATTGCATTATGATTAAAGAATTGGATAGAGTAATGGAAAATGGATACCGCAATAAAAATCGAGGTTGGAACGCCGGCGATAGCTAGTAATGCAAAAAATGGGATTGATGTTAGTGATGAATACCAAGAGTTACGGATAGCTAACGATAAATTAAAGTGTTCACCTTGATGATGGACCATATGAATTGCCCATAACATGGGGATTTTGTGGTGTAATCGATGTTCCCAATAAAAGCCAAAATCCCACGCGAGTATGGTAAATAGCCACGTTATTATAATAGGAACATGCACAAATAAATTGAAACTAAAATGTGTATACATGAAATGATAACAAACTAACTCAAGCCCGCGGAATAACCAGAGCATTAAAAGCCCAGAGTTGAGATTGAAAACAATATCAGACCAGTTAATTGTTAATTTTTTAATGAATTGTAAAATAAAAGCTTCAGCCATGATCATGATTAACATGATTATTAGGGGTAAAATTAATTCCATCATAATTATTATCACTATTCTAAAGATTGATTGACCAAACGACTAAATACAAAACGCACACTCCACCCAACAGTGAGAGCTAGAACTATACCCCCGACAAAATCAATAAAGAGATGTCGCCGAAGTTGAATAATGGATAAGGCAATCATGATTCCCCATAAAACTAATACAGTATTACGTATGGGATGATGCTTATCTAAAGTCCCCCAAATAGCCAGTAATGTTAGATCGATATGCAGTGAGGGAAAACAATTAACGGGTACATCAATATCAATCAGTTTGCTTAGTAACCAAGAACTGACCGAAGTACCCTGATCGATCGGGAAAACCATTGTGGTTGGAAAAATAAGATAACACAATGCAGCTAAAAAACTACTGACCATAAAACAGATCGACATCCAACGTACATGCTTATAAGGTGCCACGTAAAAACAGATAGGTACGATCAGGAAAAACGAAAGATAAAACCAAACAGCATGAGGAGTGAATGCTATCCATTGGTCAATGAAAGAAACCGGCAGTAAATATGGTTCGCGTTGTAGTGTAGCGGAGCTGTGGTAGCAGACTCCCACCATGCCCCAGCCAATGATTAAATAGGCTAATCGCTTGAAGAAGGGTTTCATTGGCTACCTCGTTCACGAATGATCCGCCGTCTTTTCTGGGCAAATTGTTTCGGTAACGTATCGACTGCCGTCAATGTCCATACTAATTCATCAACATTAGCACCTTGTTGTATAAAATGAGCCGTTAATGCCTGTTGGCATTGACTTAAATGTGCTGGTGAGCAGCATCCGATTAACTCAAAATGATGTTTTGTATGTTGAATTAAACGATAGTCACAAGTTAACGGTAAATGATTGGCTATTATTCGACTACAATAATCGGCAAAAATGGTTAATGGTTTTGCTCGTTGATCGGTCAGGAGTAACTGATCATCACTCCGACCTTCAATATGTGTGATCGCCATTCCTTGCAGGCCACAAGGGCAAGGTGTTGACCGTCGTACCAAAATGTCATCTAACTGATAACGCACGATAGGCTGCGTTTCGCGAGTAAAATCAGTAATAATTGGTATAAAGCGATCTTCATCTATCCATTGTGGTTCAATATAGAGAAATTCTTCATTCAAATGAAGTGTACCCATTGGACAAGTGGCAGCCAGAAATCCTTCTGTCGCTTGATAGACTTCACCTACTTGCTGAAAGGCTTGTTTGATTAACGCTTTATCTTGTTCTTCTAGTACTTCAGCTGCGGATATGACTAAAATGGGATTCACTTTTAATTTGTTATCAAGTTTTTCTAAGGCAAGGGCTCGTAGTACTTGTGCTGGCGCTACAATAATCGTTGGTTGATAGTCATTTAGCGATTCGAGTTGCTGTTGAAAATTATCATAAAGACCATAAAAGCGAAATGTTAGTCGATGGCTGTTTGTACTATGATAAAGGTGATTGTCCGCTCTTAAAAATAAGGCTACTCGTTCCTTGGTTAGTAATCCGCGTGGCAACATTTTTGCTAATATGACACCTGCCCACATTTGTTGCTCTTTCGGACTCACAACAAAAAGACCTCGTTGCCCAGATGTGCCTGATGATAAGCCGACGCTAAATTTTCCCATTTTGGCACTAAAGTCACGTTGTTGTTCACTTTGTTGAGCCAATGCCAATAAGGAATGGCAGGTAAGATGTTCGGTATTCATTTGATCGAAATTTTCCATCATTATTTTTTTATTCATTAATGGCCAGGTTTCGAATGGTTGTTGGATAAATTGGCTGAAATAGGGACTTCGAGTTAAAACGCGTTGTTTAAATTTTTGTAATTGTTTTAGTTGATAGGTTTGAAGTGTAGCGCGATTTTTAAATGTTAGATGTTTGGTGCGCCAATAATACCACAGTATTTTTAGTAACCTCATTCTTCCCCCTCATGGCTTAAATAAATGGTAACATCAGGATGATAAGAGAGTTGATGAAGCTGATTAAGGGTTAAATAATAAGCTTGAGAATCTGCCATAATTAAATTAGCTAGTCGTGATGGTTTTTTTAGTTCTTTATAATTTGCTTTCACCCATGCTGCGTCACTTGCTAGTAACGTCCAACCATTATCGGTCAGAATGAATGCGCCAATATGACCGATGGCATGTCCCGGTAAGGGGACTAAAATTACCTGTTTTTTGCTATTAGGTAAAATATAACCATATGTAAAAGGTGATAATTCCGGTGCGAGCGTACAACGTTCAAACTTTTCAATAAAACTTACCCGTTGTTCAAAATCAGTAGGAATCAGGCAAGGTACAAAACCTTGTTTAAGAGCAAAAAAACCACGTAATGGTTTAACTGTTTGCCAGCCGAGTTGAGAACAAATAAATTGACTATGATTAAAATCTCTTAATCCCGCAATATGATCACCATGGAAATGTGAGATAATAACGTGCTGTATACTAGCCAGATCGATTCCCAATACATTAAATTGTTCTTTAAGCGATTCTCCCTGATTAAGATAAACTGGGGTTGTTTTTTGATACAACTTAAATATGCCTTTTTGGGTATATTGTTTAAAATAATCTGCATAGCCGGTGTCCCAAAGCCAACGATAGCCATCTACCTCAATGAGCCAAGCTCGTGCAGGGAATTGACAGACATTAAACCCTGCTCCCCGCACTGCCATGCAAGCAATATGGGTACAATATCCAGCTTTAAAAGGTATAATTTTTGCCATTTTATACTAACCTTTGCTGCTTTAACCAATTTGCGGTCAGTTCAACACTTTCACTTAAGCTATACAGCGGCTGATAACCCAAACAGGCTATGGCTTTCTCCTGACTTAGGGTCATATCATAATATAACGTACCAACGCTATAACGTGTTAGAGTAGGCTCTTTATGTGTTAATGATGCGATACCTTCTAGTAAAGTCGCTACCCCATATAGAAGTTGGTACGGCAGTGATCGAACTTTATAATCAAGCGCTAAATGTTCCCTTAATAATAAATTAAGTAAGTCAATAAGTTGGCTTGGTTGTTGGTTAGTAATATTAAAGACATCACCTGAGCGAAGATGAGGATTATTCGATGCCGTAAATGTGGCATAGACAACATTAAGCACAAATGTAAGATCAAGAAAAGCATGTCCGCCTTTCGGCAGATATAATGTACCGCCAGTACGTTTCAATAATGCTAGCATCCGAGGAATAATCACGCGATCATGAGGACCAAAAATTCCTCTAGGTCTTAATATTAAATAAGCCGTATTAGGGTAATGTGCGACACATTCTTGTATACATTTTTCTGCTTGATATTTGGTGTTCGCGTAATGATTAGCAAACTTTTTCGCAAGGTAGTCTTCCGTGATATTAAGGTGCGATTGAAAATCAAAATATATCGATGGCGTTGATATATGGATAAAACGCTTAATACCAAGTTTACCGGCAAACTGTGCTAAACGTGATGTGACTACGACATTCGCTTGATAAAACCAATCATATTTACCCCAAGGGGAAGACAATGCAGCACAGTGCCAAACCGTATCACAATCAACAAGCATTTGCTGGTAATCCGCATCTGTTGCGGTAATTAAATCTAGTGCAGTAAATTTTGCTCCAAGTACGCTAAGTTGCTTTCCAACAGTTTGATTACGACCCGTGGCATGAACTTGATGACCTTGTGTAAGTAACCACTCCACGGCATTGCGACCTAAACCACTTGTTGCACCCGTCACTAAAATTCTCATGGTAATAGAATCATTCCCCCTAACGTTAAACCTGCTGCCGTACCGATTAACATAGCAGGTTTACCCGGATTAAAGCGCTGAGTTATTACGGCTTCATGCAATGCACTAGGAATTGAAGCCGATACTTGATTGCCTCGGAAACGGTAAATATCAATTAGACTTTCGCTAGAAATATTAAGTCGCTTACGCATGTGTTCTAATGATAAATGGCTAGCTTGATGGGGGATTACAGTCGCTATATCAGAAAGTGTTAAATCGGCTTGGTTTAATAATCGGGTTAAATAGGGCTCAATTAGTGATGATGCTAATTTAAACAGCGGTTTTCCTTGCATATGGAATAAGAAATCATGCTCTTCGATACCGGTTTTTATATTTCGACGAGAGCCTCCTCCACGAATTTCACACAAATCAATACCATTAGTATGGGTTTCTAATAAACATGAAAGAATGCCACTCTTTCCGTTACCTTGTTCAACAATTGCACAAGCTGCACCATCACCAAAAATTAAAGAAGATTCCTCATCTTGCCAATCTAAACCACGTGATGCTAAATCGGCAGAAACAATCGCTATACGTTTATAAATACCGGTATTTAATAAACCGGCTGCTATTTGTAATGCACTTATAAAGCTAACACAGCTAGCATTAACATCAAAGCAAGTTATCGTTTGGGGTAATGAGCTTGCTTTTAGAATATGCGTAGCAGTATAAGGAAGCGCTTGAACAGGAAGAGCACATGCAGATATTAATAAATCAATAGATTCTCCAGCAATATTACAACGGGTGAGAGCATCACTAATGGCGCTTGCAGCTAAATCGGCTTGTTGTAACTGCGTATCGGCATGATAACGATAGAGTATTCCTGAACGTATAAGTGAATAACCATCTGGTTTATTTAGTTTTTTATCTAAATCTGCCGCCTTTATTTTATCTGGCGGTAAAGCAATGCCAGTCGAAATAATTTTTATAGGTACTGGCAATTTATTTCCTTTCAACATAATAGATACCCCGTAATCTATCTTGTAATAATAATTATAACTTAATGTTGAGTACTAATATATCTTTGGTTGTTTAACTATTATAATAATTTTAAAATTAGCTTAATGTGATAAAGATAGATATGTTAATAACTTCTTAAGTTGAAAGGCATAAAATTTTCTGTAGTTTTGTAATCAAGAAAACTATTCAATCATTTCTAACTGTTTTGTGCTGCAAACAAGCTTTTCGTGTTATGGACTTGTAGCCATTGTGGCAGTTTTGATGCCACATAATCGTTTCCCAATGGCAATTAGAGTAAAACCATTATTTTCCAAATATTGATCTTAATAACTTTTTGTTGTAATTGTTTAAAATCCATTAATATTCAAATTAAAGGTAATAAAGGAGAAAAATATTACCAATATCACATTATTTTTGTGATCTACCTCACAAAATTTTAAGTTGTTGTGAAAAAAACATTAATCCTAAATGATAGCGATTAAGTAATTCGTTATAGCCATTGCAAACAAAGGCTTTAAAGCTATTTTTTCGATACACGCCATTATCGAACCAAATGTATCCGGGTTTGTATCCGATTTTGCACTTGATATAGGGTAATCTCAGTTGATGTCGGTTGACAAAGAAAATTCCTTGAAAGGTAGTTTTGAAAAAGCTTTAGACATAAAAAAACCAGCTTTAAGCTGGTGTCTTTTTTGGAATTGGTGCCCGGACGCGGAATCGAAGATACCGCTTAAAGTATCCATATTATTAGGAGGAAGAATTTAAGGTGAGAAGACGTATCCATGCTTATATTTATTTGCTCTAATTTACACTTCATAAATCCCTTTTATTATTTTAAATGGTCACTAATTATACTGTCAATTATATGCTAAGGGCACATGCTCTTTGATATAAAACATAATGTAAATTTGTTTATCAACAATAGTTAATGCTTATAATTGGCAGAGATTTAGTATATGTAGCATGTTATACAATACCGCTTCGTATTCAGGAATTATTTACTAGTTCTTTGTCTTATTCTTAACTAATTTAATTACTAAAGTTGAATACCGTATTTATTTTCAATAAATAGATCTAACTTTTTTTGATTCTTTTCTTTTAAAATATAATTTATTTCTTCATCTGAGAAATTGTAGACTCCAAAGTTATTAATATAGTTTCCATTTAATGAATAATAATCAGAAGAATAGGGTTTACTTGTTGTTTTGATATAGTACCAAAATAATCTTGATTCAATAATACGTTTTATAAGTAACATTTCTTTTTCAGTATGTCCGACTATTGCTATTCCATTATAGAATAAAAGATCCTTATCGGTTGAGATAATACTGCATGGGGTCTTATTAGACATTTTAGGGAGAAATAATTTATTACCAATTACATTTAGTGACTGTGTTCTACCAAACGCGAACCAATCTTCATACTTACCTGCACCTTTATCTCTTTTAGCAAGAATATCTTTTTTACTCAAAAGGTATCGATAAGCTTCTGGATATTTTGTCTTCAATATATTTTCTTTAATTAATTTTGCACTAGAGTGTGCATCTCTATTATAGGGAAATATTATTTTTTCTTCTAAATCTTTTAATGAATATGAGCTACTTAATTTATTTGAATTAATAATACTTTTGCATAATTCTTTTTCTATTTTGTAATCTTTATCTTTATTAAAATAATAATATTTTTCATCCTCATAAATAGGTTTAAAAATATATATATCATTTTTTAATGTTGCTAATCCATGACTAGTTTTATATTTTTCACCAAAAGGGCTTCCTATTGCTTCAATCTTAGAGATTATATCTGTATCTTTCAAATTCCATCCTTTTTTAGAATTTAAGAGAGAGTATTTTATTTTATTGAATTGTTTTTTATCATTTAAATTATTACTTTCTGATTTGTAATATTCTAAATAGCTAGAAATTTTATTTTTAATAAAACATATACATGTATAAGTATTTCTAGATCGAAAAATTTGTTCACAACCAAAATCAATAATTTGAAAGTTCAATTGTTTATTTTGGAAATATTCACGTAATGCACGCCCATTCAAACTTTTGAAAAAAGTATTCATTGTAATATAACCAAGAATGCCTTCTGATGCTAAATTTTCGATCGCAATTTGAAAGAAAGGTATATATAAATCAGAATTTCCTGTGGAGCTTACTGACCAGTTTTTTAATAATTTTTTAGTTTCAATATTTAAGTTACGGGCACAAACATAGGGGGGATTTCCTAAGATAATATTAAAACCAGAAAAATCAATAATATAGTCATTCCAATTAAATATTAATGCATCACCAACAAATAAATTAAATTTGAATTCAGGTATATCTTCACCATTTATTAATGCTAAAAGAGAAAGTAATAATTTTGTTCTTTGTATTGAATATTCTTGAATATCTAAACCAAAAATATTTTTTTCAAAAATATTATTATAGGTTTCATTAGTTAATTTTTTTAAATTTTGTGCAGCATTAAACAAAAAACCGCCACAACCACAAGATATATCAGCTATTTTTATAGTAGAAATATCTTTTCTCTTTTTAAGGACTGTATTGGTAATGTATGTTCGAATATTTTCGGGTGTATATACTGCACCGTTAACAATTCTATCTGAAGGAGATATGACATATTCAAAAAGCTTGATTAGTTCTTCAAAATTATAATCATTAATTTCTTTATTTATTAATTCAATAAGATCTTTAAGAATAATAGTCATTTGTGAATCATCAGTACCAATTAAATATTTTTTAATTAATATATTATTTTTAATAAAAAAATTGTTACTAATAATAAATGAAGAAATTAGTAATTTATCAACATCAATAGGGTTTGTAATTTTTTTATTTTTTAAATAAGATACAATTTTTTTTTTCATGGATATAGTTGATATTGATAAAGTTTTGTGTTGTATTACTTTTAAGCTATTTATCTAAAACTTTTAAAGCATCATAATACTTATTTCTGAATATTTCTAATTTAGAGATTATCTTCTTTATTTCCCAAAAAATTGGTAAGCTAGCATCATCCATTCTATCAAAATGTTGCTTTAATTTATTCAATATTTCATTTAAATATTCAAACAACCAAAATACTTCATGCCTTTTCAATGAAAATTTTAGTCGCTTATGCATATAAATTCCTACGGAATAATTAGGATGATTTTCTGAAACGCAAATTCTACCATAAGTGTCACGATAAAATATATCATCATATGTGCTATCACGTGGGTTTATAAAGCCTTTTCCATTTAGATAACAAACTTTGGCATCTGAGCTGCACCAGTCATCACTTTTTGCTTTGTTACATATAGGACATGAATAAATTAAATTATTATAATCACATTCTAACGCAGGGAATTTTGATTTAGGGGCAAAATGATCTATGTGAAAACCATCTCTATGTCCAAAAAACATATGATGTATTCCACAATATCCACAAGAATCATAAAAATCACTAGCCAAAGAAGTTTTATATTTAGTATAATTTTTATAATTTCCTGTTCGCTTTTCTCTTTTCGGTGTGTGTTTTCTTATTGGATGCTTCATCTATTGTAACTCGTTAAGTAAACGTTGTACTTCATCTATTAATTGTTTTAATTCTTTATTATGGTTTTCTGTTTTTAAAATTCGCGGAGTAACAGACGGAATCCCTAGATTAGCTTCTATAAATTCATCAGATAAAAGAAGAGAATTCTCTTCTTCAATTGACAAATTTTCTCTATTATTCAATTCGTTAATTGTTTTCTCGGCTTCAGTTAATTGATTTATGTACTTTTCTATACTTTTTTTAATTTTTTTAAAAAATATATCACCATCATCTTGTTCTGATTGAGCAATGATAATTTCTTTATCATAAACTATATGAGAATCTAAAGAATAATCTAGAGCCTCATATGGATGAGAGGTGAGAAGAATACAAGGGAAATCCCTTCTTTTTTGATGTAAATAATCTATTAAATCAGAACCTTGAAAATTTATATTTGAATATTCATTCAAACGGTAATCAACAACCAATATATCTAATTTTTCATTATTGATTTTTTGGTATAATTCATCAATTTTTTCACTTTCTGGTATGAAATCTATTACTTCAATAACGGAGTCATACTTAGCCATAAAGTCATGAAAATAAACAATATCATTCTTAGATTCATCAACATAACCTACTCTATATTTTCTCTCAGCAATATACATAGTTTATTAACCTAATTTCGGGATGGAAAATCCATTTCAACTGTAAATCCACTACAGTTATCAATAATATTAATTTCAGCGTCATAAGCGTCTAATGATTTTTTAACAAGCCACATTCCTAATCCAGTACCAATTTGTTTTCCATGTTTATCTCTTTTTGTTGAAAAATTCAGTTTAAAAATATCTTCCCTATTTTCTATATCTTTATTTAATCCGGGGCCTTTGTCTGAGTAAATAATTTTAAATCTATCATCTAATTTATTTAGCTCTATATTTATAACTTTACTTTCATAATCAGCATTTTTTTGATTAAATGCTTCACAAGAATTAATAATTAAATTATTAAATATACAATCTAAATCAATCTCAAAGACTTTTAATCTATATGATTCAATATTACTTATTATGTTGAGCTCAATCTTTCTTTCTCTTAACGTTACTAACCAATTTGTTCTTAACTCTTTTAAATATTCTACAAAATCAATCAGTTTTATTGTTCTTCTATCTCTTCTTATTGTTCTTAAACTATATTGTAACCAGCTCTTCATCTTAATATCTTCTTGGGCTATGAGATCTAATCTATAATAAGGATTTTTTGAATCTTCTTTAACAAAAGAAGATGAAGATATATAATTTTCTAAAATGTTGGTAATAGCTTTAAAACGATTTTCTCCTAGTTTTATTTCAAGGTTACGTAATTCATGAGCAAACGCAGCAATAGTTATTCCACTTGAGGCAAAAACTCTTAATAGAGAATTTTGTTCTTTCATTTCTATTAACTCTTGAAACATACCTTCTTTTTCTGCCTTTTCTTTTAATAAGGATAGAGAAAGAAGTTCTTCATTAGATTTATTTTTATCAACAATATTAGTGTTTTTTTGCTTTTCTTTATAAGTATTATAGAGTTGATTGGCTAAGTATTCCGCCTTTTTTTGTTCTTTGTTGGATAAATCATTTTCTTTAGGGGTTTTACTATTATCACTAAAAAAGCTATCTAATTTAGAATAGATATCACTACGATCATCTTCAAATATTTTAATTAAAGCAATAATTAATTCTTTAAATATAAGAAAAGTATCATTTTCTTGTAAACCTTCTCGGCTAGATTTATCAACTAAAAAACCATTATTCAATCTTGATATATTAATAATGCCAGATATATTATGAGGAGGGACTTTCCACTGTCCTTTTCTACTTACTTGTGCTGGATTTTTTGCATAACGATCTCCTAAACCTAACCAATCCCAGCTACTATTATTAATCTCTCCATATGGCCTTACTCTAAAATAATCTCTGAAAATTTTTATTCCACTATTGTTATCTAACCAATTACTCCTATTAGAAAAATCATGATTTTTTTGATAATATTTTTTTTGATCCTCTTTTTTTGATGCTAGTTTCTTTAAAAAATATAGTGAAAAAGAAAAATCACCAATTGAAGAAATATCGCTATTTACATCAGAAATTCCTGGTAATATTTGTCCCAATTTTCTGATAAAGCTAATAGATGTATTTAATCCATTAGGAAAATATTTTTTTATACATTCTAATGGAATTTTATCAATATCAAATTCATTTCTATGTAATTGAATGTGAAACTCATCATCTCTTGCATTGATATCTAATTTATAATCATAATTATCACAAACAGATGGAATTAATAAACCATCTAAACTTTCTTTTTTATTGTTGAACAAAAAGATTTGGAATGAATCATCTTCCGAAGGAGGAACCAAAGTTTCTAAACTATCTTTTAATTTTGTTAATAAGCTATCATCCCAATTATCTCTAATATATGAAGCTTTGATAACAGAACCGTGACTAAAATATTCATTATCATTCAAATTAATACTTTTTTCTCTATTTAAAAGAGCATTGGATAAAGTATCCCACTGTTTTGGTGAAAGAACATTCTTTACTATTTCTTTTAAATTAAAATCATCATAATGAATAGTTGCTTTAATATCATTAATTGTTTTGTTTTTTTGACTAAAAATTTCCCAATCAACAGACCATATAATTCCTAAGTTATCATTTTTTTTTGACCATAGTTGACATGTTTCCCCTAAACGATCAAGTGCAAAACGCCCTATTCCTTTTGCTCCTGATTTTGTTCTTTTCTTATTACTTAAATAATCATCTACTTTATTATCCGTCCCGATGGTCATCCAATGTTTTTTGATTATTTCAGAATTCATTCCATGACCATTATCAATGATATATATATTAGTAAAAGAACAAAATAATCTATCAAGCTGTTTTTCACTAAAATTAATATTGTTTTTAATTATATTCGAATTATTTTTATACCAAATATTATTCTTTATGCTATAAAAATCAGTAAGAAGTATTCCATGCCTTTGCGCTTTACTATTTATAAGCAAAAATTCATTATTAGATAATGAGGTAGGAGATTCAATATAAGGTATATCAAAATAGATAACACAAAAATCTGAATCTGCGTCATAAGTATTCTTGACCAACTCAATTATTGCACCTTCAGCAGAAGCAACATTTTCTCGTCCAATAAGTCGAGCAGTTCTAGCTGAAACATTAAAACTTAACTCTTCATTTTGTATCATTATGACGCCCTATTTACTTATAATTAGGATAGATAAAAATTTATTTGTATTATTTTTATAATAAGTATATTGAATTATTTATTATAAATACATAAAACAATATTATTAATAATTTGTAAAAAATCAATATAAATTCAAAAAATAAAATCAGTAACAAAATACTCCAATAAAACATTTAATTTAAGTTTTATTGGAGTATTAACTAATCAAATGAATTATTTTAAAGTTTTAAAACACAAAACTCTTCTGGTACACATTTCCCATCATAATCATTACAAAAACTGTCACCTGTGTAATAAATATAATTACCTGAATAAAATGTGCCATTTTGTTCAAGCGTAATATCATGACCGTAGCGTTCATAATCAAAGTAGTTACTTAAATTGCCTAGCTCTTTTAAACTATAGCAGCCACTTTCTGCAATCCAATAAAAACCAAGATAAATTATGGTTTACTTTATTATCAGGTTGATAATACATGGACTTTGAATATTAATTTATAGTACAAGTTAAAAATATTGTCCAAAAATCCATGTGGTTAAATCTATTTTTTAGTTGATTTGCAATAATTTAGTTAAGTAGAAAAAATAACATGATAGGTTTATTTGAAAAGGCTTTAGGCATAAAAAAACCTGCTAGAAGCAGGTCTTAGAATTTGGTGATTGGTGCCCGGACGCGGAATCGAACCACGGACACGGGGATTTTCAATCCCCTGC
>CAMLMY010000035.1 GCA_946481345.1 uncultured Gilliamella sp. | reverse complement strand
TAAATATCAAAGAAAGTCGAAGTACGACCTAATGACATTGCTGCACCATTTTGAGATTTAACTGCAGCTAAGTAACCAAAATAGGTCCATTGAACAGCTTCTTGTGCCGTTGTAGCTGGAGCTGAAATATCAAAACCATATTTTGCAGCCATTTCTTTAATTTGACCAAGTGCACGATGTTGCTCAGCAATTTCTTCACGACGTTGCATGGTCATTGGTAAATCAACACCATTTTCAAAGTCAGCTTGTAAAGAAGTGAATTGAGCAAATTTATCTTGCATTAAGTAATCAATACCGTAAAGTGCCACACGACGGTAGTCACCAATGATACGACCACGGCCGTACGCATCAGGAAGACCAGTAATAACACCTGATTTACGACAACGAAGGATATCTGGAGTATAAATATCAAACACACCTTGGTTGTGGGTTTTACGATATTCAGTAAAGATTTTTTTGACTAATGGATCTAAAGTTCTATCGTAAGCTTTACAAGAGTTTTCAATCATCTTGATACCACCAAACGGGATAATAGCTCGTTTTAATGGTTTTTCAGTTTGTAAACCAACAATCTTCTCTAAATCCTTTTCGATATAACCCGCATCATGAGCAGTGATAGTAGAGATTACACTTGTATCAAAATCAACTGGTGTATGAGTGGAGTTTTCAAATTTGATGCCTTCCATCACTTTGTCCCACAATTTAGTGGTAGCATCGGTAGCGCCAGCTAAGAAAGATTCATCACCCTCATAAGGTGTGTAATTTGTTTGAATGAAATCACGAACATTGACATTATTTTGCCAATCACCTTCTTTAAATCCTTTCCAAGCCTTTGCTTGTACTTCGTTTAAATTACTCATAATTATTAACCTCAGGTTTACAAAAATACCTATTTATCCTCTCCAATATGAGGATAAATATCTTAAAATCAATGTGGTTTACGTAAATATAAAGCCCAATATGGTAGCGCAACAGCTAAACCACCTAAAATATTCCCTATTGTTACAGGAATTAAATTATTTAAAATAAAATGCTCTACAGTTAGATCTTTAAATGTATCAGGTGATACCCCTACTGCAGTCCAAAACTCAGGAGATGCAAAATTATTAATTACAATTCCCATAGGGATCATAAACATATTTGCAATGCTATGTTCAAAACCACTAGCAACAAACATTGCTACAGGTAAAACCATAATTAACATTTTATCAAGTAAGCTACGTCCAGCATAACTTAACCAAGCTGCCAAACAAACCATCAAATTAGCCAATAAACCAAGAAAGACGGCTTCAATAAAAGTATGGTGTAACTTATGATCTGCTGTTTGCAAGACATTTAATCCCCACAATCCATTAGCAACCATATATTGACCAGAAAACCAAATAACTGTTACAAACAGTATAGCACCAATAAAGTTACCAACATAGACTAAAATCCAATTACGGATCATTTTCTTCCACGTAACTTTATGAGTCATTTTAGGTAATATCGTTAATACCGTTGAAGTAAACAGATCAGCACCACAACAAACAACCAACATTAATCCTAATGAGAAACAGATGCCACCAACTAGTTTGGCTAAACCAAAAGCAACAGTTGCGGTGCCAGTTGTTACGGTAATATAAAATACGAAAGCAATAGAGATAAACACACCTGCAATAATAGCAGATAAAATCGTACTACATGGGTGTTTACTTAATTTGTAGTTGCCAAGGTCTTCGGCAATTTGTGTCATTTGTGCGGGGGAATATGAATCCACAAGTTTATCGGTACTCAAACTAACATCCTCAAAAAAACTAGGGTTTTATGAGACGCATAGTATACTCAAAATTTGAAGTAGATCACGTTTTTTTTATTAAAAAATTTTTAAACCACAAAAATCTTATTTTTTTAAAGATATTACTGCCGATAAAATTATAATTTCATTCTTAGTTCCTTATCTTATCAGTGATAGCTATTATTAGATAACATAATGTTATCTGTTATCTAATATATTACTTACTTTTATCAAATAGTTACGTGATTCTTGAGAAACATGTGATGTGACTAATTTTCGAAAAACTTGTTGTGGTGTCATTGAATTTATAATATCAATTGCGCGATCACGATCATTAGAAAACGTACGCAATACACTACCTGCCCCACCATTATAAGAAGTAATCATTGCATACCTTAAAGATACAGGATTATTAATACCTGCCAAATATTTCGTTTTTAATAATGATAAATAAGCGGTACCCATATCGACATTATTACGAGGATCAAGTAAATATTTCCTAGTTGGTTCTCCGGATTTACCACGTAATTGGAAAATATCACGTCCTGCAGTATGCTGCTGAACTTGCATTAACCCAAGCGCGTCCGAGCGACTTACCGCATAAGGGTTAAAAGCAGACTCGACTTCCATAATTGCTAAAATTAAACGCTCATCAATGAAATAGCGGTTTGAAGCTTCCGTCACCAATGGTAAGAATTTTCTTGCTCGTTCATTAATGTGATTCGGAACCAATTTAATTTCCACATAAGTAATGCTGTGCATGCCCGATGGGCGAATTTTCAAGTTATTAGCCAGCACATAATCAGCAAAATTATTCGCTCGACCACTCCAACGAATAGGTTGCCGTTCTTGGTCTAATACTTGATTGTATAAGAAAGGCTCTTGTGATAAATCTTGACTAATTTTATCATGACGTATGATATCGACAGGTTCGGGCATTAGTAATGTTGAAACTATCGCTTCTTTTAACGATTCTATGGGAGAATCAGACAAAGTTTCAATTGTTATCACACCAGAAACAAAGTTGATATGAACTCGAGTTTGTAAATTATCCTCATACTGAACATAATCTTTTGGGCCAGCGATAAGGACTTCCTGAGGCCCCCAAATTTCTTCTATATTATTCGCATATTGACCAATTAAAATATTGAAAGCATTAGTGTCTTTAATATAAAAATCTTCATTATTCTTAGATGAATTACCACCTGAACATCCATTTAAAAGGCTCATTGCTATAAACAACGTAATGATCTTTTTATTGTTTTTCATGTTATACCTCAATTTTGGGGTTTATATCCATCAATAACAACTTCTTCACCTTCAAATAAAAATTTAATCATTTCTGCTTCAATCTGTTTACGATGCTCTGGATTCATCATATTAAGTTTATTTTCGTTAATTAACATGGTTTGCTTTTTGAGCCATTCTTGCCATGCAGGCTTTGATATTTCATTGAAAATTCGTTTACCAAGTTCACCAGGATAAAGCTGAAAATCTAAACCGTCTGCTTCTTTTTTTAAATAATGGCAATAAATAATACGACTCATTTTTAACTCTTTTAGATGCAATTAACCAACAGAATTCGATTATACCTGAAAATAATTAAAGAAAAGAAGTAAATTATTGAATATGTTTTGAATTTAAAAATTTTTTACAGATGAATATTAATTCATTATATTTGAATAATTATTTACTTTACTCTGCTATTAATTAGCATAAAATAAATGGTAATTTATTCAATAAAAACAGATAAGGATTTAACAATGCAGCCAAAGATCACACGCCAACTATTTGATAAGATCATTTTACCCGTTTATGCGCCAGCCCAATTTATACCAGTTAAAGGGAAAGGTAGCCGAGTATGGGATCAAAATGGTGAAGAATATATTGATTTTGCTGGTGGTATTGCAGTCAATGCCCTTGGTCATTGCCATCCTAGACTAGTTAAAGCATTGCATGAACAAAGTGAAAAAATATGGCATGTTAGTAATGTTTTTACCAATGAGCCAGCCTTAAATTTAGCACAAAAACTTATTGATAATACTTTTGCTGATCGCATCTTTTTTGCCAATTCTGGAGCAGAAGCAAATGAGGCGGCTTTCAAATTGGCTCGCTATTATGCTATTGAAAAATACAATCCTTATAAAACTAAAATTATCGCCTTTCATCAATCTTTTCATGGACGAACATTTTTTACAGTCTCTGTCGGTGGTCAAGCTAAATATTCAGATGGTTTTGGTCCAAAACCTGCTGACATTATCCATGTTCCATTTAATAATCTGGATGCAGTAAAAGCAGTGATAGATGATCATACCTGTGCCGTTGTGCTAGAACCTGTACAAGGTGAAGGTGGATTAACCTGCGCATCACTTGAGTTTTTACAAGGTGTTCGCGAACTTTGTGATAACTATCATGCCTTACTCATTTTTGACGAGGTTCAATGTGGAATGGGCCGAACTGGAAGCTTATATACTTATCAACAATATGGTGTAACACCTGATATTTTGACTTCTGCCAAAGCGCTTGGGGGTGGATTTCCAATTAGTGCTATGTTAACAACAGAAGACATTGCTACAGTAATGCATCCCGGCGTCCATGGTACAACTTATGGCGGTAATCCTTTGGCCTGTGCGGTTGGTTGTGAAGCATTCGATATCATTAACACCGCAGAGGTTTTAGAGGGGGTACAAAAACGTCGTGCAATCTTCATTGAGCATCTTGAAAACATTAATGATAAATTTAGAGTATTTCGAGAATATCGGGGTAAAGGTCTATTATTAGGTGCAGAGTTACAACCAGAATTCCACCATAAAGCCCGTGATTTTTTAAATGTTGCAACAGAATTTAAAGTGATGATATTAAATGCAGGGCCAAATGTGTTGCGTTTCACGCCATCGTTAATTATTTCGGAAGAAGAGATTCGAGAAGGCATGATGCGATTTACAAAAGCAGTCGAAAAAGTTGTCAATGCTTGAGTTTTTCTATACAGTAGCGGCATTTAAATCAATTAAGTGCCGTTAAAGCATTTAAAGGATACTTTTTATGACTGATATTCGTCCATTAAATTATGCAAAAACACATTTTATTTTAAGTGCTCCAGATATTTCTCATTTACCCAGTGATAGTGGTGTAGAGGTAGCATTTGCTGGTCGATCTAATGCAGGTAAATCCAGCGCACTCAACACATTAACTAACCAGAAGTCTTTAGCTCGTACGAGTAAAACACCTGGGCGAACCCAATTAATCAATCTTTTTGAGGTAGAAAAAAATTGCCGTTTAGTGGATTTACCGGGTTATGGCTATGCCCAAGTTCCTGAAGCGATAAAACGCCAATGGCAAAAATCGCTAGGAGAATATTTACAAAAACGCGAAAGTTTATTGGGGCTAGTTGTTTTAATGGACATAAGACATCCTTTAAAAGATTTAGATCAACAGATGATTCAATGGGCAGTTTCGGTTGAAATTCCAGTCATGTTGTTACTGACTAAAGCGGATAAACTTGCCTCTGGTGCTGTTAAGAAGCAAGTTAATATGGTAAAAGAAGCCATTTTACCTTTCCAAGGTGATATTACTGTTGCACCATTTTCATCACCTAAACGAGTTGGACTTGAAGCATTAAAACAAAAACTAGATGAATGGTTTAATCAACAGTAACTAGAGGAATCATTCAATGGTTAGTTCAGCATTTTCATTTCAATTATTATCACCCGATCTTATTGTCGAGAGTTTGGCTTCAATTGGCATATATATAGATTCGGGTTTAACGGCTTTAAATAGTTATGAAAATCGCGTCTATCAATTTCACGATGAAGAACATAAACGTTATGTTGCAAAATTTTATCGTCCTCATCGTTGGAGTCGAGAACAAATACTTGAAGAACACCAATTTACTGAACAATTATACCGTGCTGATATTCCTGTAGTGTCGCCACTCGTAATCAATAATAAGACATTACATGAATATCAAGGCTATCTATTCGCTTTATTTCCTAGTTTGGGTGGTAGACCCTATGAAATGGATAATCCAAATCAAATGGAATCGGTAGGTACGATGATTGGTCGTATACATCAAATTGGTGCAACTGAAACTTTTTCATACCGCCCAACTATTGGACTTGAGGAATATGTTTATCGCCCGCAAGAGATCTTATTATCCTCAACCTATATTCCCAATAGCATTCAACTCGATCTCAAAACAGTATTGAGCAAGCTGATCAAAACGATTGAACAATATTGGCATAATGATTGGCAACCAATACGATTACATGCTGATTGCCATGCTGGTAATATTTTGTGGCGTGATGATAATGCTATATTCTTAGATTTTGATGATTCTCGTAATGGCCCAGCAATTCAAGATCTTTGGATGTTGCTCTATGGTAATCAACAAGAACAACGCCTACAGTTAGATGAACTGCTTGAATTGTATCAAGAGTTTTATGATTTCGATAAAGAACAACTTAAATTGATTGAGCCTTTACGAGCAATGCGAATAATTCATCATCTGGCATGGATTATTGAGCGTTGGCAAGATCCAGCCTTTCCTATTGCCTTTCCATGGATAACTGATATTGATTTTTGGAAACGACAACTATCTGAATTCAATCAACAGATAAATGCCCTTAAAGCGCCACCATTACAATTGATGTCGATATTCTAAATATTAACTGATAAAGTAAATAATAAATCCAAATAGATTGCGGTTATAAATCCAAAACTTTGCATAAAATTAATTAGTCGATTATTGATTGAGTAATGTTAATAAATTAGTTAAGTCTGGAGAGTTTGCAACCAATTGTTCTTTTTTCAGCTTGGAAAGTTGCTTTATACGATACTCTAATTTTAAAGCGGTAGACCTGTCGCCAACTTTTATTTGATAAACAACATAAATATCTTTATGACCTTTTAGATATTTAGCGCCACGACCATTTTGATGCTGCTGTAACCGCCTAGATACATCTGTTGTGATTCCAGTATACAATGATTGGTTAGATGTTCTAATAATATATAAAAACCATGTTACAGCGTTATTTTGCATAATAATATTTTTTATAACTAAGATACAAATTGGGTATGATAACACTGATTGTGTATAAATATATTTTTATATGCTTTAGTTATTAACTTAATCCGATGTATTTCTTTTAAAAGAAGTCGAGAAGTTTACAAACATTATTAAAATTATTGTAGTTGATTCAAATCTGTTGAACCATGGCTGATAAAGCAAAAATTGATATTTTTCAGTCTAGAAAAATCATTATTAATTGTTTTTAGTAGAAAAATATTTTTTTAGACTAATTGATTTAGTGACATAAATAAAAAGTGAAAAATAGATTAGAAAGTAGATCATGTTATTACTAGTTCCTATTTCTTGGTAAGACAGATAAGTAATTTCTGCCATAGTGGTAATTAAGCAAAGAACAAAATAATAAGATAGAAAAATCGGTGCTTTAGTATTTTTTTTAATGATTAAATTGATTAAAAATACGATAGAAGACAATATCACTAAATAGAGTAACGTTGACAAAATATCAAATTGATATTCAGTAAAATTTAAATATAAGGCATAACTAATAGAAAAAAAGTTAAACAATAATACTGTTAAAATCAGAATAATCGGTATCTTTTTCATCGGTGCTACCTTACTTTAAATTTTACTCATTTCATAATTTCAAAAGTCTAGTAAATATAAATAATAATACTGTTCTAAACTTCAGCTTTAATAATAACTTTTAATACTGGCTGTTCTGGGTTCGTTGATATATCAATAGCTTCGCTTAATTTATTTAATGGATAAACATGGGTTATCATCTCTTTTGTGTTGAGTTTCCTTTTTTCAAGTAGATCTAACGCCTCAGGAAACTCATACGGTGTAACGGAATAGGTTCCAATAATGGATATCTCATCTTTGAAAAAACGACTGACATCAAGTGTGACTAATTTATTTTTATCAAATCCTGAAAATACGATTATTTTACCAGCTCTTCTTACCATATTAACGGCATCTGCAACTAAAGAGGAAACACCAGCAGCAATAACTATTACATCGACACCTTGACCATCAGTGATTTTATTCACCTCATCTATAATATTTTTTTCCTTAATATTTATTGCATAATCACAACCAACGTTTAGTGCTTTTTGTAATTTAAATTCTGACATATCACTGACAATCACTTTATTGGCGCCTTTAATCTTGGCTAATTGAGCATGTAATATCCCAATTGTTCCTGCTCCCATGATTAAAACACTATCATTTGGTCTAATATCTGCTTGCTTTAATCCATGTAAACAACAGGCAATAGGTTCGATTAATGTAGCTTCTTCATCGGTTACATTATTTGAAACTTTATGAGTTAAATGATTCAAATGTAATTTAGGGATACGAATAAACTCAGCAAATCCACCGGGATCGATATTATTGGTTCTAAATTGTTCACAAATCGTATAGTGTCCTTTATTACAATAGTGACAAGTAAAACAAGGGACATGTATAGCAGTGATCACTCTATCCCCTATCTCAAACTTGCTAACATTTTTACCTTTTTTGACAATTTCACCGACAACTTCATGTCCTAAAACTGTAGGTTTATTGACTGAATCACCACGAATCTTTTGAATATCAGTACCGCATAAACCACATGCAAGCATTTTTATTAATACTTCATTATCGGAAATTTCAGGAATAGGAAGATCTTCTGTTCTTAAATCATTTTGCTTATAACACACTGACGCTTTCATTTTAATTACCCTTTTTTCGATGGAATTCTAATTGAGTTTTTAAATCATAAAATGGTTGATAATAGTTATTAAATACTTGGTCATAATATTGCGTTATTTGTTGATTAGGCATATATCTGACTATTTGATCTTCAAATTGATTATCAATATCTTTATCTAAATAATGATTTTGATACCCCGCTAACATAACTGCCCCTTTACATACGGCTTCTTTGATATTACAAGATACTATTTCTCTTCCAAGAATATCGGCCTTTAACTGCAACCAAACTGGATTTTTTGCAGCTGCTCCTATCACTTTTATTATTGGATGATGAGTAGAAGTTAGTTTCTCAATAGTTATAAGTATATTTTTTAGTTCAAAACATAATCCCTGAAAAATAGCCAACAATGTGTCTTGTAAAGAGCTGTTTTCAGCAAAACCATACCATAAGCCTTTAGAATCAATATTACGTTTCGGAGGGCCACTACCACGTAAATGTGGAATGAAAATATTTAACTTCTGCTTTATATAGTTAATATCGGAGAGTTTATTAAATAGTGATTCGATAAGTAGATCAAAATCTTCATTACTTACACAATAAGTCCGTTTAAACCATTCAATACTATATCCAGCCGAAGGAAGAGATGCATAAAGAGTATATAAATCATCAATTACATATTGACCGTTTGACAAATGACTGTCTAAAAAGCTTTTATCAAAATTAGCTTGTTTAAGTAAAAGCAACAATCCTTCAGTAGTACCCGTCGAATTAAGTATTTCTCCTGATTTAAGTCTAGCGGCTATAGAACCACACATATGATCATGACCACCAATTGATACATAAATAGGCTGACTACAATTAAGTTTACTTGCTAATGATGACTTTAATTTCTCAATATTTTTACCTGATTGAACAAAATCAGAAAATAAGTTATTAATTTTAAAAATTGACGAAATTTTTTCTGACCAACAATGGTTTTTTAAATCATAAACCAAGGTTCTTGATGCTAATGAAGGTTCAGCTTTTTTAACATCAGTTAATTTATATGCAATATATTCGGCTATGCATAACCATTTAACTTTATTTAGGTTAATATCACAGTTTTCTTTTATCCATAAAATTTTAGTTAAACTATAATTACTATGAATAGGAATACCTGTAATGGTATAAAGTTCGTCATCACTAAATTTTGTATTAATATCCGCGAGATTATTTTTTGTCCTTGTGTCATACCATGTGATAGCAGGACCTACAACATCTCCTTTTTCATCAATAAGAACACCAGACTCACCCACACTAGCAATCGCAATATTTTTTACTTGTTCAGGATCAGAAAGTGAGCCAATTATCTCAATTATCCCTTTTTCTAATTGATTGTATAACTCTGTAATATCAAAATCAGAACCATATTTTGTGATTACTTTTGGTGTAACAAAAGAAAAGCTATTTACTAGTTTTAAAGATGGCAATTCAAAAACACACAATTTACAATTTGTCGTCCCAATATCAACGCCAATTGAATACATATTAACCTCCTTATTTACTCTTTTTGTCTATTATTTTCAAGCAAATCAAATGTACACCCAAAATAAAAAATTCAATTTATTTATATATTTGAAACAACTTATCTTTAAAAAAATTGTAGCTTTCCCTATTCAGATAAGTTAACTTATCTGATTAAATACATTGATTAATAATATGGGTGTACGTTATTTTTTAGGCTATATCCCAAGATTTCTTTGTATGACGATACAATATGAAACAAGTCACAAATATTATTGGAATTAAAGCTAGAGCAATATAATTTCCTTCAAATACTTTGACTGCCCAAAAACGATAAGGATTGCCACCATCTAATAGACTTGAAAATTCACCGTCGGTTTTTACTGGAAAATTAATACTTTTTGCAATATTGGTAATAATTGGTGCTACAGATGAAGCAACATAAAGATTAGCAATTAAACAAGGTATACCTATGATAAATGATCTGACGATATTACCACGACAAGCTAATACCACCATTGATATAGGCACCCAAATATTTGTTAAATCACCTAATGGTAATAGTCGGTTGCCAGGTAAAATAATTGATAAAATCAAGCCGACAGGAATTAATAATAATGCAGTGGAAAGTACGGACGGATGACCAACAGCAACAGCAATATCCAAGCCGATGTATAAGTTTTTTCTGTTAGGAAACTTTTTATTCAAAAATTGTTTTACCGCATCAGACAATGGCAATAATCCTTCCATTAACAATTTAACCATTCTCGGCATAATTAACATTACAGCACCAAGATTGATAGCTAAATTTAAAATACCTTTAACATCATAACCTGCTGCAATTCCTATTGCCCCTCCTATCACAAATCCAATCATCATCGGCTCGCCAAATATACCAAATCTTTTTTGAATAGTTTCGGGATCAGCATGTAATTTTTGCAATCCCGGTATTTTATCTAATATTAGATTGCCTAATACACCGATAGGAAAGAAAATGACAGAAGAAAGTGTCGGTAATGATATACCCGGTAATTCAAAATATTTTTGAATCATAGGGGCACACCAATCAGCAAGAATAAAGGTTATTACTGCAGTTATGCCTGCTATAATTAACCCATACATAAAACTACCAGTACTGCTGTAAACTAATGCACCAACAAAGGTAAAATGCCAAAAATTCCACAAATCAATATCAACTGTTTTAGTCCAATTTAGGGTTAACATTACAATATTAATAATAATGGTCATTGGTATTACAAAAGGTGCAATCGGAGATGCCCAAGCAATTGCTGCCAATGGAGGCCATCCCAAATCGATTACTGGTAAATGAATTCCTGCATGTTCAACTAAGTCCGAGGTGGCACTGCCTAGGCTCGTACCCAATAGGTCGAAGATAACAAAAATACCAACAAAACCCATACCAATGGTTAATGATGAACGAATTGCCCGACCTATCTTTACACCTAAACAAAGTGCCATAATAAAGATCACAACAGGCAACATGACGGTCGGACCAAATCCTAATATGTATTGAACAACTTCCAGTAGTTTGTCAGCCATAATCAATCCCCTTTCAAAATCCTAACGATTTCGGCCAGGACATCTTCTTCACCTATTGTAGTGATTAAAGGTACTCCATTGATAATTGGTGTTTTTTCTAACTTATAGGATACTTTAGAAGTCACAATAATTAAGTCAGCCATACCATCTTGAGATTGAACCGTTGCCACATCTGACTGAATGTTTTCGACTTCAATTCCGTGTTCAGCACAATAATTTTTGACTTTTTCCGTTGCAATAGTTGAAGTAGCAATACCGCTAGTACAGGCAAAAATAATTCTTTTTTTCATAATGATGCTCCTTATTTCAAAATATCTTTTAAAATATTTTTAATTTCAAATTTGTTATTACTTTCAACTATCTTTTGCAAAATCATGTCATTGCTGAACGATGATGCTAATTTCATTAAAAAAGTTAAATGTGTATCGGATTGTTTAAGTAACAATCCAAATATAATATTGACGGGTAGATCCTCATCAGTCTCTGCATTTTTAAAAATAATGCCTTCTTTACTGGTTACAACAAACATGCCATCTTTTTTAACAAATTCGCAGTCTACATGAGGCATAGCAACATTTAGTGTTTTCAACTTAAATCCTGTAGGATGTTCATTTTCCCTTTGAATAACTTTTTCTAAATATTGCTCAGTCACATAGTTGTTATCTAATAATTCATGACTTATAGATTTAAACATATCTTCTCGACTTGAGAAATTTTTGTTTAAAAATATAATATTGTCATCCAATTGTTCTAATTCCATAATGACCACCTATTTTTATTTTAATGATGGATGTTTAATAAATTCATAGATAATATTTTGTTGTAAACTACTTGCTGAACATCACCTTTTGCTTTAAGTAGAACTTTAATAAGATTGTATTCATTATTATTAGCAACATATTGTTTACCAATTGAACTAATATAAGCTCTACGCAAATCACCACCAATATTAAGTTTGACTACATTATATTGACTAATTTTTTGTAAAGTTTGATCATCAATTCCTGAACCTCCATGAATAACTAGTGAGACTGGCGATATATCAGATAATTTACCCAGTAAATCAAAATCAATTTTCGGTTGTTGTTCAAATCCATGAACATTACCAACTGATACGGCAAGTGTTGCACAGCCAGTTCTTTTCACGAACTCAAGGACTTGATTAGGATCTGTTTTACGATCCGCTTCATTAACCTCATCATCTTCTTTTCCAGTAATAGCACCTAATTCAGCTTCTACAGGGATATTATATCCACCACAAAAGTCGACAACTTTTTTCGTCAATTGAATATTTTCTTCAAAAGGTAAATGAGAACCATCAATCATAATTGAGGTAAACCCAGCTTCAACGGCTTGCTTTACATCCTCAAAAGTTTTTCCATGATCTAAATGTAAACAAAAGGGTGTTTTCATCGTACTAGCTCGATTACGTACCATATCTACAATATATTTGTAACCAGATAACACAATGTTTGTTGGTGCAATTTGAACCATACTTGGAATATTACTTTCCTCAATTGCATCTAATATGGCTAATGTTGTTTCCAAATTTGTTGTATTAAATGCGCCAGCTAAAGTTTTCTGTTTTTTAGCTTCACCTATTAAAGTATACCCATTGACTAATGCCATAATTTACTCCTACTTTCGTCTAAGTGTTGTCCCCAAGTAGTTAACATTTGACTTTAACCATACATTACCAAATTCAATTGGCTGACCATCATCAAAGTAAACTAATTGTTCTAAATGAAGAACTGGAGATATATCGCTAATATTTAATATATCTGCGCGTTCTTTTCCTACCACTCGGGCTGAATATCGACAATCCGAGTGATCTATCTTTTTATGACTAATCCGCTCTAATTCACTAAATAAACTATATTTTGTAAAATCCACATGCTCTATTTCTGGACATAAAGACAAATTGATTCTATTTTCTATAAACATAATTTTTTCGCCATTAACGCTTCTTACCCGTTCCATATAAAAAATGTTCGAATTAACTGGAACTTGTAATTTTCCACTAATATATTCGTTTGCTCTTTCAACTCTTTTAGTAATAACTTCGGTAGTGAACTTAACATGTTGCATCTCTAACGATTCTGCAAATGACTGTAAACCATAGCCTAATTGATAAGAGATATTTTCAGCTTTTACATAAGTTCCTTTTCCTTGAATTTGTTCTAAAACAGATTCATTAATCAATAATTCAACCGCTTTTCTAACTGTGCCTCGACTAACAGAAAGTATGCTCATAATCTCATTTTCTGAAGGAATTCTATCTCCAGCTTTCAAATCATTACGATATATCTGATTTCTTATCCACTCTTTCACTTGTACGTAAAGTGGTGTGCTAGAAAATTTGTTTATATTCATTGGTTACCCCAAAATATTGGTTAAGTTAAATATACATCCATAGACAACTATGTACAACTATGGACAACCTGTTTTTAAACAAAATGTGAACTTAATCACATTTTATTGTTAATTGATAATATTCAGAACATGGATAGCATTTAGCTATCCATCTAATAAAAAATAATTTGTAACTAAATAACAATATAGAATTGTTGAAGAAATATCTTTTTTTTGCAAATGAAAAGTATCAATTTTGACAAAAATTAAAAACAAATTTATTATGAATCATTAACAAAGCCAACACTTTTAAGTTTATGCAAAAATCAATGACTCATATCTCCATTTAGAAGATTTAGATGATTGGGTATCAGACTAGACCAATAGACTATTAATAATTGGTTCTTTATTTTGTCAATTTATATATCTTTTTCTATTAACTTTAAGGAGTAGAATTGAAAATTACTCATTGATCTCTATTGTTTGTCCTAATTCGTATCTTCTTAAAAATTGACAGTTTCATTTACTTTAAGCTTGATAGTGTTTAAGATAAACCAATTTTTTGATGTATCTTGGGACTTAAAATTTGAATAACTTTGCAAACATTATTGAAATTGAACGCGGCGATATGAAGTTCGCTTATGTAGAAAATAATGAAATAAATTATTTAGAACTTTTTGATCAGTTTTTAGCGGAAGAAGGACATCATGAGTTACTTGATCCCAGCGATAAATTAGAACGATATACTTATCTAATTAATCATAATCAAAGCAAATTTATTTTTAAAATTGATGGTGGAGTAGAAGAACGTTTAGAGCGTCGAATTATTGCTAAAATTACAGGTGATTTTTATTTCAATTTAATTCATAAGTTAGCAAAAATTTCACTTGATAAATGCGACATCGCTTATGAGCTGTATTTGGTCGCATTTGATAAAAAAACCAAACGTCACTATATGATATTCAATTTTGTTGAAGGTCGTTCCTTGAAATGGGAAGAAATGAATAAATATGGCGATCAAGTAAAGGATTGTATTGAAAAATTACATAGTTATAATTTGGTTTCGAATGACGTACATGGTGGTAATTTTATTTTAACGCCAGAAGGAAAGATTAAAGCAATTGATTTGACCAATTCGGGCTTTATTTGGTTAACTAAGGCCAATGATGCTATCGAGCTAAAAGAACGTTTCAATATCAAAATTAAAGTACCCGTTATGGCAATGGCAATTAAAAAATTTACTCACGGATTTAAAAAATTATCTCGTAAATTACGAGGTAAAGAAGTCTAATATAACAAATGAGAGAAATTTTATTTCTCTCACATTTCTAATTTGCACTTTAACAGTATATCTTATTGAATTAATATCAATAAACGTTCTATTTTTGATTAATAGTCTTATTCCTTATGCAAACACTAGCAAATCAATACGTAAACAGCTAGAATTAATTAGCTTATCCTAAAAAGGGCGTTACATGAAAAAGTTACTTGGAATTTTTACAATATTTGCTTTGCTAACTGGCTGTACATCTCAAAAAATGATGTCAATTTATCAAACTGAAGGAGTAGAAATTGGTCAAAACTCGTCAGGCATAGATATATTGAAGAAATATAGTACATCAAGACCTATCACCATACTTCGCTCTTCATTATCACTCTGCATCGCTCAAGAACTTGATAATAGTCCTGTAGTACTTACTAATGAAAATTATTATGGTTCAAATTGGTGGTCTTATTACAATATGAATAATCATCAATCAATTACTGTTAGTGGTGGTGACACAATAAAACTTGTTGAAGGTAATAATGTTGTTGCTAATGCTGTAACGGATTATCAATATTACTCAAAATATTTTATAAGTTATACTTTAACGACTACTCGTAATAAAAATGGTATCAATTACCTATTTAGTAATATTAAGCAAGCTCAGCAATATACTGGCTCATCAATAAATGATGGATTTGAGTATATCAAAACGGTTGAAAGAGCTCATCCAGACTTGGTTATTGAGGCTCTAAATAAAGAAGTAGATAAAATTCAGGAGTGTTTAGTACGCCAATAAGATTGCCGTAATGTATAAAATTCTGTAAAAAAGTTTGAGGTTAAGCATACGTTTGAGTATATTTTATTTAATTATGTAATTGTTTTTAGTAAAAAATAAAATCATTCAATACAATATATTGTTAGTATAATTATTATTATTGTAGATTATACTTACTTTCCATTGTAAATCAGATGACACCAATACCAATCCCTCCCTCTTATTAAAGTTCTTGTTACTTTATTTAAGGAATCTTTAGCATCATGATTGTTGTTATGCTATTGCGAATTTAAATAACATTAAGAATGTAGTTTATAGTAATGCCATCATTTAAATAATATAACTGTTTAACAAATTCATCGCCGACTTGAATATTGCAATAATTAATCTAACAGTCGAATTATTAAAATTTAATGATAATGACTAAATTATTATTGATAATGGTCATTATTATTATATTATTTATGGCTAAATATTCATCATTTAATAAAAAAGGACAAGATAGACATGGATACAAAAAAATTAGTTGGAATTATTATTTTTAGTAGTTTATTAATTGGTTGTGCTAAAGAGTCATCACAAACCATCGTTTCCCCAACAGTCAATAGTTATAATTCACAATATAACGGTGTGAAAACCAGTATTGCTGTAGGTAAATTTGAAAACCGTTCTAATTATCAAAATGGTATATTTTCAGATGGAGTTGATAGGTTAGGTAATCAATCAAAAACATTGCTCATTAGTCATTTACAGCAAACTAATCATTTCAATGTATTAGATAGAACAAATATGGGGGAACTGGCTGCTGAAGCAAGTTATAAAAAGCAAAAACAAAACATAATCGGCGCCAATTATATTATTTCTGGTGATATCACTGAGTTTGGACGCAAAGAAGTTGGGGATCATCAGTTATGGGGAATTCTTGGAAAGGGTAAACAGCAGATTGCTTATGCTAAAGTTAATTTGAACATCATAGATATTAATACATCTCAAGTGGTTTATAGCGTGCAAGGTGCGGGTGAATACAGTTTATCCAACCGTGAAGTTATAGGTTTTGGTGGCACAGCTAGTTACGATTCAACTCTCAACGGAAAAGTATTGGATCTCGCTATTCGAGAAGCGATTAATAATCTAGTTAATGGATTAAATAATGGTGCATGGAAACCTGCAACAAAATAAAAAATTAAAAATCAATTATTAAAGGATTATCATAATGTTAAAAAAACAATATATGACCTATTTATTGTTTTCAGGAGTTTTGTTGTTATTAAGTGGCTGCCAATCTTCAAAGACAATCTATTATTGGGATGGTTATCAAGAAAATCTTTATAACTATAATCAACCTGATAAATCAAGCTATTCTGAACAAATCGTAGCTTTAGAAAAATCCATTGAAAAAGCAAAATCAGCCAATAAACCTATTCCCCCGGGGTTACATGCTCACTTGGGATTATTATATACAACTCAAGGAAACAACAATAAAGCTATCGAACAATTTGAATTGGAAAAAACACTTTTTCCAGAATCCAAAAACTTTATTGAGTTTGTTGAACGCAAATATCAAGGACGTTAATTAATGAATAATAAATTTATTGCTCTATTAGGAACTTTATTCGCACTCTTTATGCTAGTTGGTTGTTCAACACAAAAAGAAAACTACGATTACACCGCATTTAAAGAAAGCAAACCCGCTTCTATATTGGTCTTATTACCAACCAATCAGTCAAACGAAATTAATGCCAGCTTTGGGGTTTTTTCACAAGTAACATTGCCACTATCAGAAGCTGGATACTATGTTTTTCCAGTTAACTTAACTAATGAAGTATTTAAACAAAATGGATTTACCGTTGCGGATGAGATTCAATCGGTTAGCCTAGCAAAAATACGACAAATCTTTAATCCTGATGCTGTTTTATATATCAATATCCAAAATTATGGAACGAATTATCAAGTCATTCAAAGTGACACACGGGTAACATTAGACGCAAAACTAGTCGATGCCCGCTCTGAAAAGATTCTTTGGACTGGCTTTGCATCTGCTTCAAGTTTAGAAAATCAACAATCTAGCAATAGTCTAATATCGAGTTTAATTTCTGCTGCAATTACACAAATCACCGATACTGTCAGAGATCACAGTATTGCAATTTCTGGAGTTGCTACGGCACGATTATTTACACCAAATCCAATAAAAGCAAATGGAATATTATATGGACCTTATGCAACGACTAAAGTAGAAAAATAGATTAATTTAATCTAACTCCATATAAATTAATAACTTTATAGTAAACTCAAGGCGGTATTAATTACCGCTTTTTTATTAAGAAAGTAATTTTGTACTTTATTTTTATTCAATATTTTTAAATAATACGATAAATGTTTATATTGGTTATGCTAATTATGCTCCCTTAATACAACAAAATGCCCAATTAACGGTTATTGAAATACCTAATCACCTTATTCCTACTATTGAATATAGTATAGCTCTACTCAATCCAACAAATATTGACGCAAAATTATTTATCGATTTTTCACAAAATAAGCAAGCGCAAGAGTGCTTACTTAGATACGGTTTTTCCTAAATGACTATTATTTAAAAATTTAATGTTTTGAAAGATA
>CAMLMY010000034.1 GCA_946481345.1 uncultured Gilliamella sp. | reverse complement strand
GCATCGCTCTTTTACATTCGATAAGGAACTCGTCAAAATTTTGCTGTAAAACATCACGAGCAGTGATTGGTAATGGCGTGTCACTAATTGGTTCAAAATCAGGAATAACTAGCTCAGCTTGCTGTTTGGCTTCATTAGCACTTTCTAATCTTGATAAAGCACTTTCAATGGTAGCAATAACTGTTTTATTAGTTTCGTTGGCTAAAGCTTGCTGTAAAATTGTCGGTTCAGAAATGATTCGAGAGAGCAATATTGTGGCATTAGCGCGCTCCTTAGCCGAGCCTGAAGTTAAAAAGTGTTGTAATTGGGGTTGAACCAGCTCATGTGGTAAGTTAAATAGTATTTCTATAGCTAATTGATTCACC
The DNA here is from genome assembly GCA_946481345.1 of uncultured Gilliamella sp. Taxonomy (GTDB): domain Bacteria; phylum Pseudomonadota; class Gammaproteobacteria; order Enterobacterales; family Orbaceae; genus Gilliamella. Next base: position 19,939 of record CAMLMY010000034.1, on the reverse strand, counting down.
TGTTTGGATGTATTTAACGCCTGCATTGCTAGAAAATCAACCAGTTGCAACTGAAGCTTTGGATATCGTTGAATATATTTAAGTTGATCAATCTGCCCCAAAAGTGCTAAACCGAGTGAGGGGAGCTGCTTAAATAATTCAATTCGTTCTTGAATATAACTCAATAATCCATTCAATCGGTTAAAATATTTAAATAAACCAACACGTATAACAGGAATATTTTGACGGTCAAAAATGGCAAATAGTAACTTTTCACCTAATCCCTCTTGTTCGATTTCAAGAAATTGATGTAATTGTTGTACTGACCAATTTTCACGTTCAATAATTCCATTTTCGTTTTCGGTATTGTAATCATAATAATATGGTAATGTGGTAATCAGTCCGTCATATAACAAATAGATAAACCATGATGGGATTTGCTCGTTTATACGTTTAATAAAATGTAAATGGTCAAATAAAGTGGCAAAAACTCGGGCAAATCGAATGATTTGTTCTGGTGTATAAATATCGGTCCAAGACTTATAAATATTAATGCGAGCTTTTAACAATGGATCAATTCCGGAATCAATACGATAATAATGACGTGAACAATAAAACTCAGACGGTCTTTTCAATAATTCATAAAGCTTAACTGCATTATTAGGTATTTGACATAATTTATCAAAATCGAATAACACATCAATTTCATCACCATGCAAGATATATTGTGTTATCCGTGTTGGCAACGATTTATCCTGCTCACTTAATGGCTTAAAAACAGTGGTAATTAATTTTTTTGAGGAGAGGGTTTTAGTTAATAATTGTGTGATTTTTTTCATATTCCTTTATTTTCCTATTAAGGCTCAAATCTTGAGTATCCATTTGTATTTGCAACTTATTTGTAGCTTTTTAATTACGACTTATTCTAATTCAATTTTGCCATTTAAATAAATATAAAACGATGTAAATCATTACAAATCATTCCATAAGGTTAGATAAGCTTATTGGGCATCATCAAAAAATGGCTACGAGTTAAGACTATATATTTTATACTATTTTTTAGTTCTATTTAATTAAGTTATTTTTTTCTTTATTGTAATGCATTAAAGATTATTTGTACTTGAACCATTTATGTTATCGAACCAAAACTTAAAGTTTTTAATATGCAATATGATAAAAAAGTATTACTGCTTTTAATTACACTCCACTCACACATTAATGTCGACAATCACATCTAGGTATAAAATATTCATGTAATGGATGGATAAATTGAAAAAGTGAAGTACAAGCAAATGCTTCACGACTAAAATAAAATATTACTGGAGGTTCATTTTTTAAAATTCTTCCGGCCCATTAAAATATTCCTTTATTATCATCTATTGAGTTGCTCAGTGGTAAAAGCATTTCCCCCCTCATAATAACCATGGATCTTATTTGATAGATATACCTGCCAAATTGAGCAATTTAGTACGGTATGAACCCGTTAGTAAATATTGTTCCTTTTTATAAATTTTTCTTTGAGTTTTCGGAATTAAATTGACACTCTATTGGTGTTTGTCATTATATAAATTAATATTTTCAGATATTGAACGTTATCCAGCACCAAGACGCGCGATTTTTATTTTTAAAAAATAACCATAACCATTCAATTAATTTTATTTATCGTTTATACTTTCACCTAAGTATTTACTTTGTTTTTAGTAATACTAAATTATTCACACCAAAAATAATAAATTAAAACTTAATATATTTGCTATTTATTGATTTTTATTGCGATTAAATATCTATTATTGATAATTAATTGATATGATAAGGAATATCATGGATATAATACGTTTCATTCTCCGTCTACCCTACCGCATCTTTTGTATCGGTCTAGAAGCGATTCTCTATTTTGTACTGTTTCTACTAATTGTTTTACGATCCATATTATGGCTTATAAGCCCGATTATTGGTCAAATTAATTGGTCGATACCTAATTGGTATCCACGAGCTAAAGATATCTATCAATCATCAATTAAAAGACTCAATAACTATAGTTTAATTATTGGTTGTGTTGTTATTTTGGGAATTGTTGCCTATTTCAGTGGTAATTATGCCTACCATTGGTACTTAAATAGACCAAAACCTATTGAGCCAGCTCCCGTAATTGTGAATACGTATGGTATTTCTTTTTATGCGCCTAAAGAATCCGGTACGCTTACTAATCCTAATCAATCTTATTTAAAAATCAAATTTACTGGACATAGACGATCACCTGCTCCTTTAGATAAAATTGGTAAGGAAATAACTGAGGGTATTCAAATTTCACCTGAAATTAAAGGGACTTGGAGTTGGTATGACGATGAAAATATCTATTTTAAACCAGAACAACCATGGACAATAGGTGAAACCTATACGGTTAAATTGGATGATTCAAAATTACTTAATCCTAACAATTTAATCAGTAATGAAAATAATATTTTTACATTCAAGACAACCGGTTTTTCTTTTGAAATTATAAGCCGTGAATTTTATCAAAATCCTATTGATGCTGAAGAAAAACTAGGTATCTATGAAGTAAAATTCTCTCATCCTGTCGATCCGACAACCTTTGAAAATAATTTAAAACTATCTCTATTTGAAGATACTGATCAAAAATATAAACGTTATGAATTTGTCCGAAATGTAAACTTTACAATTAATTATAATAAAGATAAAACACGTGCTTATATAAAAAGTGATAAATTAGAAGTCGCTGATAGGAATCGGTATTTATCATTAAATATTGCAAAGGGTATAACATCTTCAATGGGAGGATTGCCAACAACCTCAGAAAGTTCGAAAGATCTCCATATACCGAATAAATATAATCTTAATATCAATTCAACTAAAATTTCCTTTGTTGAACTGTCGAATAATGAAATACGCCAAATTATCACAATTAATTTGGATTATAACGTTAAAGCTAGTGATTTACAAAAAGCATTATCAATCTGGCAGTTACCCGATCCAAACACCAAATATAGTGAAGAATATTACGATAAAATCGATAACACATACAAAACTAAATATTTTATTGATAAAAAGGTTTTAGATAAATCGAAACGATTAACAACTAGATACATTGAGTCTGACGACAATAGAACTTATCAAAATCAATTTAGCTTTGAAATAAACGGTGATCAACGTCAACAGATATTTATTACTGTTGATCCATCTTTAACATCCGAAGGTGGCTACACATTTAAACATAGATATGAGAAATTAATGCAAATTAATGAATTTGATAAATTGCTTAATTTCGCTGCTACAGGTTCCCTATTATCGCTGTCAGGTGATAAAAAGATTCCTGTCGTTTCTCGTAATGTTAGTCAAATAAAGTTAGAACTCAAACGTGTTATCCCATCCCAATTACAGCATTTGGTCTACGATAATGAAAGTAATTTTAGTTCAATGAGTTTTGAAGATTATAAAAGTGATAATTTTGTTGAAAAATATTCAATTATAAAAGATGTTAAGGGTAAATCAGGTGCTGTTCATTACTCTGACTTCGATTTGACCCCCTACCTTAACAAAGATGTGAAAAAAAACGAAGCTAATCGTGGAATATTTTTATTAAATCTCTATGCCCAAAATGATGATGCAAATGAAAGTGATGAACCTTACGATTATTTCACTTCTCGATTCATATTAGTGACAGATTTAGGCATTATAAATAAAAAATCACTTGATGGCTCTTATGATCTCTTTGTGCAATCTATCAACAGTGGATTACCTGTTGCCGGTGCTAAAGTTTCCATACTCGGTGCCAATGGTATTGAAATTACATCTTCAATCACCGATAACGCTGGTCATGTCCATTTCGCACCATTATCAGATTACTATAAAGGCATTAAACCGTTGTTATTCTTAATTGAAAAAGGTAAAGATATGTCATTTTTGCCAATTTCTAAAGGTTATCGCTATTATGACAGAAAACTTAATTACTCTCGTTTTGATGTAGATGGTCAATACGAAACAATTGACCGAGGAGAGTTACGCGCGCATCTATTTTCTGATAGAGGAATCTATCGACCTGGCGATACATTCCACATAGGGATGATTATTAAAGCAGATGATTGGACTAAATCATTGAATGGAATTAAGTTAGCCGCCAACATTTATGATGCTAAAAATAATCTTGTTACAACTAAAAAAATCAAAGTTGATGATTACGGTTTTAATGAGATTTCATTTAAAACGGAAGAAAGTTCTCCAACTGGACAATGGCACGTATATCTATACATTGATGATGATAAAAATAATTCGGAGGATGATGATCAAAATTTCCTAGGTTCTACTTCAGTGACTATTCGAGAATTTGAACCAGATAAAACTAAAGTTACCGCACAAATAGTAACTGAAAACAAACAAGGGTGGATTAATCAATCGGATATAATTGCCAAAGTGACTGCAAAAAATCTCTTTGGAACCGCTGCCCAAGACCGTCGAGTTGAGAGTAAATTATATTTACAACCAACGAGATTTAGTTTTAAAAAATATGAAGATTATCAGTTTTATCGCGTAGGTAATAACCGTAGTAATTTCAAAATTGAACTTGAAGACAATTTTACAAATGAAGAAGGAATTGCTGATATTGATCTGCATATTGAAGACTTTGAAGGTCAATATGTAGCCAAATTCTTGACTGATGTATTTGAACCAAATAGTGGTCGTAGTGTTGCTGCAACTGATTCAATTTTGATTTCTGCATCTGATTATTTAGTTGGGGCAAAATCTGATGGTCGGTTAAGTTATATCAAACGGGATAGCAAGCGTTTGCTTAATCTCATTGCAATAAATCCAGCTTTAGATCAAATTACACTAGATAACCTCAAACTTGTTACCCTTGAGAAAAAATATCTTTCAATATTAGTTGAACAGTCTTCAGGTGTTTATAAGTATGAATCTAAACAAAAAGATGTGGAAATTTCACAAATTCCTTTTGAAATTGATAATAAAGGAACTGTTTATCAGATTCCAACTAAAACCCCGGGTAACTATATTCTTCAATTGTTAAATAACCAAAATGAAGTAATTTATCAAACCGAATATACGGTAGCAGGATCAGCAAATGTAACACGTTCATTAGATCGTAATAGTGAATTAATGTTAAAAATTGATGCTAATGAATATAAACCGGGTCAAGATATAGAAATTGCAATAACCGCACCTTATATCGGTAGTGGTATCATCACTATCGAAAGGGATAAGGTTTATGCATGGAAATGGTTTAAAACAGATACTACCAGCTCAGTACAAAAAATCACTTTACCTGAAGAAGTGGAAGGAAATGCCTATATCAATGTGCAGTTTATTCGTGATCCAAATTCAGAAGAAATATTCATGAGTCCGCTTAGTTATGGTGTTGTTCCATTTAAGGTTTCAGATGATAGATTTATGGAGAAAGTAACATTAGAGACACCTGAATTAATCAAACCTGGAGAGACAATTCCAATCACAATTAAAACCGCTAGTGAACAACGTGTCGCAGTTTTTGCAGTTGATGAAGGTATTTTACAAGTTGCTGGCTATCAATTAAAAAATCCAATTAAAAACTTTATACGTAAAAAAGCCTTATCTGTAAGAACGGATCAGATTTTAGATCTTATCTTACCTGAATATAAACGTTTACTAACTTTATCTGCACCAGGTGGTGATCAGGAAAGTGATGATCTACTTAATGCTCATTTGAATCCATTTAAACGTAAGACAGATCAGCCTGTTACCTACTGGTCCGGAATTATAGACGTTAATGGTGAAAAACAACTTAATTATAAAGTACCTGAATTTTTCAGTGGAAAAATTAGAGTGATGGCTGTGACAGTCGGTAAGAAAACAATGGGTATTACACAAACGTCTACTACAGTTCGTAATGACTTTGTATTAAGCCCTAATGTACCTTATTTCGTCACGCCAAACGATGAATTTGAAATAAGTTTATTAGTTGCAAATAACATCACTGAAATCGGTAATGAAGAAATCCCAATTAAGGTTAAGCTAACCACAACGCCTCATCTTGCTGTTTTAGATGAGTCAATTAAAACCGTCAAGTTAGCGTCAATGAAAGAAGGTACTTTGAGTTTTCGTTTAAAAGCAACCGAACAATTAGGTAGTGGTGATTTACTCTTTACAGCAACTTATAAAGATAAAACGATAACAAGACAAGTAAGTACTTCTGTTCGTCCGATAACTCCTTATCGAATAAAAACAATTATGGGGCGAATGGATGGTAAAACACAAACATTTTCTGGGTTAAGACAAATGTATCCAGAATTTAATGAACAAAATGCTAGCGTCTCTTATTCTCCAATGATCTTAGCTAAAGGTCTTACCGAATACTTAGATGGTTATGAATATTTCTGTTCTGAACAGATTGTTAGTCGTGCTTTACCACTGGTGATTGGCAATAAATATCCTGAATTCAATTTAATAACCGATAAAACAATACCATTTACCGCAGTAATGCAAAAACTACAAAGCCGCCAAAATAGTAAAGGCGCAATTGGTTTATGGTATTCAACATATAATGTTGATCCATTTATTACACTTTATACGGTTCACTTCCTACTGGAAGCAAAAGATGCAGGATTAGTAATACCAAAAGATCTACTAGAAAATGCAAATAAATATGTCAAATTAGTTGCTTCTGGTAGTTTAACTGATAGTTACAACTTACGGTTACGAGCTTATGCAATTTACTTGCTAACTAGACAAAATATCATTACAACTAATCAAATTGCTTCAGTCATTGAGGATTTAAATCATAATTACAAATCTTGGTCTACTGATATTACGGCATTGTATTTAGCATCATCATACAAAATGCTGAAAATGGACAAACAAGCTGATAATCTTTTAAAACCAATTTGGAAGGATCTCTCCAAAGCCTATGATAATGCATGGTGGAATCACAATTATTATGATCCATTAGTCATTGATGCTGGGAAAATCTATCTAATTTCAAAACATTTTGATAATAAAATCGATGATATACCTGCTCAAGCGCTTGAAAATATGACGTTAATGCTAAGTGAGGAACGTTATACTACTCAATCGGCTGCCATGACTATGTTGGCTTTAGATAGTTATAATTCTGCAATTAAAGCTCATGGGTTAGATGAAAACGATCTTACTGTCACAACAAAATCTAACGACCAACAGGCAAAAATTGCAACTATAGCTAAATTGAAAAATTTGTTAGCTAAAGGAAAATTCAATGATTCGGTAGAGTCTATTAGTCTCCACAACGCTAAAAATTTGCCAGCATGGTATTCAATATCGCAGAAAGGCTTTGATCGTTCAATTCAACAAGAACCAATTAATAAAGGGCTTGAAATTTACCGTGAATTTACAGATAACGATGGTAAGCAAATTGATACGGTGAAATTAGGTGATACTATCAATGTAACCGTTAGAGTCCGTTCAATATCTAAAGAAGGATTAACCAACATTGCAATTGTTGATATGCTACCAAGTGGTTTTGAAGTTGTTCAACAAAAAGCAATTAATAATCATGCTGAATCTGAAAACAATGAGCAAAGTGATGCTAGTGAAAATGATAATTATGATTCTGGAGAACAGTGGATATCACCAATTGCCACAGGTAAATATACTTGGTATCCAGACTATACAGATGTTAGAGAAGATCGCGTGATTATTTATGGTTCGACTAGAAATGATCATGTACAAACATTTAGTTATCAGATAAAAGCGACCAATATTGGTCAGTACGCTGTTCCTCCAGCTTATGGTGAAGCAATGTATGATCGAGATATTCAAGCTGTATCTAAAGGTGGAAATAAGATTATTATTGAGCCTCGTTAATTAACCATTGGCAGAGGGTAAATGTCTTCCCTCTGCTATTTTGTATTTATTACATGATTACTAACATTAGCTTTCTAATTTTTATATCATTATTGGTGTAACTTAATAAAATGGTAAAACAATTTAGGTATATTGGGAATATTATTGTTATTTTTATTATTCTTTTTTTAATCATCATTGCCTTTCGTTTAACCCCTAACCCACCGTTAAACCAATCGCTAAATTATTCCACTATTTTGTATGATGAAAACGACAAACTACTGCGCATAACATTAGCAAACGACCAACAATATCGAACATGGACACCTCTGGAAAAAATTTCTCCACACATCGTTAATGGTCTTCTTTTACATGAGGATCAGTGGTTTTATTATCATTTTGGATTTAATCCGCTTAGTTTGATAAGGGCATTTTGGGCAACCTATATCGGGGGTGGTAATCGACAAGGAGCATCGACTATCACTATGCAACTGGCACGTATGCATTGGAAAATCAATACGAAAACAATAGATGGTAAATTGCTGCAAATATTTAGAGCGATTGAATTAGAGTTAAAATACTCTAAACATGACATTTTAGAAGCCTATCTTAATTATGCCCCTTTCGGTCGAAATATAGAAAGTATCGGAGCGGCATCGTTAATTTATTTTGATAAAACGCCTGATAAAGTTAACTTACCTGAAGCGTTAACGTTGACAGTTCTTCCTCAATCACCTACTTATCGTATAGACAAGAAAAAAGGCATTGCAGGAAAAGCATTAGTTGATGCTAGGCAACGATTATTTGAACGTTGGCAAGAACACTATGAAACCGAAGATAATATAGCTGCACTATTTGATTTACCACTATTGATGCGTCAACCAGAGCAATTACCGTTCATCGCCCCTCATTTCACCGACCAAATACTTCAACAACAAATTCAAAAAAACAATACTGAACAACAAATCATTAAAACTACATTAAAAATAGATCTACAAACAATTATTGAACAGCAAGTCAGCGCATTTATTGAGCGCAATAAAATAAATGGAATTTATAACACTTCAGTGTTATTAGTTGATAACAACACAATGGAAGTGAAAGCATTAGTTGGATCGGCCAATTATTTTAATCGTAGCATTCAAGGGCAAGTTAACGGAACTGATGCTAAACGTTCACCCGGCTCAACACTAAAACCTTTTATTTATGCCTTAGGTATGGATCAAAGTATTATTCATCCCAAAACAGTATTAAAAGATGTCGCAACAGATTTCGGATTTTATACGCCAGAGAATTTTGATCACCATTTTAAAGGTCCTATCTCTGTTACCGATGCACTCATTCACAGTCGTAACATTCCTGCGGTATATGTTGCTGGTAAATTAAAAAAACCTTCATTTTATCAATTCTTAAAACAAGCTCATATTCGCGAAATGAACACAGAAGATCATTATGGTTTAGCTTTAGTTCTTGGCGGAGGTGAAGTGACAGCCCAAGAATTAGCAACACTATATGCAATGTTAGCTAATCAAGGTATTTGGCAACCGTTAAGAATGACAAGAAATACCGATAATCATACACGTTTAAGTCAGCGTCTGTTGAGTCCTGAAGCGAGTTTCATGACATTAGATATGTTATTAAAAAATACGCGCAATGAAGATATTTTAGCTAAAAAACAGCAATCTCTAACACCTATATATTGGAAAACAGGCACATCTTGGGGATTTCGAGATGCATGGACAGCGGGAGGGTTTAATAATTATACTCTTATTGTTTGGATGGGTAATTTTGACGGGTATAGCAATAATGCTTTTGTTGGTGCTAATGCTGCAGCCCCCCTATTTTTCAATATTATTGATTCAATAACTGCTTATTATCCAAATCATAAAGGTTATCAAAACACAATTCCATCTAACTTAACGCAAGTCGATATTTGTTTACCTAGTGGGAATTTAGTTACGCAATGGTGTAAGATAAAGGGTAAAACGTGGTTTATACCAGGAGTATCACCGATTGATATTGATACAGTTTATCGTCCTGTTGTAATTGATAATAAAACGAATAAAGTTGCTTGTCCTCCTTTCAATCCGGAGGATACACATGTAGAAGTTTATGAATATTGGTCATCAGATTTAGCTAAAGTATTTGCTAAAGCGGGAATTCCCAAAAAAACACCACCTAATAGTGCACATTGCGAAACAACACAAAATTATATGGGTTCGCCTCCTCGTATTAGTTCACCTTTAAAAAACGTTGTTTACAAATTAAGGTTAAGTAATAAAGAAAATGAGAAAATTGTGCTAAATGCCATTGCTGATGGAGAGGTTAAGAAATTATATTGGTTTGTCGATAAAAATTTTCTTGGTAGTAGTTCAGTTGAAAATACACTAGATTGGGTTCCCAACAAAAGTGGCATTTACAAAATATCTGTAATCGATGATCTAGGGCAAAGCGACAGCAGAAAATTAAAAGTAGACTTAATTGACTAATTAAAACAAGACTAATACTCTTACTAACGCTATAACAACATGATGTATAACGTTAAAATATAAATTACCAACTTGATATTAGTCGAAATTACTAAAGACATTAAAATATATTATGTCCTTTAATTATTGCTTTTGTTTAAATTATCCCAACAAGGATCCAAGATCATCATAAAACCAATCGATTATGTTCAGTATGCTAATTTAAGTCCATTTGAGTTAAAAGATAACTTAATTAAACAGGTGCAAAGTCATACTGACCGAATTAGGTTGAACTCAGTCCGTGATATTTCTAATTTCATCGCTACTTAGCCTAGACAGTATTTTTTCAACTCGGCTTTTTTGCTAGTGCAGAGTCTGAAATATCCTATTCTTATTTAAATGGTTGTTTAAAATCTTCAGTATGCACTACACCTATAAGAACGATCGCCGCTTAGTTTTATGTCATATCTAGAAAAAGATAAATCAATAAAGTCTATCACTGGGCAGTTCATTTCAGTTCATTTCTAAGAAAAAATCAAAAACAAATAACGATTTATTTTTAAATAACTTTCCGAACCATTGTTTTTTGTATTTATGATCGTTATCTTTGCCATTTAAAGGTAGACCACCGTATAATGAACTTAGAACATGGTCATCATTACGTAATGATTTTATTCTTCTCATTCTTAATTAATAGCTCCCCCACATTCAGGGTAATCTCAGCTCAAAAAAGATTGCCTTAAATAGTAATGTAATCCATGAACTTGAGCTAAATAATCATACTCTTTATTGCTAATTTTTTGCCAGTCTAATAAAGTTAGTTGCTGTTGAGCAAAAGGACTTTTCTTTCCAATATAAACAAACGTTGTATCATTAGAAGCGTAATCTTAAGGTAGTTGGTTCAACGCTAATGCAAATCCAAAGTGATAATTTCTTTCATCAGTAGGAAAACAATCGCTTTTTATTGCAAATACCTCTAATTTACTAATGGGAAAACTATACAATTTATTGTATTCATAATTATATACGAATAAGTTATCCGTTTCGGATATGCCACTTGCAGTCAAAAAATTTTGTCGATATTTTGGGGTAATTGGTATTTATCCTTTTTATAACTATCCTTTATATCAAAAATATTGGTTGGATGGATTGTTTTTATTGACATTTTTGTTATAAATAACAATATGCCTGCTTTCGAGTACCGATACAAAATAGAATTTTGGCTTACTATCATCATCAAGATTAAGCTTGAATATCTCTAATCGCTCTCGTGTATTGCCAATTGCATAAAAGCGACAACTTAAGAACAATATACATATCGGTACTATTTTCATTTACATTTTATTATTTTTCCTGTTGTTTTAACCAAGCAATCTCCTGAGCCCAAATATCTGGGTCAATGGTTTCAAGAATGAGTGGTATTTCGTCAATTCGCGGATCTTGCATGATAAATTTAAATGCCGTTTGACCGATGTTACCTTTACCTAAACTGTCATGGCGGTCAACATGGCTGGCGAGTTCGCTTTTGGCATCGTTCAAATGCATGCCCCGTAAATATTTAAAGCCAACAATCTTTTCAAATTCATCAAACGTTTCTTTACAGGCTTTTTCGGTACGTAAATCATAACCAGCAGCAAAGGCATGACAGGTATCAATGCAAACACCTACACGAGTTTTATCTTCAACTTTGTCAATGATTTGTGCTAGATGTTCAAACTTATAACCTAAGTTAGATCCTTGCCCAGCCGTATTTTCAATCACAGCAACCACATTTTTGGTTTTATCTAAAGTGATATTTATCGATTCAGCAATACGCGCTAAACAGTCATCAACCGATATTTTTTGTAAGTGACTACCCGGATGAAAGTTTAATAAGGTGAGTCCCAACTGTTCACAGCGTTGCATCTCATCTAAAAAAGCCGTTCGTGATTTTTCGAGTTGCTCACTATCAGGACTACCTAGATTTATCAGGTAACTATCATGCGGTAAAATTTGTTTACTGGTAAAGCCATATCGTTCACAGCGTTTTTTGAAGCTATCGATTATGGCTGATTCAAGTGGTTTAGCATGCCATTGTCTTTGATTTTTTGTAAATAAGGCAAAAGCTGTTGCACCAATTTGATAGGCGTTAATTGGAGCATTATCGACTCCCCCTGCTGCGCTAACATGAGCACCAATGTATTTCATATTTTTATGTTCCTGATAATTGGATGTGATGATTAGTTTGAACCGCTATTACGTTGTAATTGATCGCGTAAATTTGGTGGAACACCATTAATCACTAGTGTATCAGTTTGCGGATCCCATTTAATTCGTTCACCTAATAAGTCAGAATCAAAACTTAAGGTTAATCCACCGCCACTACCTGAGAATTTTTTGAGTTGACGCAGTGCACTACGATCAACAGGAAAGGTCTCTTCTAAATCGTAATCACTATTTTTTACAAATTCAGCGAAATTATTTTCACCATTAGCCGGCAATTCATTAGCTAGATTTTTGAGTTCGATCTCTTCGCCTGCTTGTAATTGAGCTTGACAATAATTATAGACATTTTCACGGGCGCTGGTCTTGTCTTGTTTATCAAATTGCATTTCTTGGCAATAGTCATCCACCGCTTTCACTAAAGTTTTATTTTGCGCTTTCGCATCTAATCCTTCACTGGCGCCTAAATAGTCCATAAAAAAGTCAGACACTTTGCGCCCAACTCGCCCTTTTAAAAAGGTTAAATAGCGTTTTGAATCGGGTGTGGTTTCCCATTCAGTGATATCAATTCGTGCAATAATATCAGCATGATCAATATCCAAATATTGGGTTTCGGTTATATCAAGCTGTTCATTAACTAACATACTTGAACAGCTATTTAATACTGCAATAATTAAGTATTCAACAGCTAGATAACGGTAATGACAAAAGACCACCGTGCCACCTTCGGCAAACGGGTATTTAGCGAGTTCATTGCGTAGTTGTTTGGTCGATTCTTGACTAAAATGCAAAAAATCTTGATTGCCTAAACGTAATTCTTTAAGCGATTGTTCAAACAGACTTTCACTATTAAAGAGCCCATAAGCTTTGCTTTTATTATTATAAATACGGTTAATATCCTCAATTAAATTGACAACCGCTTGTTGATTGCTTAGCATTGAATCACGAAGTTGCAGTTCAATTTCAGTGTCATTTTTTCTGATTAATTTATGTAAAATAACTTTTTCTATTTGTACACTCATTTAGAATTCCTGTTTGGATGGCAAAAGTAAGACTACCACTATTTTATCAAAGCACTAAAAAAGTGCTATCCACAATTTATTAGTCTGATTAGATAACAAATGATAATTAGTTAGATTTTATACTAAAACGTATAGTTAACCTGAAACTTCTTTACAAAATCTAATGGTATTTAAGAAATATTAATAACGATAACTTGAGTCTTAGTGGCTAAAAAACCTCACCAACTCATTTTTGATAAGACAACTTCATAAGTGCCATTAGCATAGTGATAAATAGTGTAATTAACAATAATATTTTTTACTGAAACGTAATGTTAATCTGAAATTTTTTTACAATCTGTTATATTTGGAATAAATAATATGGCAAATCCTCAAGATATTTATAATGATTTTAAGAATAAAAAAATCAGTTTATTATTTTGGCAATATGCACTTCCCTCCATTATTGGGACAACCGTCAATACCCTGTATAACATTATTGATGGGGTTTTTATTGGGCATTGGATTGGGCGCGAAGCATTGAGTGGTGCAGGCATTATTTTACCCGTTATGAATCTTGCTGCGGGTATTGGTATGTTAGTAGGTATTGGTTCGGCGAGCCGTATTTCTATATTTTTAGGTCGAGGCGAAATCGATAAAGCTGAAAAAGTTGCTGGTACTTCGTTCATGTTAACGGCGGTACTTAGTGGTATTACTTTAGCGTTATTGCTTTATTTTATTGACCCTGTTTTACATTTTATTGGTTCAAGCCCAACCAACCATATTTACGCTCGTGAGTTTTTAGAGGTATTTTTGCCGGGTAGTATTTTTATCACATTGACTTTCAACTACAACAATATGATGCGAGCAAGTGGTTATCCTTTTAAAGCTATGGTAACTATGTTTATTAGCGTGATTGCCAATATTATTCTTGCCCCAATTTTTATTATTGCTTTAGGTTGGGGCATGCGAGGCGCAGCTTTTGCAACCACTCTATCGATGTTCATTAGCTTTTTGTTTGTAATGCAGCACTTTGTTAGCAAAAACAGTAATATCAAGCTATATCGTCGTAATTTTAGACTTGATATAACTTATATTAAATCGATTCTATCAATTGGTATGTCGCCATTTGCCATGCAAGTTGCTGCGTCTGTGGTAGTGGTATTTATAAACTGGCAATTAACTCACTATGCGCCGATTTCTCATGTTTCAAGTGACGATGCTATTGCCGGTTATTCAAATGCAAATCGATTAATAACCCTGATTATTATGATTGTCATTGGCGTTAACCAAGGAATGCAACCAATCATTGGCTATAACTATGGTTCAAAGAATTATAAACGCGTGAAAGAGACCTTTTTCTACGCAGTAAAAATCGCTACTGTGATCACGAGTGCTGGGTTTATATTAGGTTGCTTTATGCCTGATGTACTGGTTAGAGCATTCAGTTCCGAAGCGGATTTAGTTGCTATATCAGCTATTGCACTAAGGTATACAACACTTTCATTTGCGTTTGTTGGGTTCCAAATGGTGACAACAAGCTTTTTCCAATGTATTGGTATGGCTAGAGTTTCTATTTTACTCAGTCTTTCAAGACAAATTTTAATTTTATTGCCAACGCTTTATATTTTACCGCTATTTTTCGATTTAGATGGCGTTTGGGCATCATCACCTACTGCTGACCTTTTATCAACCGGTATCGCTTATGCAGCACTCTACTGGTATTTTAAATCGATTAAAAGTCGGCATTATCCTAAACAAGTTAATCCGTAATATACTAAAATTAAAAAACAAAAGGGGCACTTTGCCCCTTTTAAATTTTATAAAGCCGTATTACTTATTGCTATTAACTTTACTGATTATAATTTGTAAATCGATAAACAAACTCATTGACAAATTGGGTGTTCTACACCGCCTTCACATCCTTTTTCAATCAATTCCATTGCTTTGTTATGATCTTTTGTTAGACCTGCTGCTCCATTTTCATACATGACCCCTAAATTAAACTGTGACTCTGGTTGCCCTTGTTCGGCTGCTTTTTCAAACCAATATCGAGCTTTATTGATATCTTTATCTATACCTGCCCCCGTTAAATACATATCCCCTAAATAATACTGCGCATTTACAAGACCTAGCTCGGCTGATTTTTCAAATAATTCTTTTGCTTTTAAGGGATCTTTAGCTACACCTCGGCCTTCTTTGTATAAACTAGCTAGATTATATAGAGCATATTCATCATTTTTTGCAGCACCTTTTTCATAAAACTCTTTGGCTTTAGCATAGTCTTGATCAACTGTTATGCCATTCTCATACATATATCCTAAATTAGATTCAGCTCCAGAATGGCCTTGTGCTGCTGCCTTTTCATACCATTGTCTGGCTTTCAACGGATCTTTTTCAACCCCCTCACCTTGAAAGTAGCGAACACCTAAATCATATTGCGCTTTTGGGTCATTATTTTCCGTTGCCATTTTTAGTACTTCATCATAAGGTACATCTTTTAATGACTCTTTAACTGCTTGTGCACCAGCAGGTCCCGCTAAAAATAGAAATAACAAACCAGAAGTAAGTAATTTTTTCATATTTATCATCCCCTTTTATTATTTGTGATTATCTATGATTTACTATATTTTGATTAAAATATAGTCTGTTTATTTTAACAACATCTATTTAATTATCCAGTATCGTAAAATATTATTTTTTAAATTCTTATTACATGTGTAAAAAGTTGAAAGGTCTATTTAATCTGTATGAATTTTATTATTGAGATAGAAAGAGTTAGAGATTTTTTCTTGATTTTAATCTGTCAGAAATAATTAATATTTTTGCTATTTCATCAAAATAAGAGATCTGTTATTTATTTTAGAAAAATATTCTTGGCTTACTTATTAAAGAAAAATTGTAGAAGACAAAAAACAGTATTGATGAGTAGCGGATTGAATTAATTTTTTTATAAAATAGCTAAAGAAAAAATACCAAATATTCAGTTGTTAGCCAAACTTGATAAGGTTACCATAATCAGACAAATAAAGATCAGCAGCATGCCAATCCAACCAATTAATGATAAGCATTCACCTACAATTAACATAGCAAGAATCGCAGCAATAACGGGTTCAAGTAAGGTAATGGTTGTTGCCATACTGGCCGAGATTTTTGATAATCCAAAACCGTAACAAAGATAACCTAAAAACATCGGTATTAATGCCATATAAAATCCAACTGCCATGTTATTCCATGAAGTAACAAAAGCAGAGCCCGTTATTAACATAACAGGAATTAATAGTAATCCCCCACACCCAAAAGTAGCGCCCATTGCCGCTTTAGTATTAACACCTTTTAACATTAATTGCCTTGCTGACCATGAATAGAGAGCGTAAGTCAAGCCCGCAACTAATCCTAATAAAATACCTAAATTAACATGAGTATATTGGATTGTTGTACTTGCATTGTCAGAAAAAGCTAACATCACCATTCCAATAATCCCCAATAAAGCACCCATAGCCCACTGTTTATTGAGTTGAAAATCACGACTAAAATATTCAATTATCGCCGATAAAATGGGTGCTGAACCAATAGACACAACGGTACCAATGGTTACACCAGATAAACGCATAGAAGAATAAAATGCTAAAGGATAGATAGCTACAGCAAGTGCCCCCACGATCAAGAATCTGCAATGTACCGCTAATAAAGCACGATCATGAACAATCTTAACGGTAGCCAATCCACATTGCAAAATCCCGCCAATACCCATAGCAAACGAGCCGATAAATAAAGGGGATAAAGCTGGGGCAAACGTGGCTGCCGTACCTGTCGTGCCCCATAATAGTGATGCCAAAATAACGGCTAAAACACCTAAATACTTATTCATTAAATAACTGTTTATTCAATATTTTGTACTTGTTCTCGGATTTGCTCAATTAAGACTTTAAGTTCAATCGCGCTAGCGGTCACATCAGCATTAATTGATTTTGAGGCTATGGTATTGGATTCACGGTTAAATTCTTGCATCATAAAATCGAGTCTGCGCCCGACCGCTTCGTTTTTCTTTAAAATTGCGTAGGTTTCTTTAACATGAGTCATTAAACGATCAAGCTCTTCAGCTACGTCAATACGTTGAGCCATCAATACGATTTCTTGTTCTAATCTTGACTTATCGAGTTCAATATTCGCTTCAGCCAATTTGTTTTGCAAGCGCTCTTTTTGCCATTCAAGTATTTGTGGCATCCATTGACGAATTTTTTCAACTTCTGTCGTAATACTGTCTAAACGTTGGATGATAAGATCACGTAACACTTGTCCTTCACGTTCACGCACAGCAATTAATTCATTAATGGCTTCATCCAATAATGCTAAGATTTCTTGTGATATGCTATCAAGATTTTGCTCTTTAGCTGATAGCACACCCGGCCAACGTAATACATCAATAGGATTAACGTCACCAGATTTATATTCAGTTTTAATCCAATTAACCGCACTAAGAACCTGTCTTGCAAGATCCTCATTTAAAGATAATTCTTGATGCTGCGAAGCAGGATCGAGTTCAAAGCGTAAATTGCATTCAATTTTACCGCGTGTTAATCGACCTCGAAGTCGTTCTCGAATAATCGGTTCGAGTGATCGAAACTGTTCAGGCATACGAATATAGGTTTCTAAGTAGCGTTGATTAACCGATCGCAACTCCCAAGAGGCCGTCCCCCATGATTGGTTAATTTCTTTTCGGGCATAGGCAGTCATACTTGAAATCATAATTGGATCCTAAATTTATAAAAAACTTGCTGGGCATTGTATCATAAATTCTGTATAATGCGCTCTTAGCTTAGGCTAAACATCAATCCTTTCTTTAATTGATGTCCTCCTAAATGATAAATTCAAACATTTTTTTTATATAACAGCTGGAGAATTGCATGCGCCCGTCTGGTCGAGCTGCGGAACAAGTCCGCCCAATCAAAATAACCCGTCATTATACTAAGCATGCAGAAGGTTCTGTATTAGTTGAATTTGGTGAAACCAAAGTACTGTGTAACGCAACGGTTGAGGAAAGTGTACCTCGCTTTTTAAAAGGTCAAAATCAAGGTTGGGTTACAGCAGAATATGGCATGTTGCCACGTGCAACCAATTCAAGAACTCAGCGTGAAGCGGCAAAAGGGAAACAAACAGGTCGTACAATGGAAATCCAACGACTTATTGCCCGTTCATTAAGAGCCATGATTGATCTTAAATTACTTGGCGAATATACCATTACCCTAGACTGTGATGTCATTCAAGCCGATGGCGGAACACGAACAGCATCCATCACTGGTGCATGTGTTGCTCTTAACGATGCAATTAATAAAATGATTGCTGATGGTAAATTAAAACAGAACCCAATTAAATCATTGGTTGCAGCTGTGTCTGTCGGAATTGTCGAGGGTCAAGCAGTATGTGATTTGGAATATATCGAAGATTCCAATGCAGATACAGATATGAATGTCATTATGACTGATGACGGACGTATTATCGAAGTACAAGGTACTGCCGAAGGTGAACCATTCAGTCATGAAGAATTATTAAAACTGCTAGAACTAGCAAAAAATGGTATTGCAACAATTATTGATGCACAAAGACAAGCCTTAAAAGATTAATTGGAGAGGATCGATGAAATCATATAAAAGTGAGTTTATTGAATTTGCTTTAGATAGGCAAGCACTAAAATTTGGTGAATTCACCTTAAAGTCAGGACGAAAAAGCCCTTACTTTTTTAACGCAGGATTGTTTAATACAGGTAAAGATCTGGCTTTATTAGGTCGCTTTTATGCTGCCGCATTGATGGATGCAAATTTAAACTATGATGTCATCTTCGGTCCTGCCTATAAAGGGATTCCGATTGTTTCATCAACAGTAGTGGCCTTATCTGAGCACTATAATGTTGATGTTCCTTATTGCTTTAACCGTAAAGAAGCTAAAGACCATGGTGAAGGTGGTAATCTAGTTGGTAGTACTATTTATCAACAACGTGTTATGTTAGTTGATGATGTAATTACTGCGGGTACCGCAATTCGTGAATCAATGCGAATTTTAGAAGATAATCAATCAAAACTGGCTGGTGTATTGATTTGCCTTGACCGTCAAGAAAAAGGTCGCGGTGAGTTATCTGCCATTCAAGAAATAAAGCAAACCTATCATTGCGAGGTTATTTCAATTATCACATTAGATGATTTGATTCATTATCTTTATCAAGATCCCTCACGACAAAATCAAGTTAAACTGGTTGAAGATTATCGAACTCAGTATGGAATTTAAAAGGCGTCTTTTGACGCTTTTTTTATACCTTTTTACAACTGGATGTATTTTTTTTACTTATCTTAAATTAAACTGTCTATAATATTTTCGTCCGTAAAGAATTCTTTTACCTAACTTAAAAGTAGCCAATAAAAAATTAACTAATAAAATAATGGGATATAGAATGAAAAAAATACTAAT
>CAMLMY010000033.1 GCA_946481345.1 uncultured Gilliamella sp. | reverse complement strand
TTATGTAATCAAATAAATCATTTAAATATTAATTCAACCATTCAAGCATTTAAAGTTATAGAACAAGCTCCAAAAAACAAAAATCTTTTTTCAAATTTATTTACAGGCAAAGACCAATATTTTGATAATACCACTTTAAATAAAAAAATGATGAAAGAACTGAATCAAAAATGGAAATTAAAATTTGAAATAAAAGATGGCAAGATTATGGGTTATGGACAGAAGTTAATTAAAAGTTAAATCTAAATATTAACAATTTAAACTTACATATAAAAACTAACTAATTTAAATTTTTTTATTTACTATTATTTGGATAAACACACTTTGCAATAACCTACCACTAACATCACAAGGTGGGAAGATTGTTTATGGATTTAGATTAGTTAGTTATAAGATTATTAATAATAGCTAATCAAAAAAGCGGATGTTTGTTCAAACGTATTCTTAAAAAGCTTTCGTTTTAAATTGTGTTAACGATTTAAAACGAAATGGCATAGACTCCTGAATAATTTTTACAAGAATGTAGATTAAAAGATAGATGTTTAATGTATGTAATTAGAATCTTATTCTTTTCATCTTAAATAAAGAGTTATCCTAATATTGGTATAATTTTAAACTCTTCTTGAAGGTGATCATTGTTAAAGCAATCTATTGAGGTTATCTCATTACTTTTGTCTTCAGGCATTAACGCCCGTTTAAGTTCTGATGGTCTTAATCCAAAACTTGATAAGCAAGTTCGGCTGAAATGTGCAACGTCGGCAAATCCCTTATCATTAGCCAATGTTGTTAGGTTTGATTTTGACTCAAGATTATTAGTGGCATCTCGTAGCCTTTTCCATAAAAGATAACCCCGAAAATTAATACCTAATTTAGCGCGAAATATGTGTAAAAAATGACTTTCGGAAAGATGAACTTTTGCAGCCAGTTCTTTTGAAGAAATAAGTTTAATCGGTAAGGTGGAAATTATTGATGTCGCCTTAACAATTCGATTATCTTGTTGATAACTGCACTCTGTTTTAGAGCCGTGCAACAAATTAGCAATATGCTGAATATCGAATAAGCTCTTATTTTTGACAGAATGAATAAAATATTGTGCAAGAATTAAAGATTGTTTTTTAGATATCAGATAAACAGGATTAACTTTAGTAAAGTCAGATAATAAATTAAAAAATGGTGCTTCAGGCTCAACTAAAAAATTGATAACGCAAGTTTTGTTGGTATTCAATTTATGAGGAATATTAGATCGAATAATAAAACCAAATCCATGATGATTTTCATCATCGGTTTCAAGGGTGATTAGAATATCATGTAATGATATGGTCAATTGTAAACAAGGATGGCTATGTTTATCAGTTATGGTGTTGTGAAAGAAATACAAATTTGCTGTACTTTGTTCATATAATTTAATCAATGAATTATCAGGTAACAAATTAAATACCCCCTTAAATAACTTGGCTTAAATACTGTTTATAAAAAATTCACTCGTTGTAAATTTGACGTATATTCATCAATATTCTGTATAAATTGCCAACACAATATCAGAAAAAACCGTTTAAGTTAATTTAATTATTTTTAATTGATGAACTCGCAAACCACACAAGCCTGATTAAACATACAAAGATGATACCGTATAACCAAATGCTCGTTGTCATAACTGTGGTTGAATAACTAGCGTGTCAATATGCAGTATAAAGACCAAACTAATGCAAATTGAAAAAAACATTATAAATAATATAGAAGTGCAGAGATAATTACGGGATATATCTCAATTTTAGGGGATTTAGATTTTTAAATTTGAAAAAGTATTACAAAATATGAAACAAAAATTGCTTTAAATAAGTTATATCGTAGCTATAACCTAAATGCTCGAAAAACGAGTTATATCGATATCTATTTAAGAGTAACCTTTAATCATGTCATACTTAAAGCAATTTCCCTTGTCACCTTACCTTCACCAGCACAGAACTCGCAATCATTAGAGGTTATTCCGCCACATTTTCCGCAAGTAAAAATTTCAAATTCAGATAGGTCTATTTTTTGATTCTCAGGCGTGCTCCCCATATTATGGCATATAGGGCAATCTTGAAAGTTTAAACGTCCAATACCATTACAAAGTTGGCATGTCGTTAATGTTGGGATATCTTCAAGAGAATTAATATACGATAACGTTTTAGATTGAACTTCATCAATAATAGAAATTTTTCTATCAAAAAAACTAAAAATTGCTTTTTCTATTTCAATAAAAGATTCTGTCACAATATCTTTTGTTATCCGTAATAAATTAACATGCTCTTTAATTAATATTTGAATATCTCTTTTTCTATCAGAAAGTAGCCTATCTGGCGTGAAATGAGAAGGATGTCCATCATATTCAATTCCCAATGAGTCTATAAATATTTCCTTATTATTAATAATTCGGTGAATCGTTAATACAAAATCAATAGACCAATCTTGACTTTTAGGATTTATATTTTCAACTTTATAGTGAGGCCTTATATAAACAGCATGACCTTTATAAAAAGTTTTAAACCGAATATCATTCGTAGTGTTTCCTTTTTCCTCAACTAAGCTTATATAGTCAAAAATCGTCATTATACGAACTAAAAAATACACTTCTTCAAATGAAGCTCTCTTCGTTTTTTTTAAGTTAATTACCGCTTCTGTACATCGTCCAGGAATTTTTTTCATAAAAGTATTAAGATACTTTTGTTCGTTATTACTCAAATAGTGTTTAGTCATAAATATCAATCTAAAATTTAATTTATATTGATAATGAAATATACATCGAAAAATCTTAGTTATAAAATGTTAAAAATCAACAACATAAATTGTAGTAAATAATATATAGAAATTAATTATTAATTTCATCTTCTATTGCCATTAAATTTTCGTAAGCTGATTGATTTCTGTTATTTATTTTATTATCAATATAAACGCTAAGTTTTCAGAAAAATTGTAGTGAAGTATCTTATATCACCTATTTCAAGGACAAGGTCATTTTCTATTTGTTTTAATTCCAATTGTTGAAAATGATCCATGATATCTCGCATTTTATTTAATTAACGGATAAATGGTATATAGGTGTTTTTATTAATATCAACATACAATCCTAAGCTTTCAATCTGTTTTTTTATTTATAGATAGCTTGTTGAACGCTGGGTTGTTCAAGTAGTGGAGTTTCTATAAGCAATGCATTATTAATTGCCAATTTATTCTTAACAATATCTAAATCATTTGTTGTTGCAATGGCAACGTCTTACCGTGCATGGTCAATTTCTTCTTGTGAAATCATTTTGTGTGACCAAAGACCTTCTCTACGTTGCAAATCTTGTTTTAGCTAAACAATTATTTGTATAGCTAAAATTATTTTCCGCATCAACAGATTCCAAGTTAGCAATCACATCATTTTACAGAAAAATTTCCAATACCAAATAAATACACATGTTAAAAATAGTAATTTCTTTTGACGTATTGATTGAGAAAAAATCAAATCAAAGACTACAGTATAAAACAAAAAAATAAGAAAGTCTTGAATAAAGTAGCTGAATTAGTGCTAAATATTTTATTTAGCTAATAATATTTAAATAAGTAAAATTTATTAACATCGGTTCTAGGCTTTATTGGGTAAATTATTGAATAATAAGCAGTAAAATAAAATATAAAAATTTTTTGTTTTAAATTCTTTTAACGATTTAAGATGAAACGGCATAGATTCCTGAATAATTTTTACAAAAATCAGAGAAAATCCATCCACTTTAAATATAAGAAAAACATAGTACCCAAAAATCATATTATTTTTATTAATAGATAAATTTCTACTCAAAGAAAATAAAAGTATTAGACATTGTTTTGTAGATGATGACAGGATATATAACTTATATATTAATAAAAAAGTATATTATTTCATTATTCCTTTATGCTATTTTAAAGGATAGGAATTGAATCACTAAATTGTTATTAGATTAATCAATTAGATGACTTTTCCAATCAAACCTTTAAACAATTAGTGTTACAGCGGATTAATGTTTTACCAAAAGAAGATAAATTAATATGGGGCATCATAAAGAACTTATTGATGTAATACTAGGAATAGTAAATAGCTTTAACAGCCGAAATAATGATTTGCAGGGATACTGGGCATTAGGTGTATTATATCGATTTGCAAAATATAACAATGTTCAATCATTAAAATTTGATTTATTAAATCAGATTATTGAACCTGAAGAAGCAAATTTTTATCAAATTATATCTGAATATCACTCAAAACTTGACCACTTATTAAATAAGAAAAAAATGAATTTGAATTGTTTGCAAAGTGCAATAATTACAATTGATTTTGGTCTTTATACAAAGCATCACAAAAAGATTAAAAATCCTATTGGTGATCCTTATGTGATTACAGGTAGACTAATTGATGATCGTGGAAAAATATTTGAATCAATAATATACGGAAAATATAGGTCACATAATCCAACACAAGAACAACAAAGCGGGCGAATTGATCAATGATAGATTAGCGTTTATGTTATTTATTCACTTAACACATAGATCTAATCGATCAGGTCAACCCAAATTATCGGCTTAATTAACTACAGCTAAATGTTATTAAAATATGCTAAATAATTTTCCGATTTTATAAAACGATAAGATGAATATCAAACTGACTAAGCATAACAAACACTATTGAAGATACTTAAATTCAAAGCATTTAAAATAAAAAAACCAGATTTATTTTACCTTTTGCAATTCACTCGTACTACAGATAAGTTTGACTTTTATGGCTTGGTTTTTATCATTTGAATAATCCGCCCAGCAGCTTTTCATCGATGAATCGATTTTTTTGACCAATTGGACTTCATCGCCATTATAGCTGCAACTAACGTAGTTGCCACCTTCATCATATACCGAGTTGACTTGCCAAGTGATATTATGTTTTTTGCCATCAATAATTCCAATTTCAGGCTTTAACTGAAATAATTTAACCGGTTCATCAGAATAAACACCAAGACTCCTGAGCGCAAGACTACGATCTTTTTTATCCGAAACTTGCCAGCCCTCAGGAATATTTTCAAGCTCGGGATGATCAAATTTGATGCTGATTTTAGCTGGGCAATCAATTTCGTAGCCATTGGCGGTATTGACCGCTCCTAACCAAGCGATTGCAATTAAACTTATACTGACTATTTTGCCTTTCATATTATCAACCATTCTTAAATCATAATTAATAAATTCTTTAATTTTCAATTAATTATATTGATAACTTAAATATAATTTTAATTGGAAGTTGTTTTTTATAACATTATTGCACGGTACTGTAAATCGGGCTGTTTAATCCACTCTTGAGCATCAATGATTGCCAGTTCTCGTGCATCTTTTTGTTTTGTCACAGCTAATACATGATTTGCAGCGTTAGCGGCCAATTCAAAGGCGTTTAGTTGTGATTTGCCATTAACTAAATGGGCTGTGAACAAACTGCAAATTAAATCCCCAACACCTAATGGACGATAAGGAAAATCATATAATGGTCGGGCAAGATGATAGCTTTGTGATGGTGTAGCTAAAATCATTTCAAACAATTCTGTAGTTTTGCCTGCATGAACTAAGTTTTTGACTAATACGGCTTGGATAGGTTTGTTTTGTAGCTTTTTGATTGCCATTTGTACATCGTCAAACGTCTTAATTTCGATATTCGACAATAATTGCAATTCTAATAAATTGGGCGTGATATAGTCTGCGTGTTTGATAGCCTGCTTAGTAAAGAAATCAATTATATTTTGCGGTAGCGAACTGCCTTTATTAATGTCTCCTCCCATTACGGGATCGCACACATAGATGGCATTCGGGTTATAGTATTTTATTTTTTTTACCGCTTCGAGGATCTCTTCACCCTGTTCGGCAAGGCCGATATATCCTGATATGATGGCATCAATTGAGTTTAGAACGCCGATTTTTTCTAAACTGTTTACTATTCGAGTAATTTGCTGAGCACCCAGTACAATACCATCATAATCAGGATAAACCGTATTACTCGATAGTTGCACTGTGTGGATGGGCATGACTTCAACGCCTTGTAATTGCATGGCTAATGTAGCAACTTTGTTACCCGCATAACCATACACGACATTAGATTGAATTGATAAAACGGTTTTCATAGATAGTTGCCTTTTACTCATTATAATAGTGATACTTGCTTAAAAGATAGATGCTTATAATCGATAACAATGCTAAACCACAATAAAATAAGGCGAGTGGTAACCAGTAAGTTTTATAGGTATAAATAATGTATGCCCCTATCATTGGGATTAGACTACCAAATATGGCAGCGCAACCTTGATAGCTCATCGATAGACCAGTATAGCGAATTCTGGTTGGAAAAATTCGGCTTAAATAACCCGCTATCACACCATAAAAACCACTGTAACAAATCACATTTAACGAAATACCAATAATAAAGCTGATTTTAGTTCCTGATTGAATAATCGGGAATAACAAAAAGACTGATGCCATAGCCAAAATGGCTGACACAATTAAAAAGCGCGTTGCCGAAAACTTTTCTGAAAAATAAGAGATAAACGGCTGAGCAATAAAGTGCACGACTGCTATCCAAAATAACGCATCAACGATAGTCTTTTTTTCAACGCCGAGAGCCATAGTTGTATAACCAATCATTAGCGTATTAGAAAATATGCCACTAAATGACAGCACATTGGCACAAATGGCTAATACCAGTATTGGAGTTGCTTGTTTAAACACATCAATAATTGGTGCGGATTCTTTTTCTTTTAGGCTTGCTTGTTTTTTGCATGATTCGATAAATACCGGTGATTCGGTTAAGGTAACCCTAGCAATAAGACCAACAATTAACAAAATAAAACTGGCTAAAAAAGGAATGCGCCAATAGCCATTATTAATTAGCTGATCAATCGGCAAACCAATAATATAAGAAAAAACCAACAATGCTAAAATATTACCCGCAGGGCTACCCCACTGGGCAAACGATGAAAAAAAGTTTTTTAGCCCTTTTGGCGCATGTTCATTCGCCATTAATACAGCTCCGCCCCATTCACCTCCAACAGCAACACCTTGTAAAATTCGTAATGCAACTAACAGTATCGGCGCAATGATTCCCGCTTCTTGATAAGACGGTAATAATCCAACACATGTTGTCGCAATTCCCATCAACAGCAAAGTAATGATTAACGATTTTTTGCGCCCTAAACGATCACCAATATGACCAAAAAGGATTGCACCTAAAGGACGCGATAAAAAACCAACTGCAAAGGTGGCAAATGTTCCCAAAACTTGCACAAATTGATTATCAGACGGAAAAAAAAGCTGACCAAAAATTAATACTGATGCTAACGCATAGATATAAAAATCATACCACTCAATTGTGGTACCAATAAAAGCAGCAAAAGCGACTTTTTTAGCAGATGAATTGGGCATAAACAGACCTTGGATAAGTCAATAACTAAAGTAAGTAGGTAGTGACAAAGAAACTAACACAAAACCATCAATATCACAATTTGTTATCAGATAAAGGAGAAAACTTATCTAAAAAAGAGAAGTATTAAGACATAATATAAATCTTATAAAAATATTTCGGTAAAATAGTAATATTTTTTATTTTACTATTCCAAATACAAAAGGGTATTAAACTTTATTAATTACAACTTTTAAGCTAGTTATTAATAGCAATAGCTATGTTTTATTAATTAAAAATTAGCTCATTACTATTAATTTACTTGTTCATTATATTTATTCAATAATAAAGTCTTCTAAAGGTGGATATTTTATAATAACACCATCTAACGCCTTATTGTTACTTAGGATAAGTTGGTTGCTTTCCAATAATTCAACAGCTGGTTTAAATAATATATCTTCAATATTCTTGGAATTGATTTTCATAAGCTCAACACTATAAGTCCAACAATTGTTAGGAAGCTCATCGTAAAGAAGAGATAAGACACATTTATTTTCATCATCAATAAAAATAAATTTACCATGATCTTCTTCAAAATATTCACTTTCACTTACTGGGTATCTAAAATATGAATCTCGATGTACCATACTTTCCCAAAAAATAATATGAATTAATGGAAATGGCATTTCACTTATTGATTTATCAAAAACCGTTTCGCCACTAAAACATAATTGAAAGTTCAAATAGCCATAAGGTTCTGTTCCTGTTTTGGCATTTATCTTTGAAATCGGAACACTTAAGCTAGTCCACTCACAAAACCAACCGTTGTTAGACTTTTTTGTTGTGTATTTTGTCGAATCTATTTTGTATTGCTTAGCATTTTTGTCAAAATAGGCTTTGATTTTATCTGAAATAGTACTTTTTAACACCTCGACTTCTTCAGTGAATTTTTTGTACTCATTTAATGCATTCGTAATTGCTATACCTTGTGTGCGCGTAATATTATTTTCCATTGTTGACCACTCCAATTAAATGTTAGATGAAGATACATCAGTTCCAATATTTCGAAAATGATAATTAATTTTTAAGTCAGGATCTATTTTGAGGTTTAGATTGGTGAAAGCGTTAAATGTTCTGAGATCTAAACAATCCAAAAAGCTGATTAAATCATCCCCAATATTTCGAAAATGATAATTAATTTTTAAGTCAGAATTTATTTTGAGGTTTAGATGAGTGAAAGAATTAAATGCTCTAAAATCTAAACAATCCAAAAAGCTGATTAAATCATCTAAATAATACTGTAATTTTTGATTATTACTTTTATCCTTAATTTCTTTTATTTTATGTAAAAAATTTAACCACGTTAAACTTTTCCAATTCTTATTTTTACTGGCTTTAATAGCATTAAACGTATCGACATAATTAGCTAAATAGATTAAATAAGATGCTCCACCCTCTTTTGGCGATTTAAAAAACTGCCACTCTCTTTCAATTTGATCTTCTGAAAAAGAATAAGTGCCCCATTTTAACTCAAATATATAAGTTTCATTTTTGTCATTCACGTCGAAATTGAACACAATATCAGGTTCAGTTCTTCTACGCTCATTATTAAAAGTATCTATTTTAGATGGCCAAAAATCAATATTAGCTTTTATCTGTAAATTGCTATCATCAATTAAATTAGTTTTAATGCCAGCGATAGATGTAATGAAAAAATAAATTTCTTTAGCTTCAAAATAACGTAGTGGACCAAATATTGTGGAGGTAATGATGTCTTCTCGAGGTATTCTAATATTATTTTGCTCTTTTAAAAGATAATGGCATTTTTTCTTAATAACTGCATGTAACACTTTCCAACTCCTTAATATTATCAAACTATCAATAATAGTCTTTCCTTAAATTAATTAGTAACACCGTTAGATAAATTAATGTTAAATATCAGAGTATTAATAATATCAATTTTAATTAAAACGATTATACATTGTATTATGTAGAATAATAATATTAAAAGATTGATTTGTTTAATTTAGATTTATATAAATGATTTTACGGGGGGAACTTGAGCTAGGGTTGATCTAACTGTATCCATGACTAATAATGACTTTAGAGGAGTCAATGCATCTTAACTGTTTACATTTTTTAATAACGTTATTTCATTAAGATAACTACCTTATTTAGATGGCAATTTATGAATATATCCTGTTTTAAAATCACCTATTCATATCGGTAAAGCTAATAATAGCAAAAGCAACTTTTTAGTAAAAAATTTAGATCTCAACTTTACGTAACTAAGTGATATATATTATTTAGTATTGCGTATTAGTCTATTAATGTGAATCCCCAAATAGACCACCTCATCATCGGATATTGAGCTATGATAAGTTTGATCGATGTACTGTTTTACTTTCTGCGCAATATGCATCGCGTAAGGATAAAGTGAGGATATTTGTTCATAAAGATCGTTATTATCTTCTTGTAATTGATTATTGGCATAAAATCGTTCTACAAAAAATTTAATATGAGTAATAAAACGGGTATAGTGAATTGATGAGGTATCTATTGGCACACCAACGGAATATTTCACCAAATTCACTATTGAATTTATCATTTTGGCATATTGAAACGTATTAAGATTTTTTGTGGTCGTGGTTTGAGCGTTAATGAGATGAAATGCAATATTACTCGCTTCTTCTTCAGGAAAAGTGAGATTGTATCTTGCGTTGAGTAACTCAATAGCTTGCTTGGCGATATTAAACTCTTGCGGATAATAATTTTTTATTTCCCAATATAATTTATTGGGTATAAACAGACCTTTTTTAACTCGTTCAACCGCAAAGTAAATATGATCTGTCAGTGTTAAATAAATATTATTATTCAGTTTTCTGTTTAAGTTGTTTTTAGCTAATAAGATGATTTCTTTGGTTATCTTAAAAAATTGAAAAGGGACTTCTTTCGCTAAATCGGTGATATAGGAAAGTTTAATATTTTTTTCTAAAAATATTTTATCCACTCGCTCATCATCAATGGTATCTCCTGGTTTTTTACCAAAACCAATGCCTTTCCCTAATACGATTTTTTCGATACTCTCTTCTTCAACTAAAACGACACTAGAATTTAATACTTTTACCACCAAAATCATTGTTTGTTCTCCAGCTATTAGTCGTAAATAGCTTTCCCATTGGTTTCAATCACTTTTTTATACCAATAAAACGACTCTTTTTTAAATCTGGCTAAAGTTCCATTCCCTTCATCATCTTGATCTACGTAGATAAAACCATAACGTTTAGACATCTGAGAAGTACTGGCGCTGACCA
Source organism: uncultured Gilliamella sp. (assembly GCA_946481345.1). GTDB lineage: Bacteria > Pseudomonadota > Gammaproteobacteria > Enterobacterales > Orbaceae > Gilliamella. Next base: position 11,031 of record CAMLMY010000033.1, on the reverse strand, counting down.
AGTCTATTGGCGCCCAACTGGTATAAGCGATTAAATCCACACCTTCATCAATGGCTTCTTTCATTTGTTTAAAATGTTCTTTAAAGTACTCAATTCGATAATGGTCATGAACGGTGTCGCCCTCTAACTTATCAATTGCGCCAATCCCATTTTCGACAATCATCATTGGAATATTATAGCGGTCATAGAGTTCAATTAGTGAAATTTTTAGTCCTTTTGGATCGATTTGCCAGCCCCATTCAGTGGATTTTAAATAAGGATTTTTAACACCAATAATCGTATTACCGGGTATGCGGTCAGCATCCGGATTGGTAGATTCAGCCTTTGACATATAATAACTAAAAGATAAGAAATCGACGGTATTTTGTTTAAGTATTTCTCGATCGCCCTCTTCAAACTTAATATCAATTCCTTTTTGTTGTAAATTGGTCAATATCAGTTTTGGATATTCGCCTTTAATTTGCACATCTGTATAAAAATAATTGTCTAACGTTTTTTGCAACGTCAATTCCACATCCTCAGGCTTACATGTCAATGGATAAGTGGTTAATTTGGTGAGCATACAGCCTATTTTACAATCTGGGATTTTTTCATGGGCGATTTTGGTAACCAGTGCACTTGCTACAAATTGATGATGTAAAGCTTGATAGATATCTTGTTCAAGCTGTCCGTCTTTACATTTATCAGGAATAATTCCAGCCGTTGTAAAAGGGTGTCGATAAATACTGTCTATTTCATTAAAGGTTAACCAATATTTTACATAATCCCCAAAATGGTCAAAACAAGCTGTTGAAAAACGGACAAAATCATCAATTACTGAACGTTTTACCCAACCATTATATTTAATACTTAATGCTATCGGCATTTCATAATGCGATAACGTAACGATTGGCTCTATTGAAAGTCGTTTCATCTCTTTAAAGACATTTTTATAAAATTCAACTCCTTTAGGATTAGGCGTAAGTTCCTCGCCAGTAGGAAACAGTCTTGTCCAAGCAATGGATAAGCGTAATGTCTTAAATCCCATTTCAGCAAAGAGCGCTAAATCTTCTTTATAGCGATGATAAAAATCAATGCCACGTCGTTTGGGGTAATTTTTATCAGAAAGATCGTTTATCGCGGCCATTATACCCTCACTGGTTACTGCCACATGCGCAGCATAATCTTTGACATCAACATTTGGTTTATACGTTGCCATATCCGCAACAGAAAGTCCTTTGCCGTCAATATTCCATGCGCCTTCAATCTGATTAGCTGCAATCGCCCCGCCCCATAAAAAATTATCTGGGAATGCTAAATTTTTCATATGTTACTCTCCTTTGCTTAATATTTTCGGCTTTATTTCTAGAACAATATCATCGTTAGTTACTTGTTTGTTTTCATTAAAAGTAGAAATAGTATAGTCATCAGGATTGGTGACTAAAAAAATTACGGTAGGATCCAATTGATGATTTTTAATATTGTTGATATCGAATTTAATTAAATCATCACCAATATCGACAATATCGCCAACATTAACCAGTGTCTCAAATCCATCACCATCAAGTTTTACTGTATCGATTCCTATATGAAAAAGTAGATCTGCGCCATTATTTAATTTAATACTTAGAGCATGTTTAGTATGGAATATCATAGAGATAACCCCTTTACAGGGTGATTTTAAAATTCCCTCGTTAGGAATAATACCTAAACCTTGACCAACAATTCCTGTTGAAAAAACATTATCGTTAATGTCATGTATCGGTATAGCTTTGCCACTAATTGGGCTTCTAATCTCTATAGCTTCATCGTTAATGGTATTTTTGGTATTGTTATTTGAGTTTTCATCATCTGCATCAATACTATCTGTGAAAAATATGGCAGAAAGGATAAATGCGACTAAAAAGGATATTCCAAAAGTGACAAAAGCCCAGACTATGTTCATCGCATTGTCTTTATCAATATACATGGTCATACTGGCTAAACCGGGACCAACAAGAACAAATGCTTTTAGTAAAATAATGCCAGCAAAAGCCCCACCAATTAATCCAGCAGTCATCACGCTATAAAGGATTTTTTTATTTACGATTGTCACGCCATATAGTGCGGGTTCGGTAATACCAAAAAGAGCCGATATTCCAGCAGACAGAGCAACCGATTTTAATTTACTATTTTTAGTTTTAATACTTACGCCAAAACAAGCCCCTGACTCAGCAATATTGTGTGCCAAAGAAGCCGGCATATATAACATTTCACATCCTGTTTTACCCATTGCATCAATGGCATAAGGAAGCATTGCTTTATGCATACCCGCCACAACCATAAAAGGAAGTACCGCAGCTAACAATCCTGTTGTAATCCATGAAAAATGGGTATAAAAAAATATAATAAATTTAGAAAATATCACACCTGCGTTGTATCCAAGAGGACCAAGTAATAGTAAAGAGACAGGTACAGTAATGACTAAGCTCATCATAGGGACAAAAAAGAGACGAATAACTTTAAATGAATATTTAGTAAAAAATTTTTCGACAACAGAATAAAAAAGGATCGTTAAAATCGCCGGAAATATTTGGAATGCATAATTAATATTCTCTAAAGGTAAAAAGAAGAGTGTGCTGTCATTTTTTAGTAGTACCACCATATCAGGGAGGATTAAAGTACTTACGGCAGAAGCTGCAACCAGCGGATTTACTTTTAATTTATTAGCGGTGGTAAATGCGACAAGAATGGGTAAAAAATATAAAGGTGCACTACCAATTAGTTGTAAAATTTTATAATTGGATCCATTCTCATCCATCAATCCAAGCATGGCAAACAATATTACAAAAGATTTCAACAGACCACCGCCAGCAATTGCTGGAATTAACGGTTGAAAAATAGAAACAAGAAAATCGAGTAAAATAGCACTTATTTTTTTCTTACTATTAGGCTGATTATTAACACTATTTACATTAATATTTCCGATTAATTTAATAATTTCGTTATAAACTTCAAACACATCATTACCAATAATAATTTGGCATTGAACGTTTTGCCGTACGCCTATAACACCCTCGATTTTTTCTAAAGCAGGAAGATTAATTAGATTATCATCTTTTAAGGTGAATCTTAGTCTTGTCGCACAATGCTCTAAATGCGCTATATTACTTTTACCACCGATATTATCTAGAATGGTTACGGCTATTTTTTGATAATCCATTACTATCTCCTATTGCTCTTGTTCGTGGTAAAAAAAAAGCAAGACCTAGATAAACGGTAAAATGCAGCTACGCATATACAATTCATTTAGGTCCTGCCTGCTTTACCAGTCACATGCCTGTTCAATTAACATACAAACATACAATAGATACTGAGTCAATTTTGATTTAGAAGAATTGTGAACTAGATCTCAATCACCATCACAGAATAATTGTTAAGTTAACTAATTGTTTTAATGTATTAAGATATGAAGTAAATAAACTCTAAAATAATCAGTTATGAAGTTAAAAATAAAGGACAGAATATTCAAAATAGAATCTGTCCATTTTACGTTTTGATGGAAGTAGAGTATCTTGGTTACTTAGATATTAATATACTGGTTTGGGTAAAGGATATTCAACACCATTATAATGTAATGTATATTTTCTTTTTGCTGATTTAGTTATCTCTTCAATACATTCCCCTTCGCTATTTTTTTTACCAATTTCTTTTTGTTCATTATATGAGACAATCAGATCTTTATAATTATTGGTCGTATTTTTCCCTAATAGTAAAACAGCATTACGGCTATTGTATTCACCATCACAATCATACCATTCACCACCAGAGTTATTTAGCATTAAGTTGTTAACAACGAGATTCAATTTTTCATTTTGTTGCACATAAAGATTAATTACTTGTTGAGAAATAGGAACATAACGGGAACGATTTGCAGAATTGGCACGAACACCAAAAGCTCGAGACTCATTATTAAGTTGATAACGAGCCGTATCGATTTCAAAATTATTTAATTCAATAGCATCACTAACAAACGCATCCTGTTGCCAATTATGAGCAATTAATTCACCACTTTGCGTATCCACAAGCAACACATCAAGATCATAAAAAATTGTCCCTTCGATTTCATGAGGAAACGGTAAAACCACAATTGTTTTACTTTCATCAGCAGGCCAGATCTTACAAATTGCCTTATCACTCTCGCGAGAAGAATGGTATTTTTCAAGTAAATAATCAATCCATTTTTCACAGTCAGCACTACTTACCATAGGAAAGCTAAGCGTGATAAGTAGTAATAATTTTTGGGTGTTTTTCATTGGTGTTTTTACTGGGTTTTGTTTATAACACTATTATTTAAAACATAAAACAGATCTTTTACATTTACTTTGATTTTCGTTTTTTTACAAGCATAGATTTTTCTTGTTGAATTTTTTCTAACAATGCTTTAGCACTATTTTCACCAGTGATTAATTCAGGGTGTTGTTCTCGCCACAAAGCTGTTAACTCACCACGAAATGCTTTGGCTAAAATTGATTGTGTTAAATTATTTACTTTTTCTAAAGCAGCATTAACTTGTTTTTCAATTTTATCGGCATAAGCAAATAATTGTTCCACTCGGCGGACTATTTCGTGTTGTTCTTCTAATGATGGTAAATCTATTTCAAGTTTATATGCGTCTTCTCGATTTAAACCAGGTATAGCTGTAGATCTATTTAAACTGGTTAACCCAAGAGTTTGTAGTAGATAGTAAATAAATTTTAGATCAATATTTTTTTTTAATGTAACATAATAAGTGGTATCTATTGGCCATCCTGAATCTTCAGACCATGTGATTTCACCATAACTACCTTTACGTCCAACAATTATAAATGGTCCTTTTACAAGTTTTTGTCCATGTTTTCCTATTTCTCCATTTGAACCATATACAGGATAACCTGTACCGCTTCTTTCTTTTGCTGGCAATGCTTTACCATACACTAAATTTAGTACTTGCCCTAATAAGGATTTATTGAAAATTGTATGATGTATAAAATTTTTTGTTAACCTTCCATTTACGGCATCCGATAACACAGATTGGCGAAATTGTTTAAGAATTTCGGGAATTTTTTCAAGACGCGATTTGGTTTTTTCAACATGAGCTAGTAATAAGTCAAGCTTATTAGTGATTATTTTTTGTTCAAATAAAGGTGGTAAGATGAAATTAAATGATTTTAAATCATCTTTATTAAACCCATTTTGAGCTGAACGTGATAATAATCTAAGTGATTCTTGGAATAATTCTGATTCTAAATAAACTTTTAAATATTTCCTATTTATATATTTTCCAAATATCACCTTAGTTAAAGCAACATTATAAGCACCACTCATACCGGTACAAATTCGGCCTAAGGATGCACCATAACGCCCTATAAGTATATCATTTTTATTACATAATTTTAATTTGGATGTTAGCGGTACAAATGTTGGAACTGGTTTGTTACCAAAATCTCGAATTTGAAGAAGACGTATGTAATCTTTTTTTATCTTATCTATGAACTCAGATTTAGGTGGTTGGGTACCACCTTGTATATCCAATAAATCAGTAAATTTAGTAATAATCCACTCACTGGGAAGATTATTATAACTCATATAGTTACCTCTAATTCACTTAACAAAAATTCTAACTCTCCTAAAGCAGCAGTTAACTCATCTTTAGCAAATTTAGCTAGTACTCTTGGATCTGGCAGACTAGCTGTATCAATGTTATTATTGTCTTTTAACCAGCTAATATCGAGCGAATCACCTTTAGTTTTAGCAATCCAATCGCGGCTAAAACATCGCCATCTTGATTTTTCCAAACTATCGTTCGTAATTTGATTTTCTTTACTGGCTGATTTATTTAATTCATTTTCATGTGAATTAAAAGACCACTCCCCTTCCTGTCTTGGGCTTGTGCCATCCGGATTTTGCCCATATACCATTTCAAATGGTTGTAAGTATTGTTCTCCAAATGGTGTTCTTTTACCAAAATTTGGCATATTCGTTCGCAAATCATAAATCCAAATATTTTGGGTACAATTTTCTTGCTGTAATTTATCTATTGCTGATCCTTTAGTAAAAAATAGCACATTCGTTTTTACGCCTTGAGCATAAAAAATACCTGTAGGTAAACGAAGAATGGTATGTAAATTACATTTATTCATTAAATCGCGACGAATATCCGTTCCTTTACCTGCTTCAAATAACACATTATCTGGTAACACAACAGCAGCTCGACCACCAGGCTTTAGATTACGGTAAATATGTTGTAAAAAAGCTAGTTGCTTATTGGTTGTTTCATACGTTAAATCATCACGAGTGATACTTGCATCTCCTCCTTTACTGGTACCAAATGGTGGATTAGCGAGGATAATGTCAGCTGGTGCCAAATTTTGCCCAACTTGACCAAGAGTATTACCTAAGATAATTGCACCATTATCTCCACCCTCTATACCATGTAATAAACAGTTCATTAATGCAAGTCGATGAGTATTAGGCACTAATTCAACACCAATAAATGCTTTATTTTTCTGAAAATTAGCATCTTTTGCATCAAGATCATAATAATCGTTGGTTTTTTGACGCAAATAATGATCTGCAGCGACAAGAAATCCTGCTGTACCTGCAGCAGGATCTTGAATAATATTTTTTATTTGTGGTTTAATACATCTAACCATACAATTAATGATTGCTCGTGGTGTAAAATATTGACCAGCACCCGATTTAGTTTCATTAGCGTTTTTTTCTAATAATCCTTCATATAGATCGCCTAACCCATCTTTTTGAACACTAAACCAATCAATTTGATCTAAATTTTTAATCAATTGTTCTAAATGTCGGGGTTCTCTTAATCGAGTTTGTGCATCAGCATAGATAGCGCTAATTAATGGATCACTATGGACGGTAACCTCTACTATTTCTCCTGGTTTCTTTGGATTTATTTCTTGACGTTTTCCTGTTGACAAAGCTAATAATACCGCTTTATAGTCATTTAACAATGTAATTCCAGATTTACTATTGAGATCAGTCCAGCGACAACCAACAGGTAAGAGATGTTTTTGTAATATTCCGGCTTCTGTGTTTTCGTGTACCATTTTAATAAACAATAAAAGTACTAATTCAGTAACATAATCTGAATAGTTAATACCATCATCACGTAATACATCACATAAATTCCACAACTTTTGTACAATATCGTTATTACTCATCTTTTATCCTAAGTTATATATATAAATGCTCTTTAGGCAAAACTAAAATTCCCAATTTTTATATAGCAAATTAGGTTAAATTTATATTTGAAAAACTTCAAGTGACTTTAATACTTTATGCGGTAAGTGGTTGCCAAATAGCCTCACTCAATTCATCTAATACCGTATTTAATTGATTTCCCAATATTTTATCAAGCTGTTTTGTGCCACCATTATCGGTAAAACGTTGATTAATAAATTCTTTATCTATAACCACTTCATAAATTATTTGCTTTCCAAGTCGTTCAAGCCAAATTCGTTGGGTAGCAGTCCAATTGTGTTTTTTGTAGATTTGTTGCATAGCTTGTAAAACTCTTTGTTCAAAAGGGATTAATGCTTCTCCTAATGCTGCACGTCGAATATAACCTATAATGCTGGCAGCAATATCTTGATTTGTTTGATTACGTATAGCTGTTCGTAGATTAGCTTCAGAATAACCTGCACTATCAAGTAATAATTTAACTTCTTTTAATTGTGCACGAGTTAAATCTCGCGGGCGATTAATAATTACAGATAATGCTGCACTTTCATTTAACTGGTTATAAATAAAATTACTAAAACTATCTAAATAATCTTCGGGTCTTTTATGCTCGCCATAACTTTGTGAACGTTCTCGCAGATGATCATCATGTTTTGAAATGATTGGTAAACATTCACTTCCTAATAACTGATTTATCTCATTTAATTGATTAATTAAACCTTTTTGTTGGTTAATAAATTTCGCTGCAGATTCGGGACCAATTTCATGTAAATAATTATGCAGTTTTTTGGGTTCAACACCCCATAAATTATGTAATTCTTCCAGTTTTTGTCTTAATTCAGGTTTATTTTCTGCTTTTCTTTCAGCCTTACGCAATATTCTCATTATTTTTTGATTTAATTGATTTAAAATGACATCTGCATAAGTTGCATCAGCAATATCTCCAGGTGCTTGTAGTGCTTTGGCTAACAATTTAGGATCACTTATTTCTTCAATTAATTGTTCAATAGTGATATTGGGATCTTTAACTAAAGGTTGCATGGTATTTACGTCTTTTAATTCAGCATAAATATCAACCGGATCATATATTCGAAACACAGTTTTACCTATGCTATCACATCGTCGGGTTGCTCGACCAATCATTTGCTCATATAAAATACGTGATTTTACTCGCCGCATAAATACCAAATTACATATCTTTGGTACATTAATACCCGTTGTTAAGAGATCGACGGTAATAGCAATGTTAGGATAACGTTCATTTTTATATTGTTTTATCAATTGATCAACTTTATCAGTTTGTCCTGTGATTTTAGCAACAGAAGCTTGATTATATTCATCATTATATAGATTTTTGAATGCTTGATCTAATAAACGCTTCACCATATCGGCATGAAGATCTGTAACGCAAAAAATTAATGTCTTTTCTTCACCAAATGGATCTAATTCATTCACTAATTGTTCACAAATTACTCGGTTAAAGTTTTCATTAATTACATGACGATTAAATGAATCAACATCAAAATTAATTTCATCTTCCAATTCAGCAATTTCAATTTCACCTGTTTGAGTATTAATGGCGCTTACTTTTTCACCTTTAGCAAAAGTAATACCATTTTGCGTTAATAAAGTTTGATAACGGATAGGCGGTTCATGATCTATTAACCAATCATCAGCAACTGCTTCACGATATGAATAGACATAAACAGGTTTACCGAAAATATCACTAGTATGTTTTGCTGGAGTTGCGGTTAAAGCTATTTTTACAGCATCGAAATAATCTAAAACACGACGGTAACTTGATAAATATTGTTTAGCATCACGCGTAGCCATTTCACCGTCTGTCATTTCTTGATCTAACGTATATCCGCGGTGTGCTTCATCAATAATAATGCAATCAAATTGATCAATTAAAGGCGGATTTTCGCTCATAAAAATACGTTTAACCATAGCTTGAACTGTTGCTACTTGTATTCGTGTTTCGGTTTCTGTTGCCATACTACCTAACTCAGCTAAATTATAGATTTTAGATAAAGTCAAGTTTTGTTCTAAAGGTGCCTCATCAAATGAATCTATTGCTTGCTTACCTAGGGATGTGCGATCGACTAAAAATAAAATTCGTTTGAATCTTTCAGTCTTTAAAAAACGGTATATTAAACCAATTATTGTTCGGGTTTTACCTGTTCCTGTAGCCATAGCTAATAACACTGTTCGTATACCTTGAGAAATGTTATTTTCGGTCGCTATAATTGCTTTCTCTTGATAATCTCTTAGTTGTAAATATGCAAAAGGTTCTTCTTTTAATTGTTTTTCAGCTTTTTCTTTGCTGCGATTAAGTAGATCTAATAATCCATTAGGAGAATGAAAAGATAATAAAGGACGTTTTAAATTGGCGCTATCACGTACATCACGAAACCAGGTCCCTGACTGTTCTGCCAGTTGTTGAATAAAGGGACGTCCATTAGAAGAGTAAACGAAAGGGATTTTGTAGTGACTATCAGATTCATCTGGCCATGCTACAATCCGTTTTTGATATTCCCATGCTCCCATCATAGGCGGTAATACTCTAAAACCTTTACTATAACGTTCAGCTTGCCTAATTTTACCAGATACATTTTTATTATTTTTTTTTGCTTCAATTATCGCAATTGGTATCAACCCTACAAATAAAACATAATCAGCCCAACCTTTTTCACCTTTATGTTCCGTTGGCCATTCTGCTATTGCTAAATTCTTATCTTTTTCTGGACGTGTGCCTTTTTTATAGGTTAATAATTCAGTATCAGCTTGCCAACCAGCATCAATAAGCTGCATATCAATTAAAATTCTAGTGAGTTCTTCGCTTAATTCTATATGTTGACTTGCTGTTTTAGTTTTCTTACCAATTAATTTACGAGAAGCTTTTTGTTCTTTTTTATTCTGTTGGGCAAGATCATCTTGTAAATGTTTAATTCTTACTTCATATTCTTTCTGTTGCTTATTTAACATTTCTTCATGTCTATTCGCTTGTTCAGATAAGAAATGCGCTTCAACATTCATTTTTAAAGCTAATGCTTCAAATTCCGCCTTTTCTTTAGCAAGTAACTCATTAAATTTTTGACTGGAATTAAGTTCAATATTTGTTTGTTCAAGTTCTGTTTTAAGTTTGCTGATTTCAAACTGTAAACTACGTAATTGCTCACTTGGATCAATAGGAGGATGGAAAGGTTCTGGCTTAAATTTAATTCCCTCTTTTCCGAAGGATTGATGAAACCAAATTGCTAATTTATAAGCAATTTCAAGTCCATTTATTGCTTCTTTGTGTTGAGTTTTAAATTGGTGTGTTGCTTTATTACCTTCAATACGTAATGTATGAAAAAGATTGCATACAATGGGTTCTAATTTAAGTTCTTGGCCAAGTTTATATAATAAATTTGACTGTGAAGTTCGATTATCAAATTTAATACCAGCCAGTGCAGCAATATGCTGTGCCATGGCTTCAGCTAATTGTCGTAATTTTATCAACGTAGTATTAGGATCACTACGAAATGCCTGTTCAGCGGAAAAAGCTAATTCGACAAAAAGTGGATCATGTTCAATAAGAAAACTGAAATTAGATTGTTCTTTAATTATTTTCATTAAGTTGCATCTCCATTAACACAATATCCATCACAACTTTACCATTATCGCAAAATTTTCATAATGTTATATATTTTTTTCTTTTTAGAAATTTTAAACATACTCAAGCTAACTCCCAAGGTAAATCACGTCGATTATTTACAGGTTTTAATTGACCTTCATTCCTCAATGATTGAGCTGCCCATCGTACATCATATTGCCACGTATAGA
>CAMLMY010000032.1 GCA_946481345.1 uncultured Gilliamella sp. | reverse complement strand
ATGCGAGTAATCCTCTCTCGCCGACCAATTTTAGATAAAAAAGCTTACTCATTGAATAGGCTTTTTTATTATCTGCATTTTGAAAGGATGAGAACCGACCAGAGGTTCGAGCCGAGCGCAGCGAGACAACGTTGCTTTAGCAACGACCCGCAGGGCGAGCATGAAATGCGAGTAATCCTCTCTCGCCGACCAATTTTAGATAAAAAAGCTTACTCATTGAATAGGCTTTTTTATTATCTGCATTTTGAAAGGATGAGAACCGACCAGAGGTTCGAGCCGAGCGCAGCGAGACAACGTTGCTTTAGCAACGACCCGCAGGGCGAGCATGAAATGCGAGTAATCCTCTCTCGCCGACCAATTTTAGATAAAAGAGCTTACTCATTGAGTAGGCTTTTTTATTATCTGCATTTTAAGAGGATGAGAACCGACCAGAGGTTCGAGCCGATCTTAATAATTCTAATCATCTTTCTTAAAAAAGCTAATTAAACACTCGCCCGCAATCGTACGACTGGTGCTAACGCTGATAAATCTGTTTCATGTGTTACTTTTTTATTTTTTAAATTATCCAACAGCAGAGAGGCTGAATATTCACCGATTTCTTTATACGGTAAAGCGACCGTTGTTAATGCGGGAAAGCTCACTTGGCTAAACTCATTATCACCAAAGCCAGTTACAGCTAATTGATAAGGTACTCGAATATGTCGACGCTGACATTCATATAGGACTCCACAAGCTAATTCATCAGTTGTACAAATTAATGCGTCTAGTTCTGGCCAATTTAATAACATATCGGGTAATAACTCACTTCCAGTACTAAAATTGGCTGGTTTAGCAGCATTAATAACTCGATGTGTAGGGAGATGATAAGCTAACATGGCTTTATGCCATCCGTGTAAACGTTGTTGAAAAATTTGATATTCTTGATTAGCACAAAGTAACCCAATGTGTTGATAACCTTTTTTAATGACATGTTCAGTGAGCATATACATAGCCAAACTATCATCTATTCCAACATTCATATTAGTTAATCCATCATAATCTTTACCAATATTCAAAATAGGAACAATTTTACTTTGCAGAATTTGCTTAATAAAGCTCTCATCTTCAACTTGAAATAGTAATATTGCCTCAAGGTTATGACTATATAAAGCATCTAACATTTGTGATTCTAATTTATAATAATGATAAGATTCAATAAGTAAGGTTGTGTACCCCTCTTTTGCTAAGTGTGTTTGAAGCGAATTTAACCATAGTTGAGCGCAATGATCGTATATTTTTGGCGTGATAACTGCAATGACTCGATTTGCCGATGCAGAGGCTAGCAAACTTGCAGCAACATTTGGTTTATATCCTAAAGCATCAACAGCAATTTGGATTTTTTGACGAAGTTTATCTGAAACTCGATCTGGGGTTCGTAAAGCTCTAGATACGGTCATTGTTCCGACACCCGCATATCTAGCGACATCAAATAAAGTAATCTGTCCAGTAGTTTTACGCTTCTTTATTTCTTGCATCTTTCATTCCGATTGAGTTTAATCTAAATTTTTTCAAATAAATCTTATATTAATAGTAGCAAAGCAGAAAAATCGATAATAGACAATCAATAATAAAAAAGTGTGATACAATCACTTCAAAATCACTCTCATTTCTATAATATTATTACGTCTAAATAACTATTTTATAATCGTTATATCAAAAATGTTACTTTCATCACAAAATGAGAAAAATTTTCATCAAGTTTGATAGCGCTATCACATTTCTAATATTTTTTTATTTCTATTCTTATTTAGTATGTTATTTTTTAAACTAACAATTGATGATATCAGGTTTAATGGAGGAAAAATGTTAGGTAAATGGTTAACCAGCCAAACAGTCAATGTTGTTGATTCTGTTGAAGATTGGAAAGAAGCAATACAAATTTGCGCAAAACCATTATTAGAAAATAATGCCATTTCGCCAAATTATGTCCAAGCAATTTTTCAATTACATGAATCAATTGGACCTTACTATGTATTGGCACCGGGTATCGCTATGCCGCATGCTAGACCAGAGCAAGGTGTCAATCAACTGGGCTTATCTATGTTACTGGTCAAACAAGGAGTGAAATTTAATTCAACAGAAAACGACCCCGTATATTTAATTACTTTATTAGCGGCCAGTGATAGTACAAGCCATATTGAAATGTTAACTCAATTAGCTGAGCTGTTTAGTGAATCAAACGATATGCAGACAATTTTTAAGGCACAAAATAGTGATCAAATATTAGCTGTGATCAATCGTTATTAAATTTAATAAAATTAAAAAAGGATAAATAAAATGAAAATTATGGCAGTTTGTGGTTCAGGTCTTGGTAGCAGTTTTATGGTTGAAATGAATATCAAAAAAGTTCTAAAAAAATTAAATATTGATGCAGAAGTAACGCATGCAGATCTTGCATCAGCAACACCAGAACAAGCTGATTTATTTGTTATGACTAAAGATTTAGCAGACAGTTCTGGCATTCCTAGCGATAAACTGGTAGTTCTGAATAATATAATTGATATCAATGATTTGGAGTCCAAACTCGTTGAACATTTTGATAAGCAATAGTCTGATAATGAGGTGTTGCGATGATTCAAGAAGTTGTTAAATTTTTCGTTGATATTTTAAAAGTACCGGCCGTACTCGTTGGTATGATTGCTATGGTTGGGTTAATAGCCCAACGCAAATCCTTTGCTGATACGGTAAAAGGAACAATTAAAACTATTTTAGGATTTTTAGTATTGGGTGGTGGCGCAACTGTACTTATTAGTGCGATTACACCATTAGGCATGATGTTTGAAGAGGCCTTTAAACTACAAGGTATTGTCCCAAATAATGAAGCTATCGTATCTATGGCATTAAATGATTATGGTGCAGCAACAGCATTAATCATGGCGTTTGGAATGATTGCTAATATTGTAGTTGCGCGTTTTACACGTTTAAAATTTATCTTTTTAACTGGACATCATACCTTTTATATGGCGTGCATGATCAGCATTATTCTAACAGTTGCAGGTTTTAAAGGTTGGCAATTAGTCTTTACCGGAGCCCTAGTACTTGGGCTAATTATGGCGTTTTTCCCTGCAATTGCTCAACCATATATGAGTAAAATAACAGGAAATAATGATGTAGCATTTGGTCATTTTGGTACTTTAGGTTATGTATTGGCTGGAGCGATTGGTGAATTAGTTGGTAAAAACTCTCGCTCAACGGAAGAGATGAATTTACCCAAAAATATAAGTTTCTTGCGTGATAGCTCAATTTCAATTTCATTAACAATGATGATTATCTATTTAGTTCTTGCCGTTTTTGCAGGACCTGATTATGTCCAAACAAATTTAAGCAAGGGGGATAATTACTTAGTTTATGCAATTATCGAAGCAATTACCTTTGCAGCTGGGGTATTTATTATTCTACAAGGTGTACGATTAATTCTTGCTGAAATTGTTCCAGCATTTACAGGTTTTTCAGAAAAACTCGTGCCGAATGCCAAACCAGCCTTAGATTGTCCAGTTGTTTTCCCATATGCACCGAACGCGGTATTAATTGGTTTCTTATTTAGTTTTCTTGGTGGATTAATTGGTCTATTTGTGTTGGGTCAATTAAATGCTGTACTAATTTTACCTGGCGTAGTTCCTCATTTCTTCTGTGGTGCGACTGCTGGTGTTTTCGGTAATGCTATGGGCGGACGTCGAGGCGCCATGTTTGGTGGATTTGCTAATGGTTTATTAGTCACATTTTTACCTGTCCTTTTATTACCTGTTTTAGGTTCGCTTGGTTTTGCCAATACAACTTTCTCCGATATTGACTTTTGCGAGATTGGTATTATTTTGGGTAAAATGGCTAAATGGTTTAATAAAGAAATAATAATGGGCATTGTTGTCGCTATCTTTGCTTTATTAGTTATTCAAAATTACATGGTTAAACCAAAGCAAAATGTAAATAATGAAGCGTAAAATTTTTCTAATAAATTCAAACAGTAAAATTACCAGATCAAATGATCTGGTAGTTTTTAAAATTAACGATAACGATAAAAATATAATCATTTAATTTAGTAACGTTGATATTATTCTTTAATTTATATTTATACTGACTGAAAATTGCTTATGCTCTTAAAGGAATAATTAATGACAAATACCAATCAACAAAGCATCATTGTCAATGAACATATTCATTTAGTGCCATCGGATCGACAATATTCATCTAAGTTATACAATATTATTGATGTTAATCGTGATAATTTTAGTCAATTTATGGCTTGGCCTAAGTTTGTCAGTAATGAAGCAGACACATCAAATTTTTTAGATAATTGTTCAATTGAACATCAAAAAGATATTACCAAAACCTATGTAATTTTACTGGATAATAACCCTGTCGGCTTATTGTCTTTTAATCGAATAGATAAAAACAATAAGACTGCCTATATTGGTTATTGGCTTGATAGCCAAGCAGAAGGCAAAGGTGTTATGACACAAGCAATCCAAGCACTCACTCACTACTATGCATCACAAAAAATAATTAAACGATTTGTTATTAAATGCTCAGTGGATAATCCTAAAAGTAATGCGGTTGCTAAGCGATGTGGTTTTAGTTATGAAGGAACACTTAAACAGGCTGAATATTTAAATGGAATTTATCATGATCAAAATATTTATGGTCTAATTTCAACATATATTTAAAATTTTCACCAAACTGTAACAAAATAATTACTCACTAACTTTATATTAAATATTTTATTACTGATTAAATTAAAAGGCCTGACTCCGGTTGAATATCGAAATCAGGCCTTACAAGCAGCTTAATAAAAGTGTCCAACTTTATGGGGTCACTTCATAATGTCGGTTTTTACTTTTATAACGTTGAAATGATTCATTTCAAAATAAGTTAAATATATTCTCTGATTATTTACTAAACACGTTACCATAAAGAGCTAACAGAGCAACGATGATCATTGTAGAAACTGCGATGGTATATTGCATTTTCACTTTATATTTCTTCATTTCACCAAGTGAAAGCTCTTTATTCTTATTCTTTCTGTGGTAATAATAATATAAAGGTAAACCGATTAAAGTTAGAACTATTGACGCAATACCATTAAAAGTTTGATAAACAAGCATACCATAAATAACATACATAGCCCCCAAAATTGCGATAATTGGAATGATTGGATAACCAATAACTTTATAAGATCTTGGGACATCAGCATATTTTTTACGAGCGATGATTACACCAATAAATGTTAATAAATAAAATACCCAAATTGAAAACATTGAGATTTCAGATAAACGATCAGCATCCAGTAAAATTGAATATAAAAAAGAAAATATCACTAATACACATATAGCATTAACTGGTGAGCGGCTATCATCATCGATTGTACTTAAATAACGCGCTCCAATAATGGTTCCTCGTTCTGCCATACTGAAAATTGTACGAGATAACGTCATAATATAACCATTAATCCCACCTAAAATTGAGATCATAATGCCAACCGCAACTAAATTACCACCCAAATTGCCAAACATACGTTGTGAGGCAACGGCCGAAGCATCATGGCCAAGTGATACCATCTCTTGGACAGGAAAAATTTTGAACAATGCAATATTGATACAGGCATAAACAACAACTAAAAATATGATACCCAAAATAATTGCTTTAGGTAGTACTTTTGCGGGATTATGAATTTCACCGGCAACAGAGGCAACTTGAGCCCAACCATCATAAGCAAATAAAGTAGCTAAAATAGCTACAGCAAATGGAGCATAAGTTTCAATCCCTTGACCACTAGCACTAAATAATGCTACTTGACCATTACCTTTCCATAGTCCAAATATGGCTAACAATAAAATAGGAATAAGCTTACAAGCAGTAGCTATGGTTTGCAAATAACCTGCTTGCTTAACGCCAATAGCGTTAATAACAGCAATAAATCCTAAAACGCCAGCACTTACTGCCATTTTATAAGTATCATCAATGCCAAATAACAGGCAAAATACCGAACTAAAATATCCTACCAATGCTCCAACTAATGATGGAGCAAAAAGCACGGTAATCATCCAACCATAAAGATGAGAAACTTTTGAGCCATAAATTTTTTCTAGATAAACCAACATACCGCCCGTACGTGGAAACATAACACCTAATTCACAAAGCGTTAATCCACCACAAATAGAAAAAACACCACCAATGATCCACGCTAACAATGCATAGTTATAATCACCGGCAACTTCTAATACGGCAGGTGGTTTCATAAATGCACCAGCCCCTAAAACCATACCAACAACCAACGACAATGCAGAAACTAAACCAAGATCTTTCCGTAAATTATTTTCTAAATTGTGATCTTCCATATAGGTCCTCTTAAAACATATTAAATTAGCGAGCAAAATTGATTTATGATAGGGATTTATTAATAAAATACAAGAAAGATTAATATTATTAATAGTAAAGGTAGCGAAAGTAAAATGGATAAATTAATATTTGATCAACAAAAAAGCCGGCATCAAGCCAGCTTTTATTGGTTTTTAACTTAAATGGAGAAACAATTATTTCTGTTTTTTCATTTTCATATCAACAACCATACGACCGCGAATTTTACCTTCTCTCATTTCGTTAATCATATCATTGATATCTTCTAATGGACGTTTTTCAACAATTGGTACAACTTTACCTTCAGCACTAAATTGGAATGCTTCGGCTAAATCTTGACGCGTACCAACCAATGAACCTAAAACTTGAATACCATCTAATACTGTTTTAGGAATACTTAAATCCATCGTTTCAGAAGGTAAACCTAAAGCGACAACTCTACCTAAAGGACGAACAGACTCAATTGCTTGATTAAAAGCAGTTTTAGTTACTGATGTTACCACCGCACCATGCACACCACCACCTGTATGTTCTTTAATATAAGCACCTACGTCTGCCACTTTTTTAGGGTTAACAACCAAGTCGGCGCCAAGCTCTTTACATAGTTCTAATTGGCTGTCACTATTACTAATTGCCACTACTTTATTGTTAAACACTTTTTTGCCATATTCAATAGCCAAAGTGCCTAAACCGCCAATACCAAATACCGCAAGCCATTGACCAGGTTTAGTATCTGCAACTTTGATGCCTTTGTAAGTTGTTACTCCAGCACAAGTTACGCTGGTTGCTTGAGCCGGATCTAATCCCTCTGGCACTTTAACTGCGTAATCTGCTTTGACAATACACTGTTCTGCCATACCACCATCGACACTATATCCAGAATTTAAAACATTACGGCAAAAGGTTTCCTGACCCGAAATACAATATTCACATGAACCACAACCAGCATGGAACCAAGCAATACTAACACGATCACCAATTTTTAAGCTTTTTACATCTGGAGCAATTTTAGTAACGATCCCTACTCCCTCATGTCCAATAACACGACCAGGTTTTTTACCAAAGTCACCTGCCGCGACATGAAGATCCGTATGACAAAGACCACAATATTCAACTTCAACTAAAGCTTCGCCTGCTTCCAATGGACGGAGAGGAATATCTTTAATTTCAACTTGACCATCGCACTCTTGTCTAACAACTGCTGCCTTCATTTTTTTTCTCCTAGATAATTTCAAAATAAAATATAACTTGGTTTATTTTATCCTAACTATTCTTAAAAAAAATGAGTTATTTCACAAAATTATTAAAAACATTGATTATTTAATAATCTCGATTGAAACGTACATATAACCTCAAACTTTTTGACAACAAATTATGAATTCCTAAAAAAGGTCTTTAATTAACTTTATTGATTGTTTGCTCTGCTTTTTATTTTATCCAGTTTAACAATAAACCATATCAATACTTAATTGGGATTTGACTAAATAAATTGTTAATTATAAGTGAGTTAAAGGTTGATAATCGATAGTATTTAACTCGATTTTACTTTCATATTATGGATATTTTTAGAGCAATTAACGATGGTATAAAGCTTTTTGTAAAATTCAGTCATGAAATAAATAGAGGATAAAGGACAGGAAAGTGTTTTTATATTTTAAAGGAACGAGCCTGAATACTCGTTCCTTATTTAACATAAAAAAAATTATGGTTAACCAATATCTTTTGCAATGTATTTTTGACTATTATTATTTATCAATAAAAATAGTCCAATTAATGCACCAAGTGCGAATAACCCAACCACATACATAGCCGGTGCCATTTTGCTCACAAAGTCACTCAAAAACGATATGAGTAATGGTGTTAATCCACCTGCAATGGCGTACGCCATATTAAATGAAAACGACACCCCACTATAACGAATTTGGGTAGGAAAGACTTTCACCATAACGTAGGCAAAAGATCCAACAATACCGATGCAGAACCCTGCTAGGGAATAAGTGATAAATAAAAGTTGATGATTATCTAATGATAAATAAAAAATAGCGATAGCAAGCGCTGCAAGAATACAACCAATCAATATGACCTTACCCATTGCAAACTTATCCATCATCATGCCATAAAAAGTACAACTTATAATCAGACCTATTATTGCTAATGTATTGCCTTGTAGTGCATCAATTGGTGAATAATCAAATGATTTTTGCAATAAAATAGGCGTCATTAACATAATAACCATAATACCGGCAGACAAAACCCAAGTCAGTAACATTGATAATATTGTCTGTGGTAAATATTGAGTTATCACGGTAACGACAGGAATTTTATTCGATAATTCTTGTTGTTTACGTTTTTGAATTTCAAGAAAAATGGGGGTTTCTTTTAACCAACGGCGCAAATACATTGCGATCAAACCAAAAATACCGCCAATAATAAAAGGAATACGCCATCCCCAATCGATTAATTGTTCCGGTGAGACGCTTTTATTCATAACAGTTGAAACCAATGAACCGAATAAAATACCTAAACTTAAACCACTGGTTAAAATTCCACATGCTAAACCAATTTTATCTTTTGGTACGTGCTCAGCGACAAACGTCCAAGCACCAGGTACTTCGCCCCCTACTGCCAATCCCTGACATAATCGCATAAGTAATAATAATAAAGGTGCAAAAATTCCAATATGGGTATAAGTAGGTAAACAACCGATAAATAACGTCGGTAATGCCATAAGCAGAATACTAAGTGTAAACATTCGTTTGCGACCAAACAGATCACCAAAGTGTGCCATAATAATTCCGCCAAAAGGACGAATTAAATAACCTGCAGCGAAAATACCGAATGTTTGTACCTGACTTAACCATTCAGGCATATCATCTGGAAAAAACAGATGGCCGATAGTAATTGAAAAGAATACAAATATAATAAAATCATAAAATTCTAAAGCCCCGCCTAAAGCAGACAATGCTAATGTTTTATAGTCTTGTTTATTTAAAGTACGCATTTGCGTAATTGGTGCTGTATATGACATGGTATTCCTTGTAAATCATTTTTTACACATAGTGTATTTTAATGAATCAATATACCTGAACACCATTTTTTTTTAAAGATAATATCCATTAAAACGACAACCTACATTTTATTATCTGCATTAGATAAAAACTTTTTTAAATATAATTGATTTGATTAAATAAACAGCACTAAATGGTTAATATATATTTACAAATTAAAACTACAATCAAAAGATCTTTTTAAATGGAGAGTTATAAAATGGCTATAAAACGTATTACTCGAGGTAAATTCACACGCATGCAACAATTATCTAACCAAGATGGCGTTATTGCGGCATTAGCGATTGACCAACGCGGTTCAATGGTAAAAATGATGGAGTCGGCAGTCGGTAAAGATCGCTATCATGTAGATATGGTGTATGAATTTAAAGAGCTTGTCTCACAAGAATTAACAAAATATGTTAGTGCAATCTTGTTAGATGAAGAGTATGGCTTTAAAGGTATGACTAAAAAAAATAAAGATGCTGGATTAATTATATCTTATGAAAAAACAGGATATGATGCCAATACTCCAGGTCGACTACCCGATGTATTGCCAGAGGACTCTCTACAACGGTTATTAAAAAAAGGAGCCGATGCTGCAAAAGTCTTGGTTTATTATAATCCAGATGATCCAAAAGATATTCTAGAAAAAAAACATGCATTTTTAGAACGTATCGGTACCGAAGCGAGAGCAGCGGATATCCCGTTATTTGTTGAGCCGATTGTCTATGATAATGTAGTAACAGATGATAAAAGCCCTGAATTTGCCAAAATAAAGCCTCAAAAAGTCATTAACACCATTAAAGAGTTCACTAAAAATCAATATTATATTGATGTACTAAAAGTTGAAGTTCCAGTACTTTTCAAAAATGTTGAAGGATTTAATGATAATAATGTTGTTGTTTACACCCAAAAACAAGCAGCAGATTACTTTAAACAGGCCAGTGAGGTAGCAACTCGTCCATTTATCTATTTGAGTGCCGGAGTACCAACTAAAACTTTCCATCAAGAATTAATTTTTGCGGGTGAAAATGGCGCTAAATACAGTGGTATTTTAGGTGGACGTGCAACTTGGTTTGAAGGTGTTGCAGCGTATGCCAAAGAAGGTAAAGAAGGCTTAAAACGCTGGTTAGACCGAACTGGACGTGAAAATGTTGAGCACCTCAATAAAATTTTAAAACAGTATGCGACACCTTGGTACGATATTTATGGTGGCGAACAAAACATAGAAGTGATCGATATTAAATTAGGAGATTAATTAATCTCAAATCCTATTCCCAATAGTTATAAATTATAAGTAAGCAAAGATAGAGTACAGGGTTTTATCCTATTTGCCTGTACTCTCTTTTAAAGCTCTAAAAATTTTATCGCCAAGATTGACTACCCAAAAAAACTAAATTAAAACTTCATGAATGATTTTAAATGGCTTTATCAAAAAATAAGTTCACTTTGCTTAATCTAGCCATTGACTCGATATAATCCTTAACTTTAGGCGGAAAACGTAATCCTTTTACACAAGTCAAATTACGTAAAACAGGAAACAGACAGATATCATCTAAAGATAATTGCCCATTACACGCTTGTGGCGAGATAATCAATGGTTCAAGCTCGTTTAATAACTTGAATATTTCAGATACCAATGAATCAGTTTGTGCTAAACATTCATCAAATGAGCCGATTTTTTTAGTTTTACTCGTGACAAAGTAATTGATTGCACTTTGAGTTGCAAATTCTGCTAAGCCAAGTTTGATATAACGTGGACACTCTAATTTATAATCATATCGCTGTAATTGTTTAATTAATTTTTCAATATTTGGCGATTTTGGGCCGATTAAGATAGGCTTTGCTCCATAATGATTATCGACATAATCAACAATATCCAGACTTTCAGGCATATAACTGCCATCCTCTTTTTGTAAAATTGGTGCCATCTTTTGACCAATCATACTTTCGGGAGACTTAAAATCATCACTCAAAAAGACATGTAGCTCAACAGGGATATCTTTTAAACCAAAAATCATTCTAGCCCTTACACAAAAAGGACAGTGTTCATAAATATATAATTTCATTTCTACCTCCTTAAGCAATCAATAGCCCATAATAAATAGGCAAACCCTATAAATACCAGCATGACAATGCTCGCATTAAACAATGCATGTGGATAACCGATTTTTGTCACATTGATAAAAGGATACGGATAATAATGAGTAAAAAAACCTAGTACAAAAATATAAACGGCATAAATTAACATGGTAGTTAATGATCCTATAATGACGCGAAAGCTAATGCGTCGGAATGGTCCCCAAATCAGCCAACTCAATATGCCTAGTAGAGGAATAACAACATGTAAACTTTCATTAGCGAATCGCATAAATATATTTGGTGGAACATGAATGCCACGTAAAAGTGAGTTATACACAATAGCTGTTATAATTACACCTACCAATCCATTTAATCGAATAATTCGAAAAATAAAACGATTACAATTCGGACTAAAAGCTAACCATAAACAACTTATTGCCAACATAAGGTTAGATAATACAGTAAAAAAACTATAATAAAACACCATACGCCCTATTGATGTTGCTGGTTGCCAGCTTCGAAGCTGCATGTGCCAATAAGTATAAGTTTCAACTCCAACAACTAACAGCACATATAATGCGATAAAAAGATTAATATTTCGTTTTAACATAACAAACATAAAAAATAAAAAATGTATTGCAGTATATATCAGTAAACCTAAAAAAAAGAAAATATAAAAATAGATTAATTTGTTATTTTTAATAAAAATAATGTCAAAACGTTTTATCCTATTGGGGTATTTTAATAAAAGTCGTTTTTTAGATATAAAATCTTAACCTAAATTCTACTCACTGTTCACTGTTAAATTGCGCTTAGAATTTAAATTTAGAATGTTTTATTATGAAATGGTATAGACTCCTGAATATTTTTTACAAAATAAATCATAACTTACTAATATAATTAATTTTTTAAATAAAACTCTACCCAATTATTTATTCAAACTAAACTCCTATTCACATCCTATCGATAGTTTAAAAACTATTTTTTATCGCTGTGCAATCAGTTATTTTGTAAAAAGTTTCAGTTCATGGCTATGTTTGAGTAAAAATGATTATTGTATATAAATCTTAATAAAATTCAGTGCAAAATTATCCAATAAAAAATCTGCAAAAACCAAATTCTTTTAGTCCTTGTTTGATCATGTTTAGGTGACAAACTTTTAACGATATTTAATTTTATTTATTAATAATATCAGTAAGTTATACGCATAATTAAAATTTAAAGAAATGTAAAAAAAAGATTGCAAAATATTCAAAACAGTGTAATTTATACCATTTTTAGATTATTTTTTAACTTAAATTCATTAAAAAAGTGTTTTATTTGTAATAAATTTTCAAATAATCAAATTGTTATTAAAAACATAATACTAAAAATTATTAATAATAAATAATTCAATAAAACAAAGTTGTATTTGCAGTGCACGTGAAATATATCGAGGATAACATGGATAAAAGATTAACCAATTTGATGGAGCAGTTGGGCAATGGTTTAAGTCGTGGCTTAAAGCAAGGTTTAGTTAATGGAGCAGGACATAATCGTTATACGTTAAATATTGATGGTTTGCCTGCTGAGGTTTCAATCTTACAGGTTGAAGGTAATGAACAAATTAACCAGCCTTGGCACTATACAATTACTTTCACCAGTTCGGATAAACAACTTTCTGTTGAGTCATTTCTTAATCAAAATGCCCGTTTGAGTTTTAATCCTGCTAATTCTAGCAGTTTAAGCGACTTTGCAACTCAAGGACTTAATGCACTTAATTCCTTAACTTCGGCTAATCCATTAGATGCATTAAAACAGTCTGAGCCATTAAAACAGTTAGATAAGCTTAAACAATCCAATCCACTCGATTCACTTAATTCTTTAATCCAGTTTAATCCGCTTAATCCGTTAAACTCACTATTATCTCAAGGTGGCTCACGCACTCTTTATGGTGTGATAACCCAGTTCAGTCAATTATCAGTCAGTAACGATGAAGCCCGTTATCAGGTTGTCTTATCCTCGCAATTAGCCAAACTGGCATTAAGTCATAACTGTGCTATTTTTCAGAATCAAAGCGTTATCAGTGTGGTTGAAGAGGTCTTGCGTGGTCATGGTTATACCGGGATTGATTATCGTTTAGCACTTAAAGAGCAATACCCGGAGCGTGAATTTATTACCCAGTGGCAGGAGAGTGACCTTGAGTTTATTCAAAGACTGCTTGCTGATGTGGGGGTCTATTTCCGGTTTGAAACGCATGGTGAACATAATTGTGATGTGATGGTCATCAGTGATTATGAGCAAGGTTATCAGCAGGTGGCTGATATTGTGTATAAACAACCGAGCGGCACACTGGATAACGGCGTTGAAAGTGTCTGGGATATGACCTTACATAGTCAGATGGTGGAAGCTTCAGTAACAGTACAAGATTATAACTACCGCGATGCGCAGGCGAATTTACTCGGTGAAGTTAACAGCCAACAAAAAGATAACACCACTTATGGTACTGATTACCGTTATGATGAACACTATAAAGGGTTAAATAGCAATGGTGACAGCAATAATGGAATTGATAGTGACACCAATAATAATGATGATGAAGAAAACAGTGGTGATATCGATACCGACGACAGTAACGGCAATAATAACGATAATAGCAGTGATATTAGCACTCATTCTGGTAATGCGAGTAATGGTGTTGAAAGTGGTGAATGGTATGCCCGCATTCGCCATGAACACGCCATTAGCCGTCAAATTGTTATCCGGGGTAAAAGCAATCAGGCCAATTTAGCCCCGGGTCAACATATCCGCATCAAAGGCAGTACGATTGCCGGAATAGATGAGGGGGTAATGATATTAACGGTGCAAGGACAGGGAAACCGCAGTGAGGCTTATGAACTGAGTTTTACTGCTATACCTTACCAGCCATTAAAACCTTACCGCCCGGAGCCGATTCCTTTTCCGACTATTGACGGCACTTTACCGGCACGGGTAACCAGTCCGGATAATGACACCTATGGTTATATTGATACACAAGGGCGCTATCGGGTTAAATTTAACTTTGATTTAAAAGAGTGGCGAAACGGTGAAGAGAGCTTATGGTTAAGACTGGCTAAACCGTATGCAGGCAGTACCTATGGTTTTCACTTTCCACTGATTGATGGTACAGAAGTTGCGGTTGCCTTTACTAACGGTAATCCGGACCGACCTTATATCGCGCATGCGATGCATGACAGCCAACACCCTGACCATGTGACCACCATAAACAAACACCGAAATGTAATTCGTACTCCTGCTAACAACAAACTGCGGATGGATGATAAGCGCGGACAAGAGCACATCAAGTTAGCGACCGAATACGGTAAAACCCAGCTTAACATCGGGCATTTAGTTGACCAAAACAAAGAGCAGCGTGGTGAGGGATTTGAACTGCGCACCGATGAGTGGGGAGCGATTGCGGCCAATAAAGGCTTATACCTGACCAGTCAGACCGAGCCTAAGGCACAGGGTAAACAACTTGATATGCAAGGTGCCATTACCCAGCTTGAAAATGCGTTATCAATTGCCAAAGCACTGCAAAATGCAGCAACTGCCTCTGAAGCCCATGGTGCGGATACCGACAGTCAAGAGCAACTTAAAGCGACATTAACCCAATTAGCCCAAAGTGGCATTATTGCTTATGCACAAGAGGGCATCGCTTTAACCAGTCCGGAAAACATCCAACTGTCCACTTCAAACAGTGTATCAGTGACCAGTGAAAATCAAACTGACATCAATGCGTTAAAAAACATTACCGTCTCATCCGGTGAATCCATCGGTCTGTTTGCCCATAAATCAGGAATGAAAGTCTTTGCCAACCAAGGTGATGTTGAGGTGCAGGCACAAAATGCCAACCTGAATATGGCTGCCAAGCAAGATATTAAAATAGACAGTGTCGATGGAAAATTAACGGTCACTGCAAGTGAAGAGCTGACGTTAATGTGCGGAGGTTCATATATCAAACTCAGTAGTGCTGGGATTGAACTGGGCACGGCGGATAATGTTTATATAAAAAGTAGTGCACTACAAAAAATGGGGCCTAGTACACTAGATAATGAGAAACGGAGTTTCACAAAAAATATACTTGAAGTAGGTTTAGTACGTTTAATAAATAGTCATTATGTTGATTTTTCAGGATAATTTCTAAAGGAATAATAAAATGTCCATGAAAAAAACAACGAAATTCATTTTTCCGGTTGGTGATGAAGAATTAAACCAAGATACCTATTATAGGGCATTATCCGAAGCTAATAATGGTTTTTACCCATTTGGAGAAAATGGTTTATGGCATGGTGGAATACATCTCGATAAAAAAGTGTTAAACAAACTTAGTAATGATGAACAATTACGTTGCATGGCTAACGGTGAAGTCATAGCTTATCGTATCAATGAAGTCTACCCTAAAATAACCTATCCAGACGAAAATGTACCTACTGCACTACGAGGCTCTCTAAAAAATGTTGCTTATTTTTCTACTGGTTTTACATTAGTAAGACACCTATTACAAATGCCAAAAACAACGGATGCAAAAGCTGAGCAACCGGCAATAACCTTATACAGTTTGTATATGCATCAGCTTGATTGGTATGGCTATCAGGAAAAAATAAAAGATGAACAAACAAAAGCACAGCATCCTCACTATTGGCAACTTGGTTCAGGAAAAGTTGACGAAAATAAGGTGGATACTGTTTTCGGCAGTGTAATTAGAGAAAATGGCAGCAAAACCAAAGCGGTTGGCTTATTGTTAAAAGGAAGCAAAATTCGTTTAGGTGAAAAACACGCAACTAAAGCCGGTTGGTATAAAATTGTTTCGATATCAGAAGGGACATTGGTCACCTCAACCGAATTTAAACAGCAATTAGATACTATTACCGGTTATGTTTGGCATAGCGATGTATCACCCGAACCAACAGGAAAAAAAGCCGATACCAATCAAGATTATGAAGTTGTAAAAGAAGACAATAACACTGTTGGTAAGTCAAATGTGAAGGTAAAGGGCATAACGGTATATGAAGCTGCAGACGACAAACAAAAATTGACTTATTTACCACCAAAGGCAACATTTGAGTTAGATGGAGAAGAAAACGGATACGCTAAAATTCGTAAAATTAATGATTGTGACGTTCCAAACCTATTAGTAAAAGAAAATGGCAGTACAGACGCACCACATAAAGGTTATGTCAAGGTAACCTCACTGACTTCATTAACGTTTAAACCTGAAAAACTCAATGACATTGTGGTATTAAAATCGCCGATTGCGATTTCAAGTGGTGATTTTATTGGTTATATCGGACATAATCAACAGCAAACAGACCATTTTAATGAGCCTGCACAAGCATCTATATCCACAATAAAACGACCATCAGATAAAAAATTACCGCAACTGTTACATGTTGAATTATTTACCTGTGAGGATTTATCAGCATTTATTACCCAAACCCGTGCTTTAGCCGATAATTTACCCGAAAGTGAAAAAAACTTAATTCTGGTTGAAAAAGGTGCAAGATTGATACAAGCATCAAAAACGGATGGAAAATTAAATTCAGGATTAGGAATAAAGTTTACCAGTGATAAAGATAGTTATTACGTTAAAATTAACTTGGAATATACTTTAAATTCATGGGAATACTATTCTGAAAATAATCTAAAATCACAAACTATCTTTAATAATAACCCGAAAAAAATTGCTGACAGACAGTCGGATGAGAAGAAAGAAATCATTCTAACTTACTACCATAAACAACAGTTAGAAAATAGATATAATAAAACTTATCCGCAGTTAACCATGTCCGATATTCCGGATAAGGTTGAACTTGTTGAAGTTGATCACAATAGTTCATCTGTCAAAATACGTTTTTGTGTGAATACTAAACATTATTGGATAGCATCAAAAGATGTCTCTCACTTATTTGGGCAAGATGGAACACTCAATACCGCGATTCCTTATTGGGAAAATTTTCCGCTATCACTTGAGAATTTACCACCTGCAACTAAAGATAACACGATACATTTTCCACGTACGGTATCATTAACTTCATCAGATGATAAAAATTTAATTATAGATGAAAGCACCGATTCAATTTGGGTAAAAGTCACCGCAGGAAATGAAGAGCGTAGGTCAATAACAGGTTGGGTAAACATGAAAAAAGATGCTCAAGAGCACGTTAAACGAATCAGTCCCTGGCATTGGCAAGGATTTGAGACAGTAATCGAAAAAGCTTCTGTAGGAGAATTTTATACTAAAATAAACGATAACCGAGCAGGAACATTGGACATTAAAGAATATACTGATTCAATGAAAGCTTTGCATAAAATCTTAATTGAATCACTGTTATATTCTGTTCAGCGAAAAAAAGGACTGCCACCTTTTACTGTTGAATTTCTGAAAGATGGCTTACGCAATAGTTGGATAGCCGAAATGATAGGTCACTTAATAATAAAATATGAAAGTGAATGGTATGCAGACGAAGCGCTAACCAAATGGAACGAAATAGATAGTTTATTTGAGAAAGAAACACAGAAACAAAAAAAATTAATTGAAAAATGGTTAGATGACAATAACATAACCATGCCTTATAAGCGAAACTCAGCCTTAAACAGTGTCGATGAAGAGTACGAGGAAACCAAAATACATTGGCAACTAGAAAAAGAGCAACGCATTAAACCCTCCCTTTGGTGGCGAGAAGTAGCACAAAACCAACAACAAGCCCAATCATCAAACAACCAAACACCACAAACACCCGCACTAAGCAATCTTTCTGCTGATGGCAAAGCATGGTTTATTCATCCAGTATCAGTGATGGGTAGATTTATAAGCCCAGGTATAGTGACATATCATATTTACCATGATGGAAAAATTGAAAAACATATACCACAGGAAATATCGAAAGACTACAAGCAAAAATATAAGTATGTTTATCATGATGAAAAGAATAATGAACATGAAATATGCATTTGTGATTGGCATACTATTAAAAAGAAGATCTTATCTTCAAAAGCAGGAGGAACTTATTCATATCCAAATCATGGTACTGTATCAGAGTCTAAAACAAATGTTAATGACGGATATATGGTTGCTAGAGCTAAATACACCAATGGTGATATTCATGAATGGGTAGTTAAAGAAAAAGGAGTTAGCATCTATCAGCGGCTTACAATGGCTAATGGTGATATTGCAGAATATGGGATTCACGATACAGCAAATAATGGAAAACCAGGAAACATTTGGAAATTATATACTCAACAACAAGAGGAAGCTCAATTAATAAAAATTCCTGAAATTATAAATTATGAAAATGATGATGTGACTATTAAATGCGAACTAACAGAAACCTTTCGAAAATATACTAATCCTGACATTATGGCGGGTTTTATAGGCGCACTAGCTGAGATTAAGGAAAATATTCTAGTCACAGGTAGTGCTTACGAGCAAGGTTCTTGTTTTCCTAGTGCTTTACATATTAATGGTCAAAGTATTGATACTAAATATATTCGAAAAGTTAATAATTTATCAAACTGGAATAAAGACAGAGCATTTGTACAAGCTCTGTATAAATTTCATTTTACTATATTTAGAATTGGTACATTAATGTATGAATCAGATTTTGAAGACCTTAAGGGTACAAAGGATGGTTTAGGTTTACATAACTCTCATTTACATTCAGAAAAGTTTGACTTTGCTTCAATAAAAGAAATTACTTATTGAATTGATAAAAATATAACTATCTATGGATGTAAAAGTCGATAAATTAAATTGTGGAAAATTATGAAAATAAAAATTTTGCTAAATTTAGTCTTGTTTTTTATTTTATCAATAAATATTGTCTATGCAACCGAACCACCCGAAACATGGTATTTTTATAAAGTTTCCAAAAATACTGTTTTGGGCGGAGAGCCAACTTTTGAAAGAGAGCGATTAATATATAGATATTGGCAAACGAAACTAACAATAAGCGACAAAGAGGTAGTAATCGATAAAGCTTGCACTATTCCAGAGGGCGCAACGAACGAAATCGTTACACCATTATCGTATTGGAAGTCGCCAGAGCAAGTAGATAAGTACCAGAAAATTTTTTCAGAAGAGAGAATCCCACTCGAAAACCAAATTCACATAATAAAAAATGACTTAAATGATAAAGGTTCGCCCTGCTCTAAACAGGATCTTACCGCCTTAATAAAAACAGGAAATTTTATGGTATTTATGACCGAACCAGGATATATAATTATTTTTTCAAAAAATTTAGAAAAAGACAGATTATCATCAGCCACATATAGAGGATTAGATCAACCATTAAATTTGTTAGGTCACCCAATGTTAATTGATAAAAAAAATGTTAATAAAATGAATAAAGAGTGTAATTTTCCTGGTGATGGTACTTATGAGTATGATAGTTATAACAAATGTCCATTAACAGAGTTAGGTATATATTTTGCCAGTGTAATAAATAAATTAGACGCTGAAAAAGAATATAGTTTTGAGAATAATAAAGATAAATTCTATTTTACTAAAAATCAAATAAAAGAATTTGAATACGAAATATATTTGAATATTGAAAAAAATAATAAACTAATAGACCGTTTACCCATCTATAAGGAAAATATTTTAGAATCAGCTTTTTTTGAACAATATTACTATATCGATAAAGAATTCAAAAATGTTTGGTTATTGAATTATTATGGGGATGATTCAATTCACCATGTTACAGAATGGAGGCATTATAAAATTGATAATACAGGACATTTTAAATTATTAGAATCTAGATCGTACTAATATAAAAATACGAAATTTTATAATGGTTAGTAGTGTTTTTATTAAATCATATTTTAGCCATTAAGTTAGGTGATTACAGAGAAAAAGTTGTGATTTTTACCCGTAACTTTTTCAAAAATAAGGAAAGGATTAAAGGTTAACAGATGAAATATTCATATTATCTAGTACCACTTTGTTTATTATTTAGCTCCTACTGTTATAGTCAGCACTATCAAATAGAAGACAAATATCGTGGCGACCCATTGTTTAGAAAAATCGATATGAATAAATTAGATAAAGATTGTACTTATCCTGAAAATTATAGACAATTGAGCGAATCAGAACAAGAAAAAATAGATAAACTTTGCCCTATTAGAAAATTTAATCTCAAATTTGATTTAAAAAAGTTATATAAATTGATTTATAAAGAACCGGTAATTATCTATAACGGACAAGATTTTCAACTGACATTAAGTATGTCAAAAAGTAATGATATTGAATCTGATAGTACTATTTTTGGAGGTGATATATTTTTATCAATAGCTAAAGATAATATTGTAAAAGATAGGATTTATTTGGCTAATAATCATATTTCTTTTCCTGATTATGATTTTCTTGCAGTAGGTTACCAACATTATTTTATATCCCCAGAGGGAGAGGTAAATACATTATATTTGATAGAGGATGAAGAAGGTATTTCTCCAATGTTTTGGAAACACTATAAAATTGATAATCAAAAAATGAAGTTTGTACTTCAAGATATGTTAGTCAATGTTACAGATGGTGTACAATATCAAATCATTTATCCAAATCAATTTAATATTATTTCGAATAAACCAGTCACAAAAATCGAACCCAAAGAACTTAAATCATGTGAAGATGAGTATGACAAAGAAGAATATTATAGTTGCTATATAGATGTTTATAACCATTACAATAGTAGATTAAAACAAAAAATTAACTTATTGAATAAAAATAACAATACAATAAAAAAATCTTATTTAAAATTACAGCAAAACATGGCTTCAAGTTGTTTAGAATTACCACCTCCAGTTTCTGGTGATAGGGAAAATACCGATCCTTATTTATCTAAAGTTATGTTTTGTTTAATTCAAAATTATAAACAAGAAATAACCAATATAGAAAAACAACTTGCTCACTAGCTAAGAAGTTGGATTTGGAAGAATAAAATAATAAAAAAGTTAAATGATTACAGAGAAAAAGTTGTGATTTTAAACGCAGCTTTTTCAAAAATAAGGAAATAATTAAGGTTAACAGATGAAATATTCACATTATCTAGTACCACTTTGTTTACTATTCAGTACCTACAATCAATTCTATTTGTAGTTTTAATCATTATCTGGTAGTGAATAAAAAGTATAACTATAAATGATATATAATAATTTTAACAGTGTAAGCATAAAATATGATTAAGATTAAGCGGTTTGGTATTTATTATTACATTAATAAAAATGGGGAAATACATAATTGATAAAAAAGTAAATTTTATGATTTTTATGACCAAACAAAATATTTACTTTTTTAGTAAAAAAAACAGATTATTATCAGTTAAAGGATTAAATCAACAATTAAATTTGTTAGGTCACTCAATATTAAGTGATAAAAAATGTTAGGTTTGAGTTATACCTTAAAAGGAAAAAAATACTTTTTAAACCATATTCCAAAAGAAACTACAAATCACGATCATCATTT
>CAMLMY010000031.1 GCA_946481345.1 uncultured Gilliamella sp. | reverse complement strand
GAGAGTATAAATAAAAGAACTACCTAAGTAAGCTAAAGTGCAAAAGCAACAAATGCAAAAGGAGAATTGACAACAAAGAAAGCCGTTAAATCAGCAGCAGCCCAAATTACGTATCCAATAATATATAACCAAACTCTATCAAAATATTTAACAAGGTTTGGGACAATCACAGTGCCAATAAAAACCGCACCAATTGAAACGAAGCGGATTTAAGGAATAATACAAATAAATCATTTGAGCGGTAACTCGAAGTCAAGTACTCATCTCTTCTCGATCATTACCATTATTAACTATCCATCCAAAACCTATTGATATAACAGTTTTTTTGCCATATTCAAAGATTTGGTCAGTTTCTAAACAACGATTATGTGCTTTGGTATTAATCTAACTCATTATTCTGATTTACCTCTAATTACATTCATTACCAAATCATTTTAAAATTCTTTATTTATTGATTTTAATTCTTCAAAAATTGATTCAAGACTATCAATATTTTCAATTTGAACAGCAGCCATAAAGGCCCCCTCGACCAATGGGCAATTGACAATATGAATTTTTTGTTTAATCGCATCATCATCAAGCATATCAATGGCTGCTTCTGAACTCATTACGGCACTGCCTATATCAGTGAATACGAGGATGGCATCATCGGATTTGCGCTTTTGAAAAGTTTCATATATTGCTATTGGATCTGTTCCTAGATTTCCATCTGACGTTCCACCAAGAGAAAAAACAGTCACGTTTTCCTGATTCAACGCCATTTGATCAATCATCTCTTTCAAACCATCCGTTATTTTTTTACTGTGAGATACAAGAATGAAACTTATCATTATTAATTTCCTTGTTTACTGAATATTTCTTAGCATCGATGAGAACAAATACCCACTTGAAACAGAACCAGGATCTAGATGACCAATTGAACGCTCTCCTAAGTAAGAGGCTCGTCCCTTTGTTGCTATCATTGATTTTGTTGATTCAACGGCAATATCAATGATTTGTTGCGTTAATTGTTTAGATAAAAGACTTTCGCAAACAGGCGTCCACACATCAACCATCGTTTTTTCACCACATGCAGCTTTACCTCGCTTGAGAATGCCATTAAGTCCTGCTTGAATAATGAGAGATAATTCATCGGTTTCTTTAGCAGCTTTAGCCATTTCCATAAATGCTGAGCCATAAAGTGGACCTGAAGCACCACCAATATTTCCCATGAGTGCCATCGCTGTTATTCTAAAAATCTCAGAAACTGAATTAGGCAATGCTTTTGCGAGTTCAGCTTGCATTGCGATTACGCCACGATTCATATTATTACCATGATCACCATCGCCAATTGGTGTATCTAGATCAGTTAAATAAGTTTTATTTTTTTGAATTTCATTAGCAAAATCATTTAGCCAATTTAAAACATTTTTTGTATCAAGCATGATTTGTTCCTTTTACCAAGCTAATGTCGTTACAGGGTAATTAAGATTTTTGAGCCATTCGTCATCTACGATCTTCATTAAAGTTAAAGAAACGCCAGCCATATCAATTGCTGTCATATAATTACCGACTTTTGTAAATACTACATTCAATTTTTCTGTTTTTAATTGACGTAATACATCATTGGTAAAAACATATTGTTCCATTAATGGAGTGGCACCTAATCCATTAATCAAAACTGCATATTGGTCATTTTCTTGAAATGGAAATGCTGCTTTTAATTTACTAATGAGTTCTTGAGCTAAAAATTTTGAAGATTGTAGTTTTTCTCGTCTGTATCCCGGTTCACCATGAATTCCAACACCATATTCAATTTCATCATCAGCAAGAACAAAGCCGGGTTTACCAACTTCGGGAACGGTTGCGCCAGAAAATGCCACCCCAATTGTTTTAATATTTGGAATAATTTTTTCTGAAAGTTGTTTGATTTCAGTTAAACTGGCACCTTGTTCACTGGCCGCCCCCAAAATCTTATGAACTAAAATAGTACCAGCAACCCCGCGCTTACCTTGGGTATAAGTACTATTTTCAACAGCAATATCATCATCAACGATACAACTATCGACTTTGATACCCTCCATTTCAGCCATATCTTTTGCCATTTCAAAATTCATAATGTCACCAGAGTAATTCTTTATTACAAGAAATACCCCTTGTCCTGAATCAGCGGCTTTAATAGCGTTAAAAATTTGATCGGGTGTAGGTGAGGTAAATACTTGACCACAGACAGCAGCAGTTAACATTCCTTGACCAACAAAACCAGCATGAGCAGGTTCATGACCACTGCCTCCTCCACTTATAATTGCTACTTTATCAATTCCTAAATTTTTTCTAATGACTATTTGAGAATCAGCCACTCTTTCTAATAACGTAGGACTACTAGCAATTAAACCATCAATCATTTCATTAACGATATCTGAGGGATTGTTGATCAATTTTTTCATTGTATTAGCTCCTATTTCACAAATTTGCCAGTTGTTTTGTAGTTTTTACCAATAGTATCAGCTAGTAAAATTGCTGCTTTAATGCCTTCAACTGTAACAGGGAATGGCATAGAATGAATTGATTCTTCAGGGATAATGGTTTTTTCTGCCACTTCAGTGAGCTGCTGGTCTGAAATGGTTTTTACGCCAATATCTTCAAGACATACTGGAAGATTAACTGATAAACAAAAATCTAAAACTTCTTTAAGCTCTTCTTCTGGTGAATTTTCTAATATAAGTTGAACTAAAGTACCGAATGCAACTTTTTCACCATGATAATAATGATGTGTTTCTTCAAGGATGGTTAATCCATCATGAACAGCATGAGCACCAGCTAAACCACCGCTTTCGAAACCAAGTCCTGAAAGCAAAATATTAGCCTCTATGATATTTTCCAATGCAGGAGTGACTACTTTATCAATGCAAGAAGCTTTAGCTTTTTTACCGTCTTTTAATAAAGTCTGATAGCATAGCGTAGCAAGAGCAAAAGCAGCTAAAGTTGGTTTTGCTCCATCGCACAATTGTTCTCTTACTCCACATGGTAATCCCGCATTAATATTGGCATAAGATTTTTGATTTGCTCTCGCTTCAAAATATGTTGAAAGTGCATCCCCCATCCCTGATACTAAAAACCGAACAGGTGCTTGAGCAATAATTTGAGTATCAATAAGTACAACGCTTGGACTTTGTTTGAAATAAGCATAATCATCAAACGCCCCATCATGAGTATATAAAACGGCTGAATGACTGGTTGGAGCATCAGTTGCAGCTATCGTTGGCACAATAATAACGGCATTACCTTCTGCCACACATTTAGCTGTATCAATAGCTTTACCGCCTCCTAAACCTATTGTGCAATCACATTGTTCTGCGATAGCTAATTTTTTTAGACGTTCTACTTCTATACGTGAACATTCACCATTAAATCCAGCTGTAACAAACAAGCAATTGTATTTTTCTGCCGTATAATCAAGTTGTTTACGAACTCGATCAATATCTGATTGATTACCGATTAATAAAGCTTTTTTGCCAAAACTTGTTACAAAATAACCTAAATTTAATAATTCATTTTCACCTTGAACATATTTAGACGGTGATATAAATGCTTTTCTCATAATTGCCTCCAAACAACGAACCATACCAAACAAATAAGATCACAAACTTGTTATATTAATGATAAAAACCAAAATAAACGCAACATAATTGTGCCGGATCTGTGATTTAGCGCAAACTTTTAATCAAAAAAGAATAATATTGATCTCTAAAAATTGTTTTTGTATGAAAAGAATCACAGTAAGAAAAGGAAAATTAAAAAATAAAAACCTGAAAGAAAATGATTTAGACTTTATGAATATGAATGGAAGCGTCTAATATTCTTTTCATTAACTCATAATAAGAGGTGAAGTTATAGCAGAAGAACGATATTGGTGTTTATGAAAAAAATCGCTACTTTTTAGCGATTCTTAATTCTACTTTATTTTCTTTTAATATTTTAATTATATTAGCGGGGGGTTTACTGTCAGTGATAAACGTTGAGACTTGTTTTAAATTGCCAATTTCGACAGCGGCTGATGAATGAAATTTTGTATGATCACCGATTAAAATAAAATTACGTGAATGTTCAATCATTGCCTTGACGACAGCAACTTCATTTATGTCAACATCCAATAAAACACCATCGTAGTCAACCGCGCCAAGACTTGTGATAAGGTAATCAGCACGAAAACTACTCACTAATGAAAGTGCACTTGGACCTACGATACCGCCATTATGCGAATGTAAAATACCCCCTAATGTTATGACCTCGAATCCTTTATTTTGATATAAAATATTAGCAACCCTTATACTATTAGTGATTACTCTCAAATTATGTTTATTTTTTAAGGCTTTCGCAACAAACTCAACAGTTGTCCCCATAGTGATAAATAAAGTAGCACCATCGGGAATAAAATTAGCGACTTCATTGGCAATAATCGTTTTTTCTTCTGTGTATGCTGTTTCTCGTTTAGAAAATTCAGTATTCATGAGACTTGAAATTCTTCCTGCCCCACCATGATGTCGAGAAACTATACCTGCATCACTCAATTGACGAATATCCCGTCGTATAGTTTGTGGTGTTACATTTAGAATTTTGGCTAGTTCTTCATTACTAATGTATCCTTTTGACATAACAAGAGAAATCAATTTGTCATGTCTTGGATTTCCAGTTAATTCTACATATTCCACCACAGACTACTCCTTAATTATATTTATCTTTGATGTTTAGTTAAAAATTCATTTATTTGTTTAATTGACGGTATTACTGCACAACCACCAGCTTTATTACATATTAGTGCTACAACAGCATGTGAGAATTTTACTACTTTAAAGGTTGAATATCCAATTAACAAGAGCAAAAGCAAATGTGGATTGGAAAACATCTCAAACTCTAGTTGTATCTACTACATCAACTTTAAATGCTTTTTTGCAATGTAAATTTTACTTTTCTAACCCTATACAATTTTTATCACTAAGTTTAGTCATGACAACAACTGTAATTACTGTAGATCCTCTATCTATTTCTTTGTAATTACTCGCAATAAATTTGCCATTAACTTTCGGAATATCATTAATATAATAAATACCATTTTGTACTGCTAAATCTAAGCAAACAATTTTAATCATAAAACATTCTTAATATTCGTTTACATTCTTAAATATTCGTTTAATTTTAATTTAAAGAAATTTTAGCGAAAATAATCACGATCACTCCATTCAATAAAAATTACAAATATAATACCAAGAGAACTAAATCGAACTTTAAGAAGTGAAAAATAACAAATATTGGCTTCATTGGTTTTGGTCAAGCGGTAAGTCCTGTGGGTAGATACCATTAATAGCAAAACACCACTCCAGCAAGAGTTTTTATATACTTCCAAGCAATAAAACATTATCAGGTGAAATACGGATGTAATTGTGTGAAACAAACTGATTATCTAAAAGAATTAATTTAAATTGTATAAGTTATTAATGAGAGTAATTATAACGTTATTTTACATAAAATTTTAGACGACATTTCGGTGTATCATTCTGTATGACTTTATGATTTTTTCAGAGTTAGATCGTTTTTAACAAATATTGCTTGCCAGCATTAAAACCATTACAATGAGTTATAATTAACCACTATTTTTATTTTTATGATTACCTATACTGATGCCACTTTAGACGATTTGCCCTTTATTGTTGACGTTTATAACTCTACCATTGCTAGCCGCCAAATTACAGCCGATTTGCTGCCGGTGTCAGTTGAAAGTCGTTTAGTTTGGTTTAATCAGCATAATCCTAAAAATCGACCCATTTGGTTAATCAAATATTCAAATCAACCATGTGGTTGGGTAAGTTTATCCTCTTTTTATGGTCGTGCAGCTTTTGAAAAAACAGTTGAGATCAGTTTGTACCTACATGAGGATTTTAGAGGGAAAAAAATCGGCCAAACAACCATCGTACGCATTGAATTATTTGCCAAACAAGCTGGTATTGAATCCATATTCAGCTATGTCTTTGGACATAATCTTCCTAGCATGAATCTATTTAAAAAAATGAATTATCAACAATGGGCATTATTACCTAAAATTGCCGAACTTGATGGCGTTAAACGTGATTTAGTTATTTTAGGAAAGCATCTGGATTAAATCACCAATCTATTTTTATCTATTTTGTTTTTTTATAGGAAAACTCAACACATGAGCTTTTTAAAATATTTCCAATTTTTATATCATCAAGCCAAAATTACCAGCATTTTAGTCGTAATTAATGTTGCATGGTTTATTATTTCTCGACTTCTTGATATGCGAGGATTATCAGATTTTAGTCAAAGCAAGTTTTTAATTGACTGGGGTGCTGATGTTGCCCAACTCACATTTTCTGGTGAATATTGGCGCCTTTTTACTAATATTTTCATGCATGTAGGATTAGCACATCTTGCTATGAATATGTTAGCACTATGGAGTATTGGCGTTATTTTAGAAAAATTAATAACTCCATTCGCCTTTATTGGAATCTATTTGCTATCGGGGTTATTTGGAAGTTTAGCAAGTGATGTTGCCACAATACATATTAATGCGATTAGCTGCGGCGCTTCAGGGGCAATTTTAGGTATCATCACCGCCCTACTTGCTTACTCATTGATTAATCGTACTGATTTACAAGAGATGCCTATCAAATCCATTGTGGTGAGTTTATTACTCACTGCTGGATTGGGTTTATTACCTTCTATTGATAATATGGCACATATTGGTGGTGCAATAACCGGTTTTATCTTAGGAGGATTAATCACGCTTTGTTTGAGAAAATTTCGATATCAAAGCCAAATCTGTACAATATTAACAGTCCTAATCTTTGCCACTGCAAGTCTAATTTTATATTGGGGTTATCAGCATTATCAATATGATTATTTGATAAATGGTTATAGATATTAATAAAAAATAAAGGCGCATCAAACGGTGCGCCTTTTTTATGTTTTAGGTATTGTTTTTCATTAATAGCTGCTTAAGACTCGTGCAGGATCGATTTTACAAGCTCTTTGAGCTGGATAATAGCTAGCAACCAAACTTAGCAACATTGCTGTAATAAACACAATCACAACATCAAAAAGATGAATTTCAGACGGTAAAAAGTCAACAAAATAGATGTTACTGTTAAGGATTTTATGCCCCATCAAAGATTCCACAAGTTCCATGATATTTGATAGCTGCCATGATAAAATCACCCCTAAAATCACCCCGATTAAACTTCCAATTAATCCAGAAATGACTCCATACCAAATAAAGATATGTTTAATTAAACGATTAGTTGCACCGAGTGTTTTTAAAATGGCAATGTCACGTTGTTTATCTTTAACGGCAATTACTAATGTCGAAACAATGTTGAAACAAGCGACACCAATAACAACAATCATAGCCAAATACATAATCTGTCTGATCATTTGAATGTCACGATACATAAAGCCGTAAGTTTGTTCCCAACTATTAAACGACAAGTTTTCATCCAGAGCTAACGCTGCCTGGCTTATAATATACCTAGCCTGATAAACATTATCTACATTGACCATAATGCCTGTGACGCTGTCACCCATATTCAGTAACTTTTGTGCATCTGCTAATGGGAGCAAAGCAACATTATTGCTAAGGCTTCCACTTAAATCCAAAATACCGACAACTTGCAAACGCACTCGTTTCGGAG
Organism: uncultured Gilliamella sp.; assembly: GCA_946481345.1. Lineage (GTDB taxonomy): Bacteria > Pseudomonadota > Gammaproteobacteria > Enterobacterales > Orbaceae > Gilliamella. The sequence continues at coordinate 14,684 of CAMLMY010000031.1, read as the reverse complement.
GTTTAAGTTGATTAGAGTCGCTGGATACTGGAATTAATAAAGTCACCCAATCCTTTTCTTTTACAGCGAGCGTTTTGGCTAAACCAGAACCAATAATAATTTGTTGACTATCTGCTTTAAAGTTTTGCCATTGATTATTTAATATATAATTAGGAAGTGTACTTATTGATTTTTCTTGATCGGGATCGATCGCTTCTACTTCAACCGCGCCAAGTTTACTCGCATTCTCAATTAAACCCGTAAAATTAACAAAAGGTGTAGCTGAGACAATGTGACTATTTCGTTTTAATTCGTCCCGAACATCTCGCCAATTATCCAGATAACCATATTCGGGATAAAACTGGCCATGTGGAACAACGGACAATACTCGATTATGCAGTTCACGCTCAAAACCATTCATTGCACTTAACCCAATAATTAAAGCCGCAATACCTATGGCAATACTGAATGTGGAAATAATTGATATCAAGGACACCATTCCACTTTTACGGCGTCCTTTGCGGAACTTAATGGCAGTGTTTAATGATAAATTCATTGTAATTATCCATTAAATTTTTTCAGTTAATGAACGATTAGACAATTGTCCATCGCGCATAATTAATTGGTTATCAAGTTTATTGGCGAGTTCCAGATCATGTGTGACCACTAAAAAAGCCGTGCCATGATCACGATTCAAACTTATCAATAAATCAAAAATGGAATCAGCCGTGGTTTTATCCAGATTACCTGTAGGTTCATCAGCCATGACCAGTGCTGGATTGTTGATAAGCGCTCGCCCTATTGCCACACGCTGGCGCTCCCCACCAGACAGTTCGGATGGCCTATGATTTGCTCGTTTAACTAAATTAACCGATTCCAGCATTGCCATAGCTCGTTTTTTGGCATCATTAGGCTTTGCACCACTAATTAAGAGTGGCATAGCAACATTTTCTAATGCAGAAAAATCGGGTAATAAGTGGTGAAATTGATAGACAAACCCTATCTCTTGATTGCGAAGGTGAGCTTTTTCTTTTTCAGAAAGCTGATTTAATTGCTGAGACTTAAAAATGATTTCACCCGAAGTTGGTTTATCCAGTCCACCAAGAAGATGTAACAATGTGCTCTTACCCGATCCAGAACTCCCAATAATCGCTAATAGAGATTTCGAATGGATATCAAACGATACGTTTTTTAAAACTTCGGTGACCATTTTGCCTTCATTATAAGTTTTACAAAGATTTTTTGCTGAAAGCAAGATTTGTGAATTATTCATAACGTAACGCCTCGGCTGGTTGAATATTGGCTGCACGATAGGCAGGGTAAATAGTTGAAATGAGCGATAACATAAGTAATCCAATAACAATAACGATAATTTGTGTAGGTTCAACCAGCGACGGCAATTGAATACCAGCAAACGATAATCCAAACAGTTGCATGATTTCATTTAAGTAACAAGCCAGTAACAACCCTATAGCACTACCTAATAGTGTTCCAATGATTCCTGAACTAGCGCCTTGAATAATAAAAATTAACATGATTTTAAATCGAGATAGACCTTGCGTTTTTAAAATCGCCACTTCACCTTGTTTTTCCATCACTAATAAACTTAACGAGGTAATAATATTAAAAGCTGCCACAATAACAATCAAACTGATTAATAGTCCCATGACATTTTTTTCCATTTTGATAGCTTGAAATAGTTCTCCTCGTTTTGCTCGCCAATCATTAAAGACTAGTCCTTCTGGTAATGGAGTGTTTGTTACTGACGTAATCTCTAACGGCTTATCTAAAAACAAACGCCAACTTGTTATTATTCCTTCTTGATAGCGAAGCAGGTGACGTGCATCAGTCTGGTTAACATAAATTAAGGCTTGATTGATATCATGATTGATTGAAAACAGTCCGACGATATTAAATAACCTTTGAGAGGGAATACGACCAACTGGGGTGATCTGACTGGCATCAGTTACCATCAAGCGAATTTTATCGCCAACGGTTACACCCAGTTGATTGGCTAAGGTTAATCCAATAATGACATTATATTGCCCAGGCACAAGATCCGATACTGAACCACTATAGACATAATCGTTAATTGGATCACCATCATCTGGGTTGATTCCCATTAACGTGCTGACCATAATACCTTGTTCACTTTGCAAAACGACATCGCCTGTAACTAAAGGTGCCACATGATTAACACCGTTAATTTTCTTAAATTGGTCGCCCGCAATCTTATTAGGATCAATGCGACCTTGCGATGTGGTTATCTGAGCCTGAGGCAAGAATTTTAGTATGCTCCCCTGCATTTGATCTTCTAGTCCATTCATGACCGACAACACAACAATCAAGCCAATGGAGCCAAGCATAATACCGAGCATTGATAACCATGACACAAAGCGACCAAAACCATCAGTCTTTTGCCCATAGACATAACGCAAACCGATAAAAAATACTAATGGACGAAATATTTTTGACATAAACGTATATATTACCTGAAACTTTTTGACAAAGTTTAACGAGTTAATTGCAAAGTGCCTATCATACAGGATTAAACAGTTATAGAAAACAACCTCATACTTACGTTATAATCTAACATTAATTATTCAGCGAAACCATGCAAAATCAACATGTCAAAAACTCTTAATATTTCAACATTAATTCCTAAAAAATCAGGTGAAGTCAAACAAATTGGGCAGTTAATCGGATCATCTCTATCCCAATTTTGTGCTCAAGCCATTGATGCACACGATGGTTTAGTGGTGATTATTACAGATGATATGCAACAAACAACACGTATTCATGAAGAACTGAGACAGTTTTCACCACATCCTGCTATCTTTTTTCCTGATTGGGAAACACTGCCTTATGATAGTTTTTCACCGCATCAAGACATTGTCTCTGAGCGTCTCTCTTGCCTTTATCATTTAGGACATTTGACTAAGGGTGCTTTGATATTACCGATAAATACCTTAATGCAAAAGGTCTGCCCACAAAGCTATTTGGGCGGGCATGTGTTTATCATGAAAAAAGGTCTGCAAATTAGCCGTGAAAACTTACGTTTGCAACTTGAAAATGCAGGTTATCGCTCTGTCAGTCAAGTGATGGAACATGGTGAATATGCAACTCGTGGTGCTCTATTTGATATTTACCCTATGGGCAGTGATAAGCCTTATCGTATCGATTTTTTTGATGACGAAATAGATAGTATTCGCACATTTAATGTTGAATCTCAACGCACACTTGATGAAATAACTGAAATACAATTGTTGCCAGCCCATGAGTTTCCATTTGATAAAACTGCTATCGAACTTTTTAGAAGCCAATGGCGTGAAAGATTTCCGGTCAGATTAGAGCCAGAAAGTATTTATCAACAAGTCAGCAAAAATATTTTACCAACAGGTATTGAGTATTGGCAGGCCCTCTTTTTTAATGAGCCATTAACGCCTCTGTTTTCATATTTCTCAACTAACACACTCATTATTAACACCGTCAATATTGAGGCTCATGCCAATAAATTTTGGCAAGATGTTAACCAACGTTATGATAGTCGTAAAGTCGATCCTATGCGACCATTATTAGAGCCTGTAATCATTTGGTCAAAAACCGACGAAATATTTGCCGATTTTAAAAAATACCCAAGACTGGTTTTATCCCACGAAGTTATCAGTGAATCGAATAAAAATGTTAATTTGGCTTATTCAAATTTGCCTGACCTTGCGATTGCAATTCAACAAAAAGATCCCTATTGGCAATTCCATCAATTCATCGAAAATTTCACAGGTAAGATTGTCTTTTCGGTTGAATCAGAAGGTCGTAAAGAAGCATTACAAGAAATTTTAGGACGAATTCGTATTCATCCAACAACGATTAACCAACTTGATGAAATACAGCATGTTGATGATCGCTTCTGTATAATTCTAGGTGCAAGTGAGCAAGGTTTTATTAATCAATCCGATAATTTTGCCTTTATCACTGAAAATGAATTATTAGGTCGCCGAATTATTCGACGTAAAAAAGAAAATAAACAAGCAATTAATACCGATACACTCATTCGAAGTTTAGCTGAATTAACACCCGGTAAACCTGTTGTGCATTTAGAGCATGGTGTGGGACGTTATGCGGGTCTAACCACGCTTGAAACAGGTGGCATTAATGCAGAATATTTGATCTTACTTTATGCCAATGAGACTAAGCTATATGTGCCCGTATCATCTTTAAATTTAATCAGTCGCTACTCAGGTGGGGATGAAGAAAATGCTCCACTGAATAAACTTGGCACGGATGCATGGAGTAAAGCTAGACAAAAAGCGGCCGAAAAAGTACGAGATGTCGCAGCCGAATTACTCGATATTTATGCTGAGCGAGAAAGCAAACCCGGTTTTGAGTTTAAGCAAGATCGAGAGCAATATGAACTTTTTTGTGAAGCTTTTCCTTATCAAGAAACGGAGGATCAACAAAACGCAATCGGTGCAGTAATTGGCGATATGTGTTCGCCTTATGCGATGGATCGATTGGTTTGTGGTGATGTTGGTTTTGGTAAAACTGAAGTTGCTATTCGAGCCGCATTTTTGGCGGTAATAAATCATAAACAAACTGCAGTTTTAGTCCCTACCACTCTACTTGCTGAACAACATTACGAAAACTTTTGTGATCGCTTCGCTAACTGGCCAATCCGTATTGAAAGCTTGTCCCGTTTTAAAACAGCTAAACAGCAACAAGCGATTATTCAAGCTCTAGGTGAAGGTAAAGTAGATATCGTAATTGGTACTCATAAACTACTACAAGAAGATGTTAAATGGAAAGATCTTGGTTTATTGATCGTCGATGAAGAACATCGCTTTGGTGTTCGCCAAAAAGAACGAATTAAAGCGATGCGTGCCAATATTGATATATTAACCCTTACTGCTACGCCAATTCCGCGTACGCTTAATATGGCAATGAGCGGTATGCGCGATCTTTCGATTATTGCTACCCCACCCGCTCGTCGTTTAGCGGTTAAAACCTTTGTACGCGAATACGATGATCTGGTGATTCGAGAAGCAATTTTACGTGAAATCTTACGTGGCGGTCAGATCTATTACTTACATAATGATGTTTCAGACATTGAAAAAGTAAGTGAAAAACTTGCTGAATTGGTTCCAGAAGCGCGTATTGCCATTGGTCATGGTCAAATGCACGAACGTGACTTGGAACGAGTCATGAATGACTTTCATCATCAACGCTTTAATTTACTGGTTTGTACCACAATTGTCGAAACGGGGATTGATATTCCGAATGCAAATACGATCATCATTGAACGAGCTGATAAATTTGGTTTGGCGCAGTTACATCAGTTGCGAGGTCGTGTTGGTCGTTCCTATCATCAGGCTTATGCTTACTTATTAACACCACATCCAAAACTACTTAGTAAAGATGCTAAAAAACGTCTAGAAGCAATTGCATCACTTGAAGATTTAGGTGCAGGTTTTGCTTTAGCAACACATGATCTTGAAATTCGGGGTGCTGGAGAATTATTGGGCAGTGACCAGAGTGGTCAAATAGAAACGATTGGCTTTAATCTATATATTGAATTACTTGATGATGCGGTTAAATCACTTAAGGAAGGTAAAGAACCAACCCTTGAATCGCTTCTTAATAACCAGCAAACCGAAGTTGAATTACGTTTACCAACTTTGATTCCTGACGATTTTATTCCTGATGTTAATACCCGACTGTCGTTATATAAACGGATTGCTAGTATTGAAGCAATTGACGAATTAACAGATATACAAATCGAAATGCGTGATCGGTTTGGTAAGCTACCCGATGCCGTACTATTTTTATTAGAAACAACTAAAATTCGTTATCAGGCAAGCAAATTAGGGATCACTAAAATTGAATTTGGTGAAAAAGGTGGTTTTATTGAATTTGGTAAAAACAATAAAATTTCTGTGGATTATTTAATTGAAATGATTCAAAAATCACCAAAAAATTATCGCCTTGAGGGCGCAAATCGATTAAAATTGCTGAGTTCACAATTAGAACGAAGTAATCGTATTGAATATATTAAAAATTTGTTGGCTGATTTTTCTAACCACCAAGAATTATAATGGATAAACTATAAAAAGAGAATTAAGATGAAAAAAAGTATAGTAGCGACAGGAGTTATTGCAATATTAGCATTCGGATATATTGGCACCTCAATGCATACCGGAAACTTAATCGAAGAAAACCTGGACACTGACTTAGCTGTGTTTGCCCAGCAGGTTAACAGTAGTCAACAAATGTTTAATCTACAAATTTCACATAATAATGATGAAAAAGGGATATTTTCGACCAAAACACATCTTAAAGTCACCTTGACACAAAAAAACCAAATAATTAATGATGATGATGGTTCTGTTATTGTATTATATGATGATGATGCAACCATTCATCACGGACCTTTCCCTTTAGCCGCCCTTGCTAATGGTTCATTTTCCCCTCAGTTAGCTTGGTTAGAATTTGCTATAACCGAAAAAACCAATCCAACACTATGGAAATTAGCTGGCAATAAACCTTATATTTCTGGTCATGCTGGTTTAAGTTACAGCGATTATCTTACCGTTAAATTAGCAACTGAAAGCATCAAACTAACCCATTCCGACTTTGATCTTATTGAGGATGACGGTGTATTTGAACTAGGTAAATGGAATATTGTATTTGAAAAGCAAAATAATGAATCTGACCTAACGATGCAAGCATCTCTTGATAAACTTAATCTTGTAATAGATCCAAATAACGTGATTTCTTTCAATGGTTTAAGTATGTCATTTAAACCAGAACAAAATAAAACTACTGTTGACTATGATATAAATATAAGTAGTTTAAAAATGAAAAGTATTGAATATGGTTCCTATACCGATATTGATTTTAATGATTTAACTTCCAAAGGAAATGTTAATTATAAAGATTATAAGATCAGTGACCAAAGTGAAATTAATCGATTAACTGTATCAACTAATAGAAGTACATCTAATGCAGTTAATAACATTGAATTGAATAAATTCGTTTTAAACCAGCAAATGGAATTGAACCCAAAAAACCACGCGGTTGATGGATCATTATTCACAAGTGTTGATTCAATTATCTATGGCAAACAAAACTTAGGTAATGGTTCATTAGATTTAAACTTTAAAGGTTTCGACAAGAAAGATATTTTTAATCGATTTTATATTGACTATTTAGATGATTTAGAAGACTTTGTTGAGGACATGCCATTTAATACAACCCTCACTCTTAATAAGTTCAACTGGCATAATGATGCGGGTGATATTAATATAAATTTTGTTCTAGATATTAACGATTTAAATTATATTCTTAACAGTGGAGATGACACCGGAAAAGATACTGATGAAAGAATAGATACATTTAAATTAAAAGTTGAAGCTCCATTTGATGTTATGGCTCAATTTTATGCACAATTCGAAAATCCTCAAAACAGTGAAGTTACTGAACAACAAGTTAATAGCGTCAAATCAAACATTATGTTAAGTGCTGAAATGTTTTTGGGTCACGTACCAATTTTTGTCTTTAATAATGGTAAAACCGATGGTATTTTTTCAGATATCAGTGTCACCAAAGATAGTGATGAAGTTCAAGTTAATGGTGAAACCATGTCAAAAAAATTCTTCTTTAACGAGTTTGAATAAATAAAATAGCAATTCAATTACTCTTTTCCGTCAGTTACACTGACGGAATATTAACCTTTAAATGCTAAAAATAATATACCTATGAATACTCATTCTATACCCAAAAATAAAAATCAATTCAAACGCACCATGAAAACCCGACACTTAATTATGCTATCTTTAGGTGGCGTAATTGGTACTGGGTTATTTTTTAATACTGGATACATTATTGCCACAGCTGGCGCAGTTGGTGCAATAATCTCCTATTTAATTGGTGCGTTAGTGGTGTATTTGGTCATGTTATGCCTGGGTGAGTTAGCTGTTGCCATGCCTGAAACAGGGGCCTTTCATACTTATGCTTCGCGCTTTATCAGTCCCGCTACTGGCTATACAGTTGCTTGGTTATATTGGTTAACTTGGACTGTTGCATTAGGTTCAAGCTTAACTGCTGCGGGCATGTGTATGCGATACTGGTTCCCAGATATTCAAGTATGGGTTTGGTGCTTAATTTTTTGTTTAGTGATTTTTGCACTAAATATTATTACAGCACAATTTTTTGCTGAAAGTGAATTTTGGTTCTCAATAATTAAAGTCATCACCATTGTCGTATTTATTATTGCTGGTACGGCGGCTATATTTGGTTTTATTCCAATGAAAAATGATATGCCTGCGCCATTCTTACACAACATTACTGATCATGGTTGGTTCCCTAATGGCATAATCCCAATAGTCATGACAATGGTATCGGTAAACTTTGCATTTTCAGGAACAGAGCTTATTGGTATTGCTGCGGGTGAAACCCATAACCCTGAAAAATCAATTCCGTTAGCCATAAAAACCACTATTTTCCGATTAATCATCTTTTTTGTTGGCACCATTTTTGTATTAGCTGCACTTTTACCAATGGGACAAGCTAGCGTTGTGACTAGTCCGTTTGTGATGGTATTTGAAAATATTGGCATTCCTTATGCTGCTGATATCTTTAATTTTGTAATTTTAACTGCGATTTTATCCGCAGCAAATTCTGGACTTTATGCTTCAGGCCGCATGTTGTGGTCACTGTCAAATCAAGGTACGTTACCAAAATGCTTTGCTCAATTAACCAATAAAGGAATCCCAACAACAGCTATTGCTGTCAGTATGTTAGGAGGATTATTAGCTCTATTTTCAAGTATCATTGCTCCTAATACCGTATTTGTTGCTTTAACGGCAATTTCTGGATTTGCAGTTGTAGCGGTATGGTTAAGTATTTGTGCTTCTCACTATTTTTATAGAAAACAATTATCTCCATCCGAGCAAAAAAACCTTAAATTTAAAGCTCCATTATATCCATTTGTGCCAATTTTAGGTTTTATTCTTTGTCTAGTTGCTTGTATCGGTTTAGCGTTTGATCCTGAACAACGTATTGCGCTATATTGTGGCATTCCGTTTGTGATTGTTTGCTTTATTGTTCATCATTTAACCCAAGCATTGAAAAAACAAGTTAGAAATCATGAAAGATAATAATCCTATAAAACTGATTTTAGAACAGAAAAAATACATGATCATTGATGGAGCGTTAGCAAGTGAACTGCAACGTCGTGGCTGCGATCTTAATGACAGTCTTTGGTCAGCCAAAGTATTAATTGAACAGCCTGAATTAATTCAACAAGTACATTATGATTATTTTAAAGCTGGTGCCGATTGCGCCATTACTGCGAGCTATCAAGCAACGCCAATGGGATTCGCCCAAAAAGGGATTGAGCTGGAAGAATCCATCAAATTAATTAAAACCAGCGTAAAATTAGCCCAACAAGCAAAAATGCAATATCTAAACGATATAAAACAGGATAAAGCTCTCTTAATTGCGGGTTCCGTTGGTCCATATGGCGCTTATCTTGCCAATGGCTCGGAATACACGGGCGATTATCAGCTTAGCGAGAGTGAATTTATTGCATTTCATAAAGATCGGGTTACAGCGCTTATCGATGCAGGTGTAGATATTTTAGCCTGTGAAACGATGCCATCATTTTTGGAAATTAAAGCTTTGGTTAAATTAATACAACAATTTCCAATGGTTAATTGCTGGTTTTCATTAACATTAAAAGATCAACAACACATTAGCGACGGTACACCTTTAACAGAGGTTATTGAATATTTAAATAGCATTGAGCAAATTGTCAGTGTTGGCATTAATTGCATCGCCCTAGAAAAAGTCACACCTGCTTTAGAAGTACTAAGCGAACTAACCGGTAAACCGTTGATTGTTTATCCTAATTCAGGCGAGCAGTATGACCCTACCACCAAACAATGGCATAAAAATCATCATCACAACTGTACTTTTGCCAATCAGTTAGATACATGGATAAAATTAGGTGCCAAATTAATCGGCGGTTGTTGCCAAACAACCCCAGAAGATATTGTTGAAATTCATCAATTATTAAATAAAAGTTAGCCTTATTCTGTCCAGAGCTATCCCTATATAAGTACTTATGTAAAACAACCTAACAACTGCCGAATTTATATTAATTCGGTAGTTGTTATTCAATAATTAATTAAATTTTTTATCGTGAGTAATTATAAGTTACCGTTGCTTTAGAAATGAGATGCGAATTAACCATAAATCCAATTAACGCTGGTGTAGTTTGTTCATTTACGTCTATATGATCAATATCAAGTGCATATAATGTAAATTGATAACGATGGTTAGATTTTTCAGGAGGACATGGGCCGCCGTAACTCGCTACCCCAAAGTCATTACGCACCACTTGGCTACCTTTAGGTAATAGATCAGGGTTATTACCAGCAGAACGCTTAAGTGCAGTTACATCAACAGGAATATTAACTACTGTCCAATGCCACCAGCCAGAGCCCGTCGGCGCATCAGGATCATACATAGTTACTACTAAACTTTTTGCATCTTTAGGTACATTATGCCACGAAATATTGGGTGATATATTTTCTCCTTGGCAACCGAATTGATTATAAATAAATTTATTAGTAAAACCATCTTTGACAAGATCAGGAACAGCTAACTGCATTTCGGATGCTAAACAGCTCGCAGACCCTAACATTAAGGCGCAACACATTATCGGTTTTAGTTTATTAATCATATTCATATGAATCCTTATATATTATTTTATTAAATTAATACAATTAAATTTTGTGGATACTATAAACGTTGTTTATGAAAAGATAAATATTATTTTTTTGATTTATTTAAAATAATAATTAGTTTGTTATTTTAATATTTATATAATTATTTGCGTTAGATAAGCATATTAATTACAACGGAATATTTGTAAAAAATATTCAGATGTCTATACCGTTTCATTTTTTATCATTACTTATTTTATTATTTAATATTTTCTATTTTGGCATAAATCGTTTGTATTAATTTATTTTTTAAAAACATAGTGTTATGCTGTTAAATTTTTATTATTGACGATATTAAAATGATAATACGTACTTTTTAACTAATGTTGTAACCAATATAATGAAGTTTGTAATGTAGTTTTCTTATTATGATAGATTTAAAAAGCATCATCGCGAATGAAAGACCAACAAGCATTATCTTGAAATTCATATCGCATTAATAGAATAAATAAAGGTTTATTGTTTTGCTTTTCAATAGGATAGCTGTATTATTTTTCCTTACGCTTGCATCTTAGTGAAATAAGGCAAAAATGATAAAAGTATCATCATAATTATTATTATGGTTTAGTATAAACTTCAGTGAAATGAATTTAAATACTATTAACAAATTTAATCTATTATTAGTGGAATTATAATACTTTTTTCAAAGGCATCATTATTTTGATTTTTAACATAATTTTCTAAAATTCCATAATTAGCAATTAAACTAAAATTCAAATGATATTCAATTGAAAATTGATTTTCACTATAATCATTTTCAATCAAATAAATATTGGATAATTCCATAACTTCATTCATTATTAGATTTGTTATCTTTCAACAAAATGTTGAACCATATCCATAATCTTCTATTTTAAAATGATTAGCAAAATTTTCATTTTCCACTTTTAAATTCGATTAAACAGGAAAAGAATTAAGATCTTTATTCAAATCTCCGCTATTTTGTTTTGCAAAAACATAATTGACAGAATTAAATTTAAATATGAACATATATAAAATAATATGATTGTAGAATGATATTCTAGCTTGATGTTCTAGTTTTTGATTCTGTTAATCTGTTGATCATTTTATTAGATATATATGTAATCTAAATTCACCCAATCTACCAGATAATATGATGATCTTTTAAATGTTACCCTGCTTATTATTAATAAGGCGTAATTAAAGGCATATCATTATGTAACTTAATAGTGTATTCAGACATAATATCTATTAAACATTTTTCGTCAGTACATAAATCTCTTTTTTTGATAAATTCTTTCTGTCTGTTGTTAATTTCCCCGAACTCTTGTAAAGAATCATTGTAGATATAATCCTTTCTTATATTGAAATAGATATCATGAATACTTTTATCTAACCCAGAAAGATACATATTTTGACAGATCAGTTTTTCAGATAATTTTTTGGCATTATGACAAGAAAAACTAGGTTTAACGTTCTCTTTTTCTATGCTTTTTAACTCTAAGATTGAATCATAAGTATTTATTATTAAATATTCATTCTTTTTTTTCTCATAAAGTGTCCAAGTTTCATTGATATTGGGACAAAAAATATCTATTTGATTTATTGGTTGCTCTATTTCAATATCAAAAGATTTTGCTGTTAAAATTTCATCTTTATTTCTTGCCATATTATTATTGAGTAAGTCATCAAAATTAATCTTAAATTTTTTAATCTTATAATTTAAGCAAGTTTCAATGTTACTATCTGAAAAAACATTCGTTTTTATACTATGTTCATCTAATTCAAATATTCTATAAAGATATATTGGATCATCTGAAGTTACTTTTTTTGTATGGATTGTATCGCTAATGTATACTTTTGATACAATCCAAGTTTTAGTATGATCGGCTTTTGTTAAAAATGAAATAAATGATAAAAATAGAAAAGTTAATAAATAAAAATAACGAAACATATGCTTTCCTAATAAATCCTTGCTGAACAAATCTTTACTTGTCTTTGTTTATTGTTTTTTATAATTAACGATATAATGTTATTACAAAAAAGTTTTTTTGATCTCAATATTTTATCCATTAGGTATAATATTTAAAATATTTCTCATAATTTATCTAAATAAGCACAGCCTTCAAAAACTTGACCTTTATAGTTTATAAAAATTTCATATATTGAATCAGGTTCATCAATATTGATTTCACATTTAGATTCCTTATTAAGAGCTCGGATTAATCCAATAACACCATTTTTTGAATGAAAAGAAGCGACAAAATTATCTGTCATAGCAGAGTTTTTTATATCGATTTTTATTGCTATGTTGTCTTCTTTCAAATGAAGAAACTGTAATCTATTTTTAGTTATTTTTGCATTCCAAAATGGTTCATAGCCACTTGCATAAAACCCGATTGAATTATTGGTAACTTTATTCCAAAATTCTGTTGGTGATAACATATCTATCTGTTGCATTTGTTCTACTTTGGCTTTATTCATCCAATCTATCGTTCCTGTGTTTAAATCCATAAAACTCTGTTCATTATTTTGTGTACTTCCTAAATATAAATATTCCTTATTTGAAGAATCAATAAATACCTCTTGAGCTAATAGTGATTTAGGGAAAATCAATAAAATTAAAACTAGAAATTTCATAGAATTGCCTTATTTTTTATGAGGATTACCATCTAAAACAAGGGAATATAGATAATTATCCTTTGTATATAATTTGTTAGATTCAGCCTTGTCACCAACAACGTTCATGATTAAATTGTTAATGATTATTTATAAGTATTTTTTTCTCAAGTTGGATTAATCTCTAGAAATATTCACCTTTATCCGAAAATCAAATAGACAATTATCTATTTTTAGAGCGTATTTTTTTTGTCTTAATCTTAGAAGCCAGTTGACAAGCATCGGTTAAATCATTTTTGCAAGCTTGATTAAGCCACAATAATGCTTGCTGGTAATTTGATTGAGCCATTTGAATAATACCTAAGTTAAGTTGAGCAAACGCATTATTTTTTTGCGCTGCTTTTTCATACCAATAAATCCCTTTTTTGTAGTTATCTAAATCTGAACCCAATCCACCAGTTGTTAAATATAAATTACCTAATTCAACTTGGGCGGGTATATAATCTTGTTGAGCCGATTTTTCTAAAAAATATAATGCTTTTGAATTGTCTACTTCAACACCAAATCCAAATAGATAATTTATGCCTAATTGATATTGAGATTTTGTATGATTTTGTTTTGCGGCTTTTTCTAACCAAATAAGCGATTGTTTAGAGTCACCGCGCTCTGAATAAATAACAGATAAAGCAAATTCAGCTTCAGCATATCCTTGTTCTGCTGATTGCTGATACCAATAAAAAATTTTATCATTATATTTTCCATCAACGTTTTTCGATAACAACAAATTTGCTAAATGATACTGAGCAACCTTATCTCCATTTTCTGCTTTAATGATTAAATTATTTTCGTTATCGATATCAGCCTTTGCAAGATTTATTACCAACAAAATGCAAGTTAATCCGACTGCTGTAATAAATTTTTTATTGAGGTATTTCATTAAGTTCTTCTTCCTCTGTTTCATATAAATCATCATAATTATATATTTTTTTAGTTAATACCTTACCATTCTTATCATAAGTTGTAATAATCTTATAATCTTTGCCAAACTCATCAGGATGATAATAATTCGTGCGTACAGGCATACCTAATAAATCATATTCATACCAATTACCTACAGAAATACCTGTCGCATTATAATGCCCTTGGCAACCTTGTTGTTTTATTTGCCCATTTGGATAATAAATAATGCGTAAAGAGTAACAAAAAGGATCACTATGATTAGCGGCTGACCATACTGCATTAATATCAATGTGTTCTTTTTGATTATTGGCAAAAACATTGTTAAACAAGAATAGTGGAATGAGTGATAAAAAAATTATTCTTTTCATTATGTAATATCCT
>CAMLMY010000030.1 GCA_946481345.1 uncultured Gilliamella sp. | reverse complement strand
TCGATATCAAGTTACGTGAATTAGGTTTATTGCCTCGTTATGCAGATTTCAAAAGGTAAAGGGGATGATGAATTTATGAAAGATTATAATTCTTTTAGTTTATTACCATGTAACAAATGTGGTAAATATTAGCAGAACGTTGGAAAAAGTCTGCAAACAAAATTTCTTGATAGTGGTGATTCAACTTACGTGCATTTTGATGAAGTGACAAATTTGTGTAAAATCTATAAAGATCGCCCTTTGATTTGTCGTGTTGAAAACTACCATCGGACTTATCTTACTAATCAATATAGTTAGGACGAATTTGTAAAAATAAATTTGTATTGGTTAGATTAGTTGAATTGATTCGTATTTCCTATTTTACATAATAGGAAATATGTATTTAGAGTAAACATACCTTTTAAAGGAGGATAGTGCCGAGAAGGAATCTCTCAAATGCAATAGTATTTTTATGTTAGATCTGGTTGTTGATTAAATTACAATCGTTATAAATTAAATATCCCACTTTTTGGACTTTTATTTATCCATTATGAACAATTAATCCAATCATTATCCCAACCTAATCTAACATAAGAAGAAAATTGAAAGTTATATTATCAATTAACTATTATGTTGATAATCGTCTGATTATTATGAATATCTCACTCTAGCCTTATGTAAACAACGATAAAACAGATTTTAAAATAAGATTTATTATTTAATTCATAATAAACATGATTTAATCAATATAAACTCTCTATGAGTGTGAACTTATAAGTTATATCTTATAAATTATGCAATTTTTTTAACAATCGATTTGAGTTTTAGAATGAACTTTATTATAAGTCTTTATAAACCTACAAACACCATGATGAAAAAATTTACTATCAATGAAAGCTGGCTAGAGATTGATCTGTGTAATAAAGTTATTTTTTTTAATATGTTACCACTTTTATCCACAAGTTTATTCAAGGGTTTTGGGGATAATAATTGCTGAGTTTTTATAAGTGAGAACGAAAAATTGCAAGTATTTAGATATTTATAAATACGTTTTATTTAATTGTTAAACTTTTCTATTAAGGCCTATTATGAGTTATTTTAATTATCATGCGAAAGCAAAAAGGTTAATTAAAGATGGTCATTTGGTTGGGTATGAGTTTGTAGATAATTGGAATGGTATAAAACCAGCATTAGTCCTTTATTTTGATGAGGCAAAACCTATGCCGATCCGAGAATATCGTTGGCAAGAATATTTGCCATTACTAAATAGGGGTAAAGAAGAGTGATAATTTTAAAATTGTGCAATGTTAATTAAGTAAACAATACAGTCAAGAATTTCAATTTATCTTGTTTTTATCATAACAATTAAATTCGTTTCTAAATGATTTTTGAATAGTTAGATTATATAAATTGGCAATTAAAAAAATTTTATAATCACGCATTACTTCAAACTGATAATAATTTAAACATATTATATGACATTAACTTCTAATTAATGCGATTAAACTTTGTGTGACTCACCGTTGATACAATAAATTTGCCAATTGCTATGCTTAAGCGTAAAATGCCAGCCTATTTTTGCTTAACCTATTACAATACTGTAATACTGACTTGAAATCAGAGGCATTTTTTAATGACACTTTTATATGCAAAACCAGAGTTACTTTCTCCTGCTGGTTCCCTTAAAAATATGCGCTATGCGTTTGCTTATGGTGCGGATGCAGTTTATGCTGGACAACCTCGATATAGCTTACGTGTTCGTAATAACGAATTTAATCATGAAAATTTAGCTATTGGCATTAACGAAGCCCATGCGCAAGGTAAAAAGTTTTATGTCGTTGTTAATATTGCTCCACATAATTCTAAATTAAAGACCTTTATTCGGGATTTAGAGCCTATTGTCAACATGAAACCAGACGCCTTTATCATGTCGGATCCTGGTTTAATTATGTTAGTCCGTGAACATTTTCCAGAAATGGAAATTCACTTATCTGTGCAATCCAATGCCGTTAACTGGGCTACTGTAAAATTTTGGCACAAAATCGGATTAACTCGAGTGGTCTTGTCGCGTGAATTGTCATTAGATGAAATTGCTGAAATTCGAGAAAAAGTACCAGAAATGGAGCTAGAAGTTTTTATTCATGGTGCGCTTTGCATGGCATATTCTGGACGTTGTTTACTTTCAGGTTATATCAATAAACGTGATTCAAACCAAGGTACGTGTACTAATGCTTGCCGCTGGGAATATAAAATTGCGGAAGGCAAAGAAGACGAAGTAGGGCAAATTGTACATAAGTGTGAACCGATTCCCGTTCAGCAAGTGGAGCCAACTTTAGGCATAGGTTCCACTACGGATAAAGTGTTCATGTTAGAAGAATCAGGACGTCCTGGCGAATATATGCAAGCTTTTGAAGATGAGCATGGCACATATATAATGAACTCTAAAGATTTAAGAGCGGTTGAATTAGTTGGTGATTTAACTAAAATTGGGGTACATTCATTAAAAATAGAAGGTCGTACTAAATCTTTTTATTATTGTGCTCGAACTGCTCAAGTTTATCGTCAAGCAATCGATGCAGCAAGTGAGGGTAAACCTTTTGATCCTCGTTTGTTAACTGAGCTTGAATCTTTAGCCCACCGTGGTTATACCGAAGGATTTTTACGTCGTCACAAACATGAAGATATGCAAAATTATGTGCATAGCCATTCAGTATCAGACAGACAGCAGTTTGTTGGGGAGTTTAGTGGAGTGCGTTTAAATGGTTTGGCTGAAATTATTGTTAAAAACAAGTTTTCAGTAGGTGACAGTGTAGAGATGATGACACCTAAAGGTAATACGACTTTTATTATTGAACGTATGGAAAATAAGAAAGGGCAACCTGTGCCAGCAGGACTTGGGGATGGACATATTGTTTATATTCCAATTCCTGAAGAGATTGATTTGAATTATGCCTTATTGATGAGGAACTTCGATTAGTCTAGAAATTAATTAAAACTGTTCGGCTTCACCGAACAGTTACTTTAATTGTTATTATTGACGAATCAAATCATCACCATAACCAATCCATTTATACGTTGTTAATGCTTCAAGTCCCATCGGTCCACGTGCATGTAGCTTTTGTGTGCTAACAGCGACTTCAGCACCTAAACCAAATTGTCCACCATCGGTAAAGCGAGTAGATGCATTGACATAGACAGCCGCTGCATCGACTAAATTGACAAACTTCTCAGCATTGGTTAAATCACGTGTTAATATTGCTTCTGAATGACCACTGCCGTATTCACGAATATGTTCAACCGCCAATTCAAGTGAATCAACAATAACTATATTTAAATCTTTGGATAGCCACTCTTGACGTAATTCTTCATCTTCAACAGGAAACACGTTGGCAACACCTGTTTCTAAAATTTTGAATGCCTCTGCATTGGCATGTAATATAACCTGATGATCCGCCATAATTTGACTCAGTTTAGGTAAAAATGTTCTAGCGATTTTTGTATGTACAAGCAATGTTTCTAGAGTATTACATGTACTTGGTCTTTGAGTTTTAGCATTTAAAATAATAGGATACATTTTATCAAAATCGGCACTTTCATCGACAAAAATATGGCAAACACCAATTCCACCCGTAATAACCGGTATGGTTGAATGTTCACGACAAAGTTTGTGTAAAGTGGCACCCCCGCGAGGAATAATCATATCAACATATTTATCAAGTTTAAGTAGTTCATTGATGTATTTTCGATCGGGATTATCAATAAATTGTATTGCTGTTTTAGGTAAACCAACTTGCTCGAGTGCTTGTTGAATAATGGCTACGGTTGCACGATTGGTATGGATGGTTTCTTTACCCCCTCTTAATATAGCTGCATTACCCGTTTTAAGGCAAAGTGTAGCAATATCAATCGTCACATTAGGACGAGCTTCATATATTACGCCTATCACACCTAATGGTACTCTGTGACGCTGTAACTTTAAAGTGTTTTCTAAAGTGGCTCCATCCATAATTTGACCAACAGGATCGATTAATGAAATCACTTTTCGCACATCATTGGCAATTGATAATAATCGTTCAGGTGTTAATAATAAACGATCTAAAATCGCTTCATTTAATCCTTGTTCTTTGGCTGCTTGGATATCTTTTTCATTAGCGGCAAGAATTGTTGTGCTGTATTTTTTCAATAAATCAGCGATAACCGCTAAAACTTTATTTTTAGTTGTAGTAGGGCATTGCGCTAATTGATAAGAAGCAAATTTTGCCTCTTTTCCCATTTGAACTATCATTTTAGACCTTTATTAATTTGATTCACGAATATCTTAGAATAAATTGGACTTTCCTAAAAAGATTTCTTAATTGAATATTACAACATGTATTAAAGTAAATATCATTACTTTAATACAACGATATCCTATTTTTAGCTATAGTGATGACTTCATATTAAAAAAATATATCTGTGAAAATACTTTTTAATTATCAGACAAAACTAAAAGATTAATGCTCATGATTTTGCTTTAGTATTAATTGGTTAATGTTTCTTTATCTTTTAGACAAGTATGTAAATTATTTAAAAGTTCAGTTTTAGTATTATCATCCAAACGATTAAAAGGAATTTTCAAATTTTCTTCAGTCTTACTTGTTTCGTTGTAATAAGCAATAGATATATATTTTTTTTCATATTGTATGGATTTTATATTTTTAAAAAAAACTTTGTTCTCCTCTTTCATTGGAGTTGGTCGCAAAGTTATAAAATCTTCACCAATGGTAATATAAACCGATATATATTGAAAAACAAACATTAATAGAGAGCATGTAAGCATGATAATAGATGACCAACTTTTAACGGGTAATGCTAACAGGAGAATGATTCCAATGACTCCTATCACTATTGGTGGTAATAAAAAACGGCGAGCATAATATTCTTTTACTGTTTGATTTTGTGATTCCATTATTTATCCTTATGTTAATAATTCATTATTTTATAATAATATTTTCTAAATTTACGGCGAGATCTGTATTCATAGCCGATAATTTTGCTTCTTTCTTGTGAATGAAGTCTCGCAATTTGTACTAGAAAAGCATCACTCTTCTAATGTGGAGTTATCAATTTATTAAAAAGTTAAGAGCAAAGATGCCTTAATCTTTGCTCTAAATCATCATTTTTTATCTTATTGTTCCTTATCTTTTAATACAGTATGTAAAGTAGTTAGAAGTTTTTCTTTTGCCTCATCTTCCATGACTGATAAAGGTATTTTTACAGTTTCCTCTTTATTACTAATTTTGTTTTTGTAATTAATAATTACTTTATTTTTTTGATAATCAATTGATGAGATTTCTTCAAAAAGCATACTCACTGAACCTTTTAAAGGTGCAGTAGGTCTATAAGTAATATAATCATCTCCAATTGAGATATAAATCATATTAAATTGCCAAATAGCACGAAAAAGTAAGATTAAAGGTACTGCTAGACTTACATTTTTACCTATAGGAAGTATTAACAGCATGAAAAATACTATGATACATACTATCATCAAAAAAATTACGTTACGTCGGGCTTGAAATTGTTCTATATTTTGATTTTGAGATTCCATTTATTATCCTTAACAAAGTAATATCCATGATATTTCTATGAATTGCGTCTTTCTTCTAATGTTGCTTCATTAGCAAGACTAATTATTTTTTTAGCACCAAAAACCCCAATTAACCCCAAAGGAACAAATAATATGCTGCCAATAATAATTAAAGTACCTGCTAATTTTTTATTTTTTCCTGCAAATAATATTCCTACCGTACTTATTAAAGCAAATATGAATGCAATTGGTAACATGGTTCCATAAAGTTTATCTTGGAGTGAATTCATGTAAATGATTAATACACCAAACCAGTTGGCTATTACACCACCTATAGCTAGTCCCATTTTTTATTTCCTTATTGTTTGTTATTTAATAATCATATCATTTCGATGTACGGCGACAGAGCCGTACTCATAGCCAATAATTTGGCTAATTTCTTGTGAGTGATGTCCGGCAATTTGTTTTAATGCATCACTATTATAACGGCTTACCCCACGAGCTATACTTTTACCTGTTTTGTCACAAATATCTATGACCTCGCCACGAGAAAAATTTTGTTCAACCTGTAAAATACCTTTGGGTAAAAGTGAACTGCCATTATTTAAAATGGCATTTACTGCGCCATCATCTAATAAAACTTTGCCCGCTTTGGGCGCACCGAATAACCAATGTTTACGATGCTCTAAGGGGGTCTTAGGCGGGATAAAGCGTGTGCCAACTGATTGGTTATTTACAGTATCAATAATAACATTCGGTTTATTACCTGCTGCAATAATAACTTCAATCCCGGCACTTCCTGCTACTTCGGCCGCTTGTACTTTAGTACCCATTCCACCAGTACCAAGCCCAGAAACACTGTCTCCAGCTATACTACGTAAATTATCGTCAATATTGTCGATTTCATGAATTAATTTAGCATTTTTATTTGATCTTGGATCGGCGGTATATAAACCCGCAATATCTGTTAATAAAATTAATTTGTCGGCTTCAGCTAAAATAGCTGCTAGGGCGGATAAATTATCATTATCACCAACTTTAATTTCAGCGGTTGCTACTGCGTCGTTTTCGTTAATAATAGGAATAATGTGATTGTCCAACATGGCTTTTAAAGCATCTTGCGCATTTAAAAACCTTTCGCGATCTTCAAGATCGGCACGTGTTAACAACATTTGGCCAATATAAATTTTGTAGATTGAAAAGAGTTGTTCCCAAAGTTGTATTAGTTTACTTTGACCAACCGATGCAAGTAGTTGTTTTGATGCAACAGTATTGGGAAGAGTAGGGTAGTTAAGATATTCTCGACCAGCGGCAATCGCTCCAGATGTAACAATAATAATTTTATGTCCATCTTGATGTAAACTAGCACATTGCCTAATTAGTTCGACCATTTGTGCACGATCTAACTGTTTTGTGCCACCGGTCAATACACTGGTACCTAATTTAACAACGACAGTTTGTTGTTTTTTAATGGTCATAACATACTCTTATTTTAAATCAGATCTTACAAAACCGACTCCATCCATTTTACGGACTGAGTTAACGCATCATGCAAGCTTTTTTGTAATGGTGTTTTAGGTATGGTTACTAATTTACTTTGTTTAATTGAACGAATCAATTTTGCTTCATTTAAATTACTTAATACATCTTCTTCAAAAATAATATTCATGACTGGTACAGGGCATGCATGAGTTAATAATCCTTGATTCTTAAGTGAAAAATAATTTAATTCTGCTGCTAATTGCAAATTAGATATAGAAGGTAATCCAAGGCGACTAGCCAACATGTCTTTGTAGCTATTTGGTAGGTTTTTTTGCAAATCTTTATCTACAAATATTTGATGAACAAAGGGCGTAAAATTGAATAAACCTTTAACCTTATTAGGCATCAAATAAGCTAACCGTGTTGCAAGATGAGATCCGAATCGAAATCCTGCTAAAATAACGCGACTATTATCAACCCATGGAACGGATGACAGTTGTTCCAATATTGCTTGATGAATCTGGCTACTATTTTGAGTTAAAGCAAAATTACGGCTGTATCCCACCGTTGGTAGATCAACTGTTAACATAGCGAATCCGCGAGGAGCTAAATATTCTTTAAAATAACGATAATAATCAATTTGTAAATTGCCCAATGCATTACATATTAATACAACAGGGCAAGTGTTGTCCGTTTTTGGTAAGTGCAAAAACGTTTTAACACTACGACTCTCGACTTTAAATTCCAGCTCTTTGACTGTAAAGGGGGAATAATTGAGTGCTTTCAGATAAGCTTGATAAGCACAAGTTTGTGCATACATAGCGAGTTCATCATTTTTGAAATGTGGATAACTAGCAATGCTTGAATATTCACTCGCGATAAGAAAATAATTGTGTAAATTAATTTTATCTTCTTCACTCGGGTTTTCTTGATCGATTGAATCAGCTTTAGATTGCCACAATGCAGCTTGATTTAAAAATTCATAAACCCAATTACCTGATTGATAACCAACAACAGTATCTAACCATTTTTCATTTGTATGACGTTTTGTTGAAGCAGCAATTTTGGATAAAAGTTCTTCAACCTCTAATTTAGGTAATCCTCGCCAAATCCATAAAAAAGGGTTAATGATCCGATACCATCTTGAATCAATTTCACCATCCAAGGGACTTATGCTACTACCGTCGCTACTGTCTATACGATTAATAAGCGCTGATGTTTCAGGATATTCGTATTGTGGTTTAAATATCTGAGCAGATAAATTTTCGGTAGTAGTCATAATTGTGTTTAATATCCTTATTGATTATCGCTAATAGGTTTAACAAACATTACCCCTGTATCCCAAGGTTGTTCAATCCAAGTGTCTTGCGCAATGTCGACAATATAATCATCAACAAGTGGTTTACCTGCTGGTTTAGCAAAAATGGTAACAAATCGAGCTTTTGGATACATTTCACGAATAGTATGTGCAGTGTTGCCTGTGTCGACTAAATCATCCACAACAATAAAGCCTTCACCATCACCATTTGCTTGTTTTAAGATTAACTTTTCACGTTGATGATCATGATCATAACTTGAAATACAGACTGTATCTACGTAACGAATACTTAATTCACGAGCTAGGATAGCAGCAGGAACTAGACCGCCACGGCTGACAGCAATGATACCTTTCCATTGGTTTGCAGGTAACAAACGTTTGGATAGTTGGCGCCCGTAAGATTGTAACATTTCCCAAGTGACATTAAATTTTTCTTTTTCAGCGATAAGTTCTGCTTTATGCTGTTTTTGGGCTTTGATTTCTTCTTCTGTTAAAGTTTGTTCTATTGACATGAGTAACCTGCAATTTTAATCGAATATACAAATATAATAAATTAATATTAATGGACTAAAAATAGATGTAAAATTGCACCTTATTATAAAGCGATTACACGAAAAAAACTACTCATTAATTTATTACTGACACAATATTGAGGTTAAATTATGCTTTCTACTTTAAAGCCAAAATCTATTTGGCAGATTTTTAACGATATTTGTAAAATTCCACATCCATCTCATCATGAACAAATGATTACTAAATACATCGTCGATTTTGCAAATACCCATCACATTCATTGTGAACTTGATAAAGTTGGTAATATCTTATTAACGAAACCAGCCAGTAAAGGCATGGAGAATTGTCCATCTATTGCCCTACAAGCACATATGGATATGGTGCCACAAAAAAATGAAGGAACCGTTCACGATTTTACTACCGATCCAATTCAACCTTATGTTGATGGTGAATGGGTAAAAGCTAAAGGTACAACTTTAGGTGCGGATAATGGTATAGGATTAGCTTCAGCATTAGCGGTTTTAATTGATCCAACTATTGAACACGGTCCTATTGAAGTTTTAGTTACTACGTCAGAAGAAACAGGTATGCATGGCGCCTTTGGTCTTCAACCTAATTGGTTAAAAAGTCATTATCTAATCAATACCGATTCAGAAGATGAAGGGGAAATATTTACAGGTTGTGCCGGTGGCGTTGATTTTACTTCCACTTTTGCAGTTGCATACGCAGTCATTCCAGAAAAGCATGATTGTTATATAAGTATTTCGCTTAAAGGCCTTAAAGGAGGACATTCTGGATGCGATATTCATTTAGGTCGTGGTAATGCAATTAAATTAATGGCCCGTTTTTTAGCTGAATATGCGCAAGATGTTTCGTTTAGATTAGCTGATATAAAAGGTGGTTCGTTGCGTAATGCCATCCCTAGAGAAGCTTTTGTTGAAATGACATTAAGTAAACAAGATTTACCTCAACTTGAATCTATTGTTAAGCAATATCAAACAATTTTAAATGATGAATTAGGGCATGTTGAATCTTCTATACAGATAAGTTTAGCTGAAGTAACTTCTGATGAAGTTAAACGTGTATTAACTATTGAACATCAAAATAAAATAATTAACTATTTGCATGCTGCGCCTAATGGGGTTGTTCGTATGAGCGATCAGTTACATTGTGTTGTCGAAACGTCTCTTAACTTAGGTATTGTTAATATTATAGAGAATCAATTAAATACGCATTATCTAATTCGTTCACAAGTTGATAGCGCAAAAGATGCAGTTGTTTCAACTCTGATATCGCTTAGTCAATTAACCAACGCCAATTACGAAATCAGTGGAGGATATTCAGGTTGGGAGCCAAACTTGAATTCAAGTCTTTTACAATTAGCTAAAGATAAATATTACGAAATATTCTCACAAAAAGCTAAGATTATGGTGATTCATGCAGGACTTGAATGTGGATTGTTTAAGCAAGCTTATCCAAATATGGATATGATATCAATCGGTCCAACAATTGTATCACCTCATTCTCCAGATGAAAGAGTGAATATTCAAAGTGTTATTCGATATTGGGAATTACTTATAGCGATATTAAAATCCGCGACTCAATTGAAATAAACTATTCATTTTATATGCCTGCTAATATTTAAGAGCAGGCATAGTTAACTTAGTTTTTTATTTTAATTTTTTACTTTGTATTTGCATTAGTATAAACAGCGTTTATTGAAAATAAATTCATAAAAAGTGAATAAAAATTCATTTTTTGCTTGTGTTAACTTTATAAATAACCTACTATATATAACATTGTTGCACTTAAATAAATTAGGATAGACATGTTAAAGGCAATTATTATTGGAGCGAGTGGTTATGCAGGTGCAAAATTAGCTTATTATTTAAGTAAGCATCCACATATTGAATTAATCGCTTTAACGGTATCGGAAAACAGTCAAGACGGCGGTAAACTTATTTCTGATAATAATCTACATCCTCAATTAAAAGGAGTAATTGACCTACCACTCATTGCCACATCTGATTATTCTTGTTATATCAATGATGTTGATATTGTCTTTTTAGCTACAGAGCATTCTGTTAGTCATGAAATTGCCCCTTACTTTTTAGAAAAAGGTTGCACAGTTTTTGATTTATCTGGTGCTTATCGTGTTAATTCTCCAGATTTTTATACCGATTATTACGGTTTTACCCATCGGAATCAAAAATGGCTAAATAAAGCTGTTTATGGTTTAGCTGAATGGAATGATGATAAGATAAAACAAGCGCAATTGATTGCTGTTCCCGGTTGTTACCCTACAGCTGCACAATTACCACTTAAACCTCTAATTGAAGAAGATTTATTAGATAATACTCAATGGCCAGTCATTAATGCGGTCAGTGGTGTAAGTGGTGCGGGTCGAAAATCAACGCATAATAATAGTTTTTGTGAGGTAAGTTTGCATGCATATGGGCTGTTTACTCATCGCCATCAACCCGAAATTGCAAAACATTTAGGGCAGCAGGTTATCTTTACACCACATTTAGGTTGTTTTAAACAGGGTATTCATGCAACCATTACTTGTCGCGTTAAAGAAGGGGTAACTTCTCAAGATATCCTTAATGCATTAAATAAATACTACAAAGATAAACCACTAGTTCGAGTTTATGAAAAAGATTGGCCTGCTTTAAAAGCAGTGGTAGGTCTGCCTTATTGTGATATTGGTTTTGCCTTAAAAGATCGTCATCTGATTCTGATTTCGGTTGAGGATAATTTATTAAAAGGTGCTGCCGCTCAGGCTGTGCAATGTATGAATATTCGTTTTGGTTATGAGCAAACCACTTCACTATTATAATAGACAAATGATTTTTAATTATTATTTTGAAGTCTAAGTAAATAAATCTGATTTTGGATAATTAACCAAAATTAAAACTACATAGGAAGCAGAAATGAAACCATTAATTATTAAACTTGGCGGTGTATTACTTGATAACAAAGATGCTTTAAGTAATCTATTTGTTATTATTCATGAATATAAAAAGAATTTCCGTCGACCATTAATTATTGTTCATGGAGGCGGTAGCCTTGTTGATTCATTAATGGATCGTTTATCCATGCCAGTAGTTCGTCGTAATGGTTTACGTGTTACACCAGCAGATCAGATTGATGTAATTGTTGGTAGTCTTGCTGGTAGTGCGAATACCCGATTATTGTCAGAAGCCAAGAAACTACAAATATCGGTTGTTGGACTCTGTTTAGCTGATGGTAATAGTGTTGAAGTGAAACAGATTTCCGAAGACTTAGGTTATGTAGGTGAAGCTAGAGCCGGCGATCCAACTCTAATCAATTTATTGATAAATTCAGGCTATTTGCCGATTGTCAGTTCAATTGGTATTACTGAAGATGGACAAATGATGAATGTTAATGCGGATCATGCTGCAGTAGCTTTAGCCAAAACTATAAATGCGGATTTGGTTTTGCTTTCTGATGTGGTGGGCGTTCTGGATGAAAACAAACAGCTCATTCAATCTTTAACGCGAGCGCAAGCCGATCAGCTTATTGCAAATGGCGTAATTACCGATGGTATGGTTGTCAAAGTTAATTCAGCGTTTGAAGCCGCAAAAGCATTAGGGCGGTCTATTGATATTGCAAGCTGGAAACAAGCAGATAAATTAATTGAATTATTCAATGGAAAATCAAATATAACTGGCACAAGAATTATTGCTTAAATAAAATACAAACAGTATATTAGACAAGTTACCAATATTTAAAATATTGAAAACATATAAATATTAGCTCATTTACTTATCGTAAGTTAATTTAGAAAGGGTATAGCATGAAAAAGAGTAAAACAAAAAAGGTTGTATTGGCTTATTCAGGTGGTTTGGATACGTCAGCGATTATTCCTTGGTTAAAAGAGAATTATGGCGGATGTGAAGTTTATGCTTTTGTGGCTAATGTTGGTCAAGATCCGAAAGAATTAAAAGATGTCGAAAAAAAGGCTAAAGCATCGGGTGCGGTAGCTTGTAAAGTTGTCGATTTACGAGAAGAATTTGTTAAAGATTATGTTTATCCAGTATTAAAAACAGGTGCTTTATATGAAGGCACTTATTATTTAGGGACCTCAATGGCTCGACCAATTATTGCTAAAGCTCAAGTGGAATATGCTTTAGAAGTTGGAGCAGATACACTTTGTCATGGAGCAACAGGTAAAGGTAATGACCAAGTTCGTTTTGAAACAACCTATACGGCGCTTGCTCCACAACTTAAAGTAATCGCTCCTTGGCGTGAATGGGATTTACGTTCGCGCGAAGCTCTAATTGATTATTTAAAAGTTCGTAAAATTCCTACCACAGCAACCGTTGAAAAAATTTACAGTCGTGATGAAAATGCATGGCATATTTCTACAGAAGGTGGCGTTCTTGAGAGCACATGGAATCAATCTAATGCTGATTGCTGGGCTTGGACTGTCTCACCAGAAGATGCACCAAATAAACCAGAACTTGTCACCATTGGTATTGAAAAAGGTGAAGTTGTTTCAGTTAATGGAAAAAAATTATCTCCATATAATTGCGTAGCAACATTAAATAAAATTGGTGCAAAACATGGTGTAGGTCGTGTCGATATCATTGAAAATCGTTTAGTAGGTATCAAGTCTCGAGGTTGTTATGAAACTCCGGGTGGAACCATCATGATGACCGCTTTAAGAGGTTTAGAGCAATTAATTTTAGATCGTGACAGTTTCAAATGGCGTGAACAATTAGGTTTAGAAATGGCTTATGTTGTTTATGATGGTCGCTGGTTTGCTCCATATCGTCGTTCAATCCAAGCGGCTGCAGATGTTCTAGCCGAAGATATGACGGGTGAAGTTGTGGTAAAACTTTATAAAGGCAGTGCAACTGCTGTACAAAAGAAATCTCCAAATAGCTTATACAATGAAGAGTTTGCTACATTTGGTGAAGATGAAGTTTATGATCATAGCCATGCCGGTGGATTTATTCGTCTATTCTCATTATCGTCACGCATTCGTGCTTTAAATGAAGAAAAGCAAAAACAACCAGCCAAAAAGGCTAAAAAAACTGCAACCAAAGCAGAAGATAAGGAAAAAGCGACAGCTAAAGCCAAAACTAAATCCAAAGCGAAAAAGTAATTTCTGATTTGCAGTTAAATTAAATAAAGTAACCAATATATACAGGCAATGTCCTGTATATATTGCTTTTACTGTTGATTAAATTTAAATTTATTATAAAAATATAACCAGTTAACAACGATAAATAAAAATCGTAGTACAAATAATTAAAGAAAGATAGTATTGAGGTAATTATGGCATTATGGGGTGGGCGTTTTAGCCAAGCGGCAGATCAACGATTTAAACAATTTAATGATTCATTGCGTTTTGATTATCGTCTTGCAGAGCAAGACATCATTGGATCAATTGCTTGGTCTAAGGCATTGGTTACGGTTAATGTCTTATCTTATGATGAACAGAAAAAATTAGAAAAAGCTTTAAATGAATTACTTAATTCGGTTCAACAAGACCCGCAGCAAATTTTACAAAGTGATGCGGAAGATATTCATAGTTGGGTGGAGCAAAAATTAATTGAAAAAATTGGTGATTTAGGTAAAAAACTACATACAGGTCGAAGCCGAAATGATCAGTCAACCACCGATCTTAAATTATGGTGCAAGGTTGAAATATCACAATTAATTAATGCGATAAATCGTTTACGCCAAGCGCTAGTAACAACGGCAGAACTACATCAAGATGCTGTGATGCCTGGTTACACTCATTTACAACGCGCTCAACCGATTACTTTTGCACACTGGTGCTTAGCCTATTTTGAAATGTTAACCCGAGATATTAGCCGATTACAAGATACATTAAAACGCTTAGATGTCAGCCCTTTAGGCTCTGGAGCATTAGCAGGCACAGCTTATCCAATGGATCGAGATGAATTGGCTCACTGGCTCGGTTTTGCAAAAGCAACTAATAATAGTTTAGATTCCGTATCCGATCGGGACCATATTCTAGAATTACTTAACAATGCTTCCATTGGTATGGTTCATTTATCGCGTTTTGCTGAAGACCTTATTATTTTCAATAGTGGCGAAGCAAATTTTGTTGAATTATCCGATAGAGTAACTTCTGGTTCATCACTTATGCCTCAAAAGAAAAATCCTGATGCATTAGAACTCATTCGCGGTAAAGTAGGGCGAGTGGCTGGAGCATTAGCTGGCGCTATGATGACACTTAAAGGTCTGCCTTTGGCTTACAACAAAGATCTTCAAGAAGATAAAGAACATTTATTTGATGCTATCGACACATGGCAAGAATGTTTAGATATGTCAGCTTTAGTTTTAGAAGATATCAAAATCAATTATAAAAATTGCCAAGAAGCAGCAAAACAAGGTTACTCAAATGCAACTGAACTTGCTGATTATTTAGTCTCAAAAGGTATCCCTTTCCGAGAAGCTCATCATATTGTTGGTGAAGCTGTTGTTGGTGCAATCGCAAAACAAAAAGCATTAGAAGAACTCTCATTAGAAGAATTAAAGTTATTTAGTCCAGTTATAGATGAAGATGTTTACGAAGTACTATCGTTAGAATCTTGTTTAGCCAAACGTTCAGCTAAAGGTGGTGTATCACCACGACAAGTTAAAATTGCTATTGAAAACGCTAAAAAGCAGTTATCCTAATTATCCGAATTATTTTTTTAATTATCTAATACCTTGCCGACAACCAGTCGGCATTTTTATGCAAATCTAGCGATTAAACAAATATTTTTATAAATAATATGATTGTATATCTTTTAAGAGAGTGTAAAAATAGAGCTCTTTTTTAAATGGATTGAAGTGAACTGTAATGAGTAAAAGTTATAACTTTAGTGCTGGCCCAGCCAAATTACCTGTTGATGTATTAAAACAAGTACAAAATGAACTGTTAAATTGGCATAATACTGATGCTTCTGTTATGGAATTAAGCCATAGAGGCAAAGATTTTGATGCATGTGCTATTGAAGCAACAGACGATCTGCGTGAGATATTAAACGTACCGAAAAATTATAAAATTTTGTTTTGCCAAGGTGGTGCTCGAGCACAATTTGCCGCTGTACCATTAAATATTTTAGGTAATAAAACTACTGCCGATTATATAAATAGTGGATATTGGAGCCAATGTGCTGCTAAAGAAGCCAGCAAATATTGTCAAATCAAGGAACAAAATGTTGTTGTAAAAGAAAACGGTCTAACCTCGGTTAAACCTATGTCTGAATGGAAATTAAGCGATGATTCGGCTTATGTACACTATTGTCCAAATGAAACTATCGACGGTATTGAAATTTTTGAAGAGCCTAGTTTTGGTGATAAAACAGTTGTTGCCGATTTTTCATCTTGTATATTATCGCAACCCATTGATGTAAGTAAATATGGCATAATCTATGCGGGTGCACAAAAAAATATTGGTCCATCAGGTATTACAATTGTTATTGTACGTGAGGATCTTATTGGTTATGCTCATAAAATCCTACCGTCAGTATTAGATTATAAAACTTTGCAAGATCATGATTCAATGTTTAACACCCCTCCAACATTTGCTTGGTATATGTCTGGATTAGTCTTTAAATGGATTAAAAGTCTTGGGGGATTGAATGCAATGCAAAAGCGTAATCAAGCTAAAGCGCAATTACTTTATCAATTTATTGATCAATCTGATTTTTATCGCAATACTGTTGCTACAGCTAATAGGTCGATAATGAATGTTACTTTCTTATCACCGAATGAAGAACTCGATAAAAAATTTGTTAGCGAAGCAACTAAGGCGAACATCATTGGTATTAAAGGTCATCGAATTGCTGGTGGTATGCGGGCATCAATCTACAATGCAATGGATATTGATGGGGTAAATTACTTAATTGATTTTATGCAGCAATTTGAAAAACAGAATGGTTAAACCAAGTTTAAATTAAAAAAAGGGAGAATAAAATCTCCCTTTTTTTATTAAATAATAATGTTATTTACAATTATAAACTTCACCGACCATGACTACATCTGTTGGGGCAATATCAGAAATATATTGCTGTGAGGCATCTTGCGCATTATAAATCATATTTCCACCCATCGCCGCAGCATTATTCCTAAGTTCCGATGCTGCATCACGAATAAGCTCACTGTGAGTTTTTAAACCAGAAAAGAAAGTACTACGACGACCTTCTGCTTTACCTAAATATTGACAGTTAGCAGCAGGCTTAGTATCAATAAACTGAACTTGACTACCACCAGCCGTAGGTTGATAGTTAGAACCACTACAGGCATTTAAAAACAATGATGTTGAAATGGCTGCACTAATAAGTAATAATTTTTTTATAGACATAATATCCCCTCAACCAATAACGCACGAAAATAAACCAAATTATTGTATCAGGATAATTAAACAAATAATATCAGATCTTATAACTGACCAAAATCCAATAAAATAAAGTTTAATAAATAAGCAAATCAACCTTTTTTATTAATTTAACTATAGCAAATTCCATTTAACTCTATTATAATCGCAACCCTACTAAGTCAGTAGCACATCTAAATGGCCCCTTAGCTCAGTTGGTCAGAGCAGTCGACTCATAATCGATTGGTCACTGGTTCAAGTCCAGTAGGGGCCACCATCAAAGATATTTAAATTCAATAAGTTGTCTCCTTTTATAATATTTAGTTAATCCTGTGATTTTTGGCTATGGCGATAAAATGGCGGTTGATATTTTTCGAATTTAATTTTTTTATCTTGCAAAAAAGTAGAAAGTAGAAAGTAGAAAGTAGAAAGTAGAAAGTAGAAAGGAAGCTGTAAATAGTTGTACTAAGAAAATAGGGAACCAGATTGATTTATGATTCAACCTGGTAATGTTTTAGGCCTTTTTGGCGTGCCGACTGTATGGCGATATTGGAATGTTAACTTTTGGATCTGGAATTGCACTTGGTACAATAGTTTCAGATATGGATTGCATTGCAGTGAAAGTATGTCCGCAAAATATATTGGAACATTGGTAATACTGCTTACGGGTTAAGTTACTAATTTCTTCGCTCGATCTTATAAATGTTTTATTTCGGCAATGTGGACATTTCATGTGACAAACCTCTTTTTATTAATCTTAGGTTAATTTTATATTAATTTAAGATTAAGTCTAGTATTTTTATATTTTACTTTTTATTAATTTTGTTTTGTCTTTTATTAAATAGTCGTAAATTTCAGATGAGCTATAGTTTGATAACTTATTAATTTAAATTATTTTTTGCAGATTACATTGATGACTCTTTGTGATGAGCCATCATTTGCTGAGAATTGAAATTATTGATGAATTTTTGATAAAATTAATTAAATTTGTTTTTATGGTTTAATTGTCAATGTAACTTCAGTTGTAAAACCTGATGATCTACTTAATGAATGTGTACATTTTTTAATTGTCCAATCAGTAGAGTTTATTTCTTCTTTGAAACCTTCTACTCTAACTGGCATTTCGGTAAATAAATCTGGGCGACCTAAGGCAAGTTTAAGTGAAAAAGTTGCTATACCACGTTCAATTTTTTCCATTGTGGTTTTAGCTGCTTGTTCAGCACTTTCTTTAGTTGCATAAACATATCTTATTATTTTGATCTTATCTTCATTATTTTTATCGTCAGTTTCACTTTTAGATACGTTTGTTTCATTATTTGTTTCATTATTTGTTTCATTATTTATTTCATTATTTGTTTCATTATTTATTTCATTATTTGTTTCATTAGTTGTTTTTTTTGTATATATAATTTCATGTTGCTCTGGTTCAGGTTTGCTATAATCATACCAAAAGGCTTTTACGCCTGTATATTCACTATCATTATTTATGGTATAAGAATGTGAGTTTCCAGATTCTCTTTTGATAACTGCTGGTGGAATAGCCTTACCATTTACGGTAATCCCTTGTCCTTTCTTGAATACTAATAGCATACCATTTTTGATGCTCATGCCTCCTCCATACTCATCAATTATTCGAGTAAGAAAGGAGCTATCTGATTCTTTCGTTTGATAAACGTTAAATATCTTTATAGAACCAATTTCTTCTGAGCAACGATATGGTAAAGTATTTGTTGAGGCAATAGTCGATACTAAAGTATTAATAGTAATATTGTCATACATTCGTTCATGAAGTTTATTTATAAATTTTTCGGATAGATTGGCACTAGCTCCTCTAATAGTGATGATATCAGGTGCTCCAGAATGAGTAACTTGTGTGATGTTAAAAATATTTTTTATATTTGCTCCCAATATTACCTCTTGTTTATTATTAATAGTGGTATTTTGGTTGTCAGCTGACCAGCCAAGCGTAACTTCTAGTTTTGCCCCTCTCTGAGGTAACTTTATTTTTTGGTCAGAATCATCAATAACCAAATCAATTGTGTCTGCTTCAAATCCATTATTATCTTCAATCGTCATTGATATTAGGCGATTATCAAACTTTGGGGTGATATCTAGTTTTTTTTCATCATTTAATAACATAATTTTAAAGAAAGGACTAGCCATATTGCACCTATTTAATAATATCTATAATGTCTTTGATTGCACTTTCACTAAAAAAGTCAGGAATATCAACTTTAGTTAGTTTGATGGTGAAATCAATTTTTCGCGGAGTGCCGTTACGATTTAGTTCGGTGTAAGTTTTATCAACATTATTTAGCACAAAAAAACCAAGTGGTACACCGTCGCCTTCAATGAGTGGCATTGGTACTGATAAATCCGCCATACGTTCCAAAAGGTCAATACTGACCCCACCATGGGTTATTTCACTGTATACTGTACCTGATAAAGTTATTGTTTCGTTATTAGGGCCGGTAAATTGTAATGCTGAACGTTTGTTGACTCTATCATTAGTAGCCCAGTTCCAACTTTTGTTTACTATCATATTTTGATAGGGTAATGTTTTTAAGCAGAAAACAAAAAAGCCGTAACACATCATCATTTTAGTAAATATCCCTTAAGCTGCTTCTAATTTGAAATAATTTCTGTTGTTCTCGACGATCAAGTTCTTGAGTGATAACTCTGGCTATTTCTTGTTCATTCATGCCAGGTGCTGCATTGATGGTAATGTAGTATTGTGATATTCCTTCTTGAATATTACTATTCCCAGAATTTGC
Source organism: uncultured Gilliamella sp. (assembly GCA_946481345.1). Lineage (GTDB taxonomy): Bacteria > Pseudomonadota > Gammaproteobacteria > Enterobacterales > Orbaceae > Gilliamella. The sequence continues at coordinate 6,324 of CAMLMY010000030.1, read as the reverse complement.
AACAGTATTTGTTCTATTATTCATGGTATTCAACGGCATTTGTGGTGCATTTTTTGTGACTTTGTCAGCAAATTTACTCATTGAATCTAGAACACTACCTTGCGTTCTATCAATCCCGAGTTGATAGCCTGATATAGTGTTAATACCGAATTCTTTAAAGACTTTAGATGGTGAATTAATTCCTAGTTTTGATTTGAACCAACTGCACACATTACTACCAAGCTCTAATATGCTATCTTTTAATTCATTACATCGTTTTTTTAGGCCATTTACTAGCCCTTCAACAATATCGCCTCCAAACTTGATGAACATGGTTAACAACCCATTTTCGCCAGTAAAAAACTCTTTTATTTTGCTTGGTATTAAAGCTATTTTGTCAGGTAATGACATAATAAGATCCCAAGCATCACCTATCTTTTCTTTAAGCGTTTTAAACAGGTTAATTAACAGATTGAATCTTGACATAAAAATTTTGCCAATAACTGAGCCAAAAGATACTCCAGCCGATTTGCAACTTTCAAACTGTTCATTAGTTAGTTTTATTGGTGATAATAATTCACTAAACCAGTTTATTACTTCACCAATTGCATTACCTATAGCAGTAAATATTGGACCTAAAAAAGAAAATATATCCATAAATATATCTATTAATGGTTGTATTTCATTGATAAGTCCTTCCCAAAAACCAATGAAAAAAGCACTGATTGGTTCCCAATATTTTCGAATTAAAAGAGCAACAACGACAATTACTGCTGCAATTGCCATAAAGGCGAGTCCTGTAGGACCTTTTAGAAATTGACCAACTTTTGTAAGAACATTTCCTAAACCTTTAAATGAATTAATTAAGGTTGTAATAGAATTGATTCCTAATTCATCTAATATTGTTTTTACACTAGATGTAATTGAGATTATTTCATCAAATATTGTGAGAACATTTTCTAACTCACCAAATGAATTAGTTAAGTTTTTAATAGGATCGTTTCCTTGTTCATCTAATATTGTTTTTACACTAGATATAATTGAGATTATTTCATTAAAGGTGTTTATAAACTTAAGAAAGTTATTAATCCATTGCTGGGTATTTGCTGTGAGTTCGGTTAACAATGCTATTAAACCTTGTATGATGCCACCGACAGAATTTAAGCTATAAGCTAGTGTGGCACTCAACAATTCAAATTGTGATATGAGGCTTTTACAGTCAATATCTGCTTTTATTTGTGATGAATTAAATGTATTTGGATTATTTATCAATGATTGTTGTTGATTAAGTAAAGGCAAATTATTGGTTGACATTGCCGAGATTCCGTTTAAATTCTGCAGTTGTTTGTGTTGTTCACTTATTGGACCGCTTTGTTTAGTTATATCTAATTTGGCATTCGATTCTACTTGTTCAGCAATACCTAATGTTCCTTTGGAGGGCGATATTTGTTGGCTGAGTGATTGAATTTGAGCTTTCATATTATTAAATAATTTAGCTGGTTTTCCTTGTAGATCACGTAGACTTTTAACTTGTCTCGCTACCTTATTCATTGCCAACTCAAGTTCAATAGAATAATTAACTGTATTTTCAACTGTTTTTAATACCGGCTTGACGATATTTATTCCAACTTCTTTTATCTCTTTACTTTTCGAGATTCTTTTTTCTTGATTATCTGAAATTTTGTTAACGATGTTGGAATTAGCCTGCTCATTAATTTTTTTTAACTCAATAATTTCAGAAGACCTTGCATTAGATTGAGGCTTATTTTTACTATTTGCTCTAGATCTGTTATTTTTAGTTTTCGGTTTTTTTTTAAATTTTTTGCACATAATTAATAAACTTTGATTTTTCTGATTTTGATTAATGATGTTTATATTGAGCGCATTAATTAAATAATGATTTGATTTTTAAAATTATATAAAAATCAACAACGTCTAATGGCACCTTTTATTTTTTATAATTTATCGATTATTATTGATTATCGGTGCCATTTCTGACGCGAGCATGCTCTCGCCATTCCATAAGTTCAGATAAGTTTAATTCATCCATGGCAGACGGATGCCAATGAAAGATTAGCGCAATATCTGCCATTGCCTCTTCTACTCGGTTAGGGATTCCTTGTTGGCATCGTTCGAGTTCGGGGACAAAAAATTGATCACCTCTTTAGTAATTTCCGATAAATCAATTAAATCTAAATTAAATACTTCATGTTCAGCAATAGATGGTGTCGTAATGCGTGGTAATACTTTTGCTAATGAGTCGATATTTAAATCAATAAATTCTAGCAATTTAACACCACGTAAATCACCCGTTAAAGGTTTGCGGATAGTAAATTCGTTTATGGTGGTTTTACCCGATTTAATTCCAGTTTTTAAAGTGATTTTTTTGCTGTTAGTCATTTGTTTTCCCTCGTGAGAAGCCCTTGCGGGCTTTTTTATTTTACTGATTAATTTTAAATAAATTGTTATAGTCCAATGGCATTGCGTGCTTTGGATAGACGATCTTCACCGTTTACTTTGTCAATCATGTTGATTACGTCGATTTCAGTAATTTCTTCATTGTCGACGATCTCTTTATAATAAGTACATTGCGTAGTAATTTTTGTTGAGTTGCTTTCACCTAGTTTAAGCTCACCACGATCGTGCTCTTTATGGCGTCCGTTAACAATAATTTCAACTTTAACAAAGTCTTCACTATCTTCTTTTTGATAAGCACCTACAAAACGTAATGTGACGCCATTGAGCGAACCTCCATGTTGTTTCAGTACTTCGTGAGCTAACCCACCGATTGTCCATTCAATATTTAATGCATCATCTTCATATCCCATGTCGATTGGCACGCTCCCTGGCATACCCGCACCACGATAATTTTCAAATTTTCGAGTTAATTTTGGTGGTGTGAATGATTCGACTACACCAGCAAAAGAGGTTCCATTGACATAAACGTTAAAGTATTTGAGTTTTTTTGGTAGAGCCATTTAATTGTTCTCCTTAGTTAGTGGCGACAGCATTAGCCAGCTCAACCAAATATTTATCGGTAATGCGTTGGCGTAACATAAGATTTTCAAGTGGCGGCACTGGTGTATAATCATAATCAATATATAATTTTCCTGCTTTTAGAATGTCCGCTGTATTAGTTTCGGGATCAAACCATGCTTTACCATCAATAATGTAACCATTAGATTTTAATTCACGGAATTTATTATTAATTGATTCAATTAAATCTTTAATTAAAGAAGCATGCATTGGTACGTCAACTAATTGAAATTGTGCTTCAGCAATGGTATCAGCTAATACTTGAGCGGTGCGCGTATAGTTTTCAAACGCAAATAATGTATCAGCAGAACAAGTACGAGATCCCCAGAAACGATAGCCTTGATTGCAAATTAAAGTAGTTACATCATGTTCGTTTAAATAATTTGAGTCTGAGCTTTCCTCTTGCAAATCCCAAAATACATCTTTAGAAATGCCTGTGACGCCATTGACAGGAACATTTGATAATGTTTTATGCCAACCAACTTTCTGGTCAATTTGGGCACGTAGTCCTAAAGCTCTAGCCGTTGCAGCTAAAGTGACATTTTGCTTTTGTGTAGTGTCAAAGCCGACAAAATCTGGCCAAATTACCATAGCTTCACGAGCACCTAATTTATCTCGATAAAGTACGGCTTGTTCTTTGGTTTTAGCACCATAAGCTGAAACATAACAAAAGGCACGTAATTTTTGTGCTAATGAGATTAGTGCGGTAGCAACCGGTAATGAGTCATAACCAGGCACACCTAAAATACGTGGTTTTACTTTTAACTGAGTTTGTGCTGAAAGCAGTGCTTTCATACCAGTGTATTTGCCATCTTCAGTCGTGGTACCAATGATATTTGCTTCGGTTTCTTCAATAGTTGCACCTTCTTCAACACGAACCGCAACAATAACAGGTGAACATTGATCTGCAATTGCTTCTAGTGTTGATTTAAGTGTTCCTGTCGAGCCAGCTTTGCCGATTGAGGTATTGACATTGGTAATCAAGACAGGGATGTTGAGTGGAAAATGCGTCGAATCGGCATCATCGCTAGTACAAACAATACCAATAACAGCAGTTGATACTGTTCTGATAGAGCGTGAACCTTCATTGATTTCGATGACTCGGACGCCGTGATGATAGTCGTTAGCCATAAGTTCTCCGTTGTGGTTTACATATCATAAAGTTAATGTACTTATCAATATTTACATATTTGATATAAAGGAGTTAGTGATTGGATTTGTAGTGGAAATTGTTACAATTTATAGTGATAATATTTACTATATAAGATGTATATATCAGACATAAAAACTGTCATTTACTACGCTAAATTGAAAAAGTAAATGACAGTAATTGATATTAAAATTAGTTATTTGGATTTTCTGGCCATTCGATACTAGGTGCTTGTTTGATATCAATGCGATTTACTAACACTCGATATTTTTTCCATTCAACGAGTAATTGCGCTTCTTGCTCATTGGCAATTTGTGAATCAACCGCATCTTGTAAATAACTGATTTGCGTAGTTGCTTCAGCGAGAAGTTGATTTTTCTTGGTTGAAGCTTGATTGACTTCATATTGATGTTGTTTATTTTTATCAAACTGCCATTTTTTCCCATCCCAGCTATCAAATTCACTAGTTGGTTTTAATTCAGTAAAACCATCAGGAATTTCACCGACCTCTTGAAGGATAGTTTCTCCCCCCGTTTCAATTGAGTAAATCTTAGTGCCACGTAAATCTTTAGGATAGGTCCATTGTTGACCATCATGAATGATTGCCTGATTATCTTTAACGCTTTGTGGTGCTTCTAAATAAGCATTAGCCGGTAAACCAACACCAATTGGTAAATATTGATAGGTGGCTTGTAAAAATTCACCTTTAGCGTCAACATTATAAACAACGACCCAGCCGGCTGAAATTGTTAAGCCGCTATTATCTAATACAGCTGATTCTGGTTGTAATTGATATTTCATTATTTTTCTCCTAATTATTCTGCTTTAACTATATACATAAACGAGATATTTCTAGGTCTTGTTTCTGTACCAACTAATCCAGCCGGATTTAAATTGTACCATGATGTTGTTCCGGCTGATGTTTTTAATTCTCCATTAGTACCATCATTTGTATAGTATAGTGGATTATCATAATCACTAGATGAACTACCCCACATATGGCCTGTAATACCTGTAGACCCAAATGGCGCAGATCTTTGCAGTTGACTACTATTAAGCTTTCTACGATTTTCACCCCATCCCTCAACATGTTTATGTGCTGAAATTTGTTGAGCTTGCCAGCTTAAAACCTTTCTATTTCGATCTGGATCAGCTCCTCTAGCATTATCCCAACCCCGAATAAATTCACCTCGTAAATCTGGTAATTTCCCAGACGGATATACAACAGTCAGTTTAGGATACAGATCTTTATCGAACTTAGCGCCATTACATTCAAAATACCCAGCAGGTGGATGAATTTGTGGCCAGGGCATAGGTACTCCCACTGGTGTAGTTCTATCTTTAACAAATTGATCTAATCCCCCAACTCGTGATGAATCCACATATCCTGCACACAAACCATCATTATTAAAACTCCAGACAAATCTGTCATCAACGGTATCAAATACACCTGCCGAAGCATCGTCTTTAATAACAAAAATATAACGTTTGTTCGCTGTTGAGAGTTGAGAACTATCATTTAAATATCGTAATCTATCTGTTATATTTGATATTACTTTGTTGGTTTCACTAATCAGATTGTATGTTTTCTTTACAGCTAATGGTGTTGCAGCTTGGTTTTCAAGATTAGAATCAATGGCTGAATTTAGTTGAACAAAACCTTTTGAATTTGTGGTGGCATTGGGGTGATTAGTTGTTTGTTCATGATTGGCTATTTTGTTGGTGATTAAATTTTCCACATATTGACGAGTGGCTAATACTACAGATGGATCAAATTTAAGTGCAACCGCATTAACATTATCCATTACAATAATCATTCGTATGACTTGTGTTCGACAACTACCTTCAGATAGTAGTGGTTTATAGGTAGTAGGGCAATTACCGACAGCGACTAAAGTATCACTTTCATCATATAAACCGATTTCATTAATAAACCAACCGCCCTGATTTTCAGGAATAACTAATTCAGCGATAATTTGATTAGGATTTTTTTCATCAGTGGTTAATGAATTAAGCGGTGCTTTATACACTTCGTGAACTAGCTTGGTTTGACTTGCATCAGGTATTGTCGCACTACCATTTGCGTCACCCACTGCCATCTTACTTAATTTGAGTGGAATACCTAAAGCGGTAGCATTGGCTAGTAATGCAGCCCCTTG
>CAMLMY010000029.1 GCA_946481345.1 uncultured Gilliamella sp. | reverse complement strand
GTGGTTTAGAGCAAGAAAAATTTATTCGAAATTTAAATAGTAAAGTTCGTTATTACCAAAAATGTAATGCCGATGTTGATCGTTGGATTTCATTAGCTGAAGGAAGTGATCCACGAGATAATGTTTATCCTATTCCATTAGAAATGTTACCGTAAAGCAAATGTTAGTAATAAAACAACTTGAAATTTCTCGATTAACGGGTAAATCTTCTTTTAGAGTCTGTTTACCTGAATTGAAATTAAGAGCAGGGGATGTTGTTGTGATTCAAGGAGACAGTGGATCGGGAAAAAGTACTTTGCTTGAAATGATTGGTATGATTCTTAAACCAGATAAGGTAGATGGCTTTAAACTTTTTTTAGATAATAACGATCTTGATATTGCTAAATGGATTAATAACAATGATATAAATCAATTAGCCAATATACGTGCTCAATATTTAGGATTTATGTTGCAAACTGGTGGTTTACTGCCTTTTTTGAAGATATATGATAATATTTTATTGCCAATTAAATTATTACAAAAAAATGTTGATAATGCACGGTTAGAATATTTGATAGATAAACTAGGTATTTCTCATTTGCTAAATAAATATCCTAAACAATTATCGATTGGTGAGCGTCAACGAGCTTCTTTTATTCGTTCAATTATCCATAAACCAGCATTACTACTTGCAGATGAACCAACCTCTGCTCTCGATCCTTATAATGCGAATTTACTTTTTGATTTAATTATTGAACAGGCAAAACAAGATAATATTGCAGCTATAATAGTTACTCATGACTGGCAACGTATTTCAACTAAAGGTTTATTCACTTTATCTGCTAAGTTAGTCTCCTCACATTCATCAGAATTTTTACCTTTACATGATAGGCAGTAAAAATGGCTAAAGTAATATCTAAATGGTTGCTGATTATTCGTTTGTCATTTGCTGATTTATGGTATGACAAAAAAGTTTCATTTTGCATCATTGCATCGGTTATATCTGTTATTACACCATTATTATTATTATTTAGTTTAAAGTATGGGGTCGTTTCACAGCTTCGTCAGCAATTACTTAATGATCCACAAAATTTGGAAGTAAAAATTGTAGGAAATTTAAATCTTGATGATGCAATGTTTGATTGGATAAGAGCGCAACCAGAAACAGCTTTTGTCATCCCATTAACTCGCTCGCTTAATACTCAGGCCGATTTAATAAAAGATTCAAGCCATTTTGTAAGTAACGCTGAGATCATACCAACGGCTAGTGGAGATCCACTTACAAACGATCTACCTACAATTGATAATGAAAATAAAGTTTTACTAAGTGCTTTATCGGCGGAAAAAATGCAAGTTACTGTTGGTAGCCGGATAAAACTAATTATTACAAGACAACTTGATGGTAAATTCGAAAAAGGTGTAACTGAATTAGACGTTATTGGCATTATTCCAGAAAATCGTTATAGCCGAACAGCTGCTTTTGTTTCGTTAAATTTATTGATTGCTATGGAAAATTTTTATGATGGTTATCAAAGTGACCTTTTTGCAACTCAAGTCGGGAAACTTAATCCTCCAAACCATACTTCATTTGCACGAGCCCGTATTTATGCTAATTCACTAGATAGTGTGGCGCCGTTATCTTTTAAATTACGAGAAAAGCATATTGAAACGCGTACTCAATCTAATGCAATTGAAAATATAAAAGCAATTGATCGGGTATTTAGTTTTATTTTTAGTGTAATTGCTATTACTGCAGGTTTTGGTTGTATTTTATCATTTACTGGTTCATTTTTATGTAACATTGAACGTAAGCGTAAAGATATTGCTTTTATGCGTTTGCTTGGTTTTCAATCAAAAAATATTATGCTTTATTTGATTAACCAAGCTGTAATATTGAGTTGCTTGGCATTTTTTGTATCTATTATTCTATTTTTATTAGGAAATCATGCGTTTAATAGTGTTTTAGGTGAAAATTTAATTTCACAACCTATTGTAAGTCGATTACAATTTCGGCATCTGGTTGTAGCATTTATGCTGACCATGTTTATTGCATGTATTGTTGTGGTTATAGGAGGTCAACGTGCCATTAAAATCCAGCCAGCTGAAAGTTTACGAGAAGTTTAATACTAAAAAAAATATTTTTTGTTTATTAATATCTATAGGCATGAGTTTATTTCCTTTCATCAGCTATGCTGAGCCATGGGATACTAGTTTTTATAATCCTAAACCATCGAACGATGATGTTATTTTACCAATGCCATGTGATGGTAGCTTGGTGATGAAGAAAGTTTATACACCTACCAATAAACCACTAGATGATATCAAAGTTATTCTGGGTAGCAACCAAAAAGAGCTTGGTTTTGCTGAATATGCAACTCCAAATTATATTTCGGGTAGTTTTTCAGATAACGGTAAAGAACGATATTATCTGATAGGTAAATATGAAGTAACAGCATTGCAATATCAAGCTGTGATGAATGATACTTGCCCTTCAGCAAAAATTTCACTTATATTTCCAGTGACAAATATTAGTTGGTTTGATGCTATTGCATTTACTGATAAATATAACCGATGGTTAATTGAAAATCAGACAAAAACCAAATTAAACAAGATTCCACATGGGTATTTTCGCTTACCTAATAATACTGAATGGGAATATGCAGCACGAGGTGGTACAAAAGTAACTGAATCTGAATTTCGTGAAAACCACTTTCCAATGACAGCTAACTTAGAAAATTACGCTTGGTTTTCAGGAGCAAAATCTGCCAATGGTAAACTACAACTTATAGGTAGATTACAGCCTAATCCGCTGGATATTTATGATATTTTGGGTAATGCAAATGAAATGATGTTTGACTCTTTTCGTATGAATAAGTTAGATCGTTATCATGGGCAAGAAGGTGGAATGATTGTTCGTGGTGGCAGTTATTTAACTCCTGAGTCGTCAATAACTACAGCATTTCGTACTGAAAAACCTTATTATGATGATAAAGGTGCTTACAAGAGTCAGGATGTTGGATTTCGTTTGGTTTATACAACTTCAATCATGAATTCAAGTGAGGCTGTTAAAGTTTTAGATAAACAATGGAGTGAACTTGGAAATGAAACAACAAGTTCAGCAAATGGTAACGTTGTTAATGAACTTGAGAAAATTACTAAACAAGTTGATGATGAAAAAACAAAAAAAGAATTGAATCAACTCAATACGTTGTTACGTAGTGCAAATCAAGCTAGAGATGAACAACGAAATCGTTCTATACAGTCAGCATTACAATTAGGTGCGTTTTTGTGCGCCAATGTTTCAGATTTAAACAGTAAATTTGAATACAATAATAACTTGTATAATGCAATGACTAATGAAATTTGCGATCCAGATGAAACAGAAACATTGCCTGATGATAATATGTGTTCAAAAGTTAAGCTCAATAATTTAAAACAGGTACTCAATGAATCAAAAAATGCAAGAGACTTTATTTTAAAATATTATGCCGATACTATCGTTACTACTGCATCAAATTATGAAAAAAATATCATTAATGAGCAAGCCCAGCCCACACAATTTATTTTGGAAAACAGTGGTAAAGCCAACATGAGTGATTACTTAAAACTTTATTTACAGCATATTAATCAATACATTGTGTCAGGAAAGGTTGATAGAACAACTTGGTTACAGTCTTGTGATGAGATAAAAGGAAAAAAATAATGAACAAAGTAATAGGAACATTAGCTTTATGCATATCGATAATTTTAACTGGTTGCCAATCCTCATCAGGTGGTGTAAGTACTAGAAATGCCGATCCTGCTTTAACTAAAGGTAATACCGCTCAATTTTTCAGTAAATCCGCTTGGCAAGCTTGTGCTATAGGTGTAGGTATTATGGGAGTTGGTTGTTTGTTGTTAGGTGAAAAAGCGCGCACGTGCCTTGCTTCAGCAGCTATTGGTTGTGGTGTAATGATGGGAGGAAATTATTATTTGGATACTAAACGCGCAGAGTATGCTGATGCTGAGATGCGTATTGATGCTTACATTCAAGATCTTCAACAAAACACACTAGAAGTTCAATCAATTACACAAAATGCAAAGAATGTTTTGGATAAAAATTTAGCTACCCTTCATACATTAAATGAACAAATAAAAAATGATAATGTGAATAAAAAACAAGCTCAGAAAAATTTAACTCAAATTGATGCAAACATTGCTTATCTGAATGATAAATTAAACCGAATTAAAAAAGTTGAAAATGATTGGGTTAATCTTTCTGTACAAGAACAACAATCAGGTGTAAATGTAACAAGATTAGATAAAGAAATTGGTCAATTACATAAACAAATTTCAGCACTTGAAAAACAAATTAATTTAGTTACTAAACAACGTTCAGCTGTGAAGGTCAGTTAATTATGAAAAAAATATCTATTATTTCACTTTTGTCTTTAGTTTCACTAGTAGGTTGTTCAACGACCCCAGAACAATGCGATCCAAGAAATACTAATTTGGGTATTATGGATAAAATAAGCTGTAACTATTCTGGTAATTACCAGACACGTATCGATCAGAAGAAACAAATTCTTGAAAATGAGCAAAAAGCTAACCAGCAGTTTAAAGAAATTTATGCCAATATAGAAAAACAAAAAAATGACACAACTTTAAGCCTTAAGCAAAAACAAGCTCAGCAAAACAAACTTAAACAAGACTTAATGAAATTGACTAATGAAATTAAAGAAAAAGCTAAAGGTCGTGATGATTTACAAAAACAAGTTAATGACATTCAACAACAATTCAAACAAGTTAATCAATCAAATAAGTCAGAAATTGAAAAACAAGTTGAACTCGATAAATTGAATATGAAACTTCAAAAATTACAAAAAGCATTGAATATATAAACATACTGATGCTTAATTAAATATTGATAAGAAATGTTAAATGTAAGGAATTAATAACAAATGCAGCGAATAATAAGGATTAAGATTGATCATAATGATTTTCAAAAAATGTCTTTATTGGATCAGTATAATTCTTTGTTAACGTTATTAAAACCACATTTAACTGAACGAACCTTTTCAATTTTAGCTACGCCCAAATTAATTGATGACAACCAGTATTTGGGGTGGTATACAGATCTTCAGGGGCAACCTGTTTTTCTAAATAGTGTTGCTGATGAAGTATTAAAAAAGCAAATATCAGAAAAATTACAAACACGAATTTGCGACATTGAATTAACCATTAAATCTTTGCAGTTGAATGAGGATCAACAAGCGTTGGTTTCATCTTGGTTACCAAGAATTAAAAGTTTAGGTAACCAAATCTATATTGTTAATGGTGAACCAGTGATTATAAATACGTTTGAAGATCCTATCTTACCACCACCTGTTGTTGCGCTTTCAACTATACCGATGAAAAAATTTTGGCGTTGGTGGCATTTTCTGATATTAGCTCTTTTATTTGCAGCATTAGGATCCTTGTTATACTTTTTGTATCCTTTCAATAAAGCCAATATAGTAGACGAAATACCTAAATTAACTATTATACCGCCAGTATTGGTTAAGAAACCAGAACCGGCTCCTGTTGCTAGAAATTGTATTCCTAAAGAAGATGTGATAAAAAATAATAATGCATCGAAAATGGTGATGATATTTGATAATTCGGCTTCAATGACATTAACGTTAATGGAGTCAAAATCAGCTATTAATCAGTATTTAGCAAGTGATTTTAGTATGATGACAGAAAAAGAAGCTGATGCTTATGAAGCGCGAATGACAAGGTTACCTAATCGTTTATCAAGTAGTAAAAAAGTCGCATTGTCAACTATTGATAAAATACAAAAAGATATTAATATTGCTCTCGTTACATTAACCAGTTGCCCTGTTGCACAAACAACTTCATTTTATGATCATGCCAGCCGCGAAAAACTAAAAAATAAGATTAATAAACTCAATCCATTAGAATATAATAGTGCTACGCCATTATACAGTGGTGTACAGCAAGCGAGTAAAATGCTTGATGGTGTAAATCGCGATGATTATATTTTAATAATTAGTGATGGTGAAGATAATTGTACTAAAAGTAATATTTGTACATTAGCTAGTAAAATTGCAGCTAAACAGCCTCGTTTAAAAATTAATATTGTTGATATTGCTGGGCAACATAAAATTGACTGTGTAGCGAAAAGCACAGGTGGTAAAGTTTATATCGCACAAAATCCGACAGAAATTGTTAATCAAATGAATAATGCTGTTTCTGACTTGAATATTACTAAACCTATCTGTGAATGATATTAAGTTAAAAAATATTTCTTATAGAAATTAATTAAAAAATAATGATATAAATAGGCTTCACACTAGATTTGTATGATAGTCTGAAAATAATTAGAAATAAGGACGTGGGTTAACAATGCAACGTATAACTCGAGTTAAAGTCGATGACAACAATCCATCAAAACTCATTTTATTAGATCAATATAATTTAATATTATCGTTACTAAAACCTTATTTGACCGAACGGACTTTTTCGATTTTTGCGGTACCGAAGTTAATAGATAATAATCAATATTTAGCTTGGTACACAAACCTTGAAGGTCAACCTATTCCAGTTGATAGTATTGCAGATGAGTCATTAAAACAAAAGATAACGGAAACGTTACAAACTCGAATAAATGATGTTGAAACATCTATCAAAACAATTGTATTGGATGAAGAACAGCAAAAAATAATTTCATTATGGTTACCTCGGATCAAAAGTTTAAGTAATGAAATTTTTGTTATTAATGATGACCCCGTAATAATTTATAGCCTTGATGAGCCTGTTTTACCTAAATCAGCCATTACAGAGCCAGTCATTTCTCCAAAAACTTTCTGGAGATGGTGGCATGTGTTATTGTTATCTTTATTATTAGCCGCATTAGGTGCTTTGCTGTTCTGTTTTTATCCATTTAACAAGGATAAACTAGCAGAAACGATACCTCAAATTACCATTATTCCTCCTATATTGGTAAAAAAACCAGAGCCAGAACCAATTGCTGAATCTTCTAAAGAAGAACCTAAATTTGTTGAGAATTTAGAGCCAAAAGAGTTACCAATTGAAGATAAAAAGCAAGATATCAAGATAGAAAATGCACCTAAACCAGTGCCAAAAGTCAAAAATCCTCCGAATTGTATTACTAAAGAAGAGATAAAGAATAATCCTAACCCATCAAGAATGATTATTGTGTTTGATAACTCTTTATCCATGATTGCAACGCTAGCTGAACCACCATCCGAAGTAGAGCAGTTCTTTCAATATTTAGGTTACGGTTATCCAAGTTATATGTCAGAACAAGAAAAAATTAAATATTATAAGAAGATGACTCGTTTACCAAGTCGTTTGTCGACAAGTAAAAAAGTAGCTTTATCAAGTATTGATAAAATACAACCTAATATCGACATTTCGCTTGTAACTTTAAATCATTGTCCAGCAGCACATGCTACACAATTTTATGATTATTCCAGCCGTAATATTTTAAAAAATAATATAAATAGACTTAATCCATCGGCTGTTGGTGGTGGAGGAACGCCACTTTATAGTGGTTTAGAGAAAGCAAGTAGCATGCTTGATGGTGTTAAACGTGAAGATTATATTTTAATTATTAGTGATGGTGAAGATAACTGTTCTAAGAATAATATCTGTACATTAGCAAATTATATTGCTACAAAAAAACCAAAGCTAAAAATTAATATTGTAGATATTGCAGGCGAACATAAAATTGATTGTGTTGCTAATATGACTGGAGGAAAAGTTTATATAGCTCAAAGTTCAAAAGATATGATTAAGCAGATGAATAAAGCCGTTTCAGATCTGAAAGTAGATAGGCCTGTGTGTCAATAAATTCTTTTATTTAATCGATTCAATAGATTGAATAAGGTGGTAAAAGAATGATATTAATTGTTAAAAAAAAACCAGACAGTTGTCTGGTTTTTTAATTTATTTCTATTGAAAAAACAATTTTAAAAATCTAAATTAGCTGCTTTTAACGCATTTTCTTCGATAAATAATCGACGAGGTTCAACTTCATCACCCATTAATGTGGTGAACAGTTGATCAGCCTCTATAGCATCTTTGATCGTCACTTGTAACATCCGGCGACTAGTTGGATCCATCGTTGTTTCCCATAGTTGTTCCGGATTCATTTCTCCTAGACCTTTATAGCGCTGAATAGTGAGTCCTCGACGAGATTCGCGAATTAGCCAATCAACAGCTTCTTCAAAAGAATTAACAGGCTGTTTACGCTCACCTCGTTGAATAAATGCACTCTCTTCAAGTAGATCTTTTAATTGTGCTCCTAAGTGGCAGATATTGCGATATTCATTACTATGAATAAAGACTTGGTCTAATGCATAATTAGTATCAACGCCATGTGTTCTTACTTTTATGATTGGTACATATAATTGTGTTTTTTCATTAAAAGGAGCTGAATAACCATAGCTACTGCCGTGTTGTTCTTTACTTGATAATTTTTCTACAATGGTTTTTGCCCAATTTTCCGCTTGCTGTTGGTCTTTTAGTATATTTTCATCTAATACTTCATGATAAACCATTTCAGAAAGTAGCGCTTTAGGGTATCGTCGTTCCATTTTAGTAATTAACTTCTCGACTTTTTGATATTCAGCAATGAGCTTTTCCAATGCTTCCCCAGCTAATGCTGGTGCATGATCATTTACATGTAATGATGCATCTTCAAGAGCTAAAGCAATTTGAAATTGAGTCATCGCCTCATCATCTTTAATATATTGTTCTTGTTTGCCTTTTTTTACTTTATATAAAGGTGGTTGAGCAATGTAAACATAACCACGTTCAATAATTTCTGGCATTTGACGATAAAAGAACGTTAATAGCAACGTACGAATGTGTGAACCATCGACGTCAGCATCGGTCATAATAATGATACTATGATAACGCATTTTATCAGGATTATATTCGTCACGACCAATTCCACAACCCAGAGCAGTAATTAGTGTCGCTACTTCTTGGGAAGACAGCATTTTATCAAAACGCGCTTTTTCAACATTTAGAATTTTACCTTTAAGCGGTAAAATAGCTTGATTTTTACGGTTACGACCTTGTTTAGCCGAGCCACCAGCAGAATCCCCTTCCACTAAGTAGAGTTCTGAAAGAGCGGGATCTTTTTCTTGGCAATCAGCCAGCTTACCAGGTAATCCCCCTAAATCTAAGGCGCCTTTACGACGTGTCATTTCACGTGCTTTACGTGCAGCTTCACGGGCTCTTGCTGCATCAATGATTTTACCAACAACAATTTTGGCATCTGATGGGTTTTCAAGTAAGTATTCAGCTAATTTTTCACCCATAGTAGATTCCACCGCTGATTTAACTTCTGATGAAACCAACTTATCTTTAGTTTGTGATGAAAATTTAGGGTCTGGAACTTTTACAGATACTACTGCAATTAAACCTTCACGAGCATCATCGCCTGTCGCGCTGATTTTCGCTTTTTTACTGTACCCTTCCGCTTCCATATAATTGTTAAGTGTTCTAGTCATGGCACCACGAAAACCAGCTAAGTGGGTGCCGCCATCTCTCTGTGGAATATTATTAGTAAAACAATAGATGTTTTCCTGATATCCATCGTTCCACTGTAATGCTATTTCAACGCCAATACCGTCTTTTTCGGTACTAAAATAGAAAATTTTAGGATGAATAGGGTTTTTATTTTTGTTTAAGTATTCAACAAACGCTTTAATCCCACCTTCATAATGATAATGTTCACTTTTACCAGTGCGCTCATCAAGTAGTCTTATCGATACGCCTGAATTTAAAAATGAGAGTTCTCGTAAGCGTTTAGCTAAAATTTCGTAGATAAATTCAATATTGGTAAAGGTTTCTGGACTTGGCCAAAAACGAACATAGGTACCTGATTCCGTTGTTTCACCAATGACTTTAAGTGGCTCTTGCGGCACACCAAGGTTATAGACTTGGCGATGAATTTTTCCATCGCGGTAAATAATTAATTCTAATTTGTCTGATAAGGCATTAACAACCGAAACACCTACACCATGTAAACCACCAGAAACTTTATAAGAATTATCATCAAATTTACCACCAGCATGCAACACGGTCATGATAACTTCAGCGGCTGAAATTCCTTCTTCTTCATGAATACCAGTTGGAATACCTCGACCATCATCTCGCACAGAAACAGAGTTATCAGGATGAATAGTTACTTCAATATGGTGACAATAACCAGCTAATGCTTCGTCTATGGCATTATCGACTACTTCAAAAACCATATGGTGAAGTCCTGTTCCATCATCTGTATCACCAATATACATTCCTGGACGTTTTCGGACAGCATCAAGCCCTTTGAGTACTTTAATACTAGAAGAATCGTAAGAATTAGACATGAATTTCTCGACTTGTTTGATTGTTTATATCGTTCAGTATATCTAAGAAATTATACCAGATTTTATGTGAAAAATCTTATCATTTTCATTGATCATATGGGTAATCTGATCTTGACTTACTGCAGTAATAAATACTTGTGAATTAGCCAATTTTAGACGCTTTGCTAATAATTCTCGTTTGGTATTATCTAATTCTGAAGCGAAATCATCAATCAAATAAACACAAGGTTGTGAGTTTTGTTTTGAATAGTACTCACCTTGAGAAAGACGTAACGCGCACATTAATAATTTTAGCTGCCCCCGAGATAACAGATCTTCAACTGGAATATTATCGACACGTAATCGAATATCTGCTTTATGAGGACCAACCGAAGTGTAATTAATAAATTTGTCTCTTTCATATTGTTTACGTAATATTTCGGAATATTCGATACCATGTTCCCAACCTTGATAATATTGGCAATTAATTTGATATTCAGGTAGAAAATCTTGGCAAGTATGAATAATCTCAGGGAAAATATTTTGAGAATAATCCGCTCTAATCTGGCTTATTTTTTCAGCGATAGGGGAAAGTTCTTTATCCCAAGGTAGTAATTGATTATAGTTATCACATTGTTTTAGTAAAGCATTACGTTGTTTTAATAAACGTTTTAAATTGTTCCAAAGATGAACAAATTCGGGATAATGATGAAAGCAGCCCCAATCAATAAACGAACGTCGATATTTTGGACCTCCAGTCAGTAAATCAAAACCTTCAGGTGTGATTAATTGGATCGGTAAAAGTTTAGCTAAATCAGTTAATCGGAAACCATCATCACCATCAATTTTTATTTTATTATCATTATTACGATTTTTTGCAAGACCAATTGTTCGGGTTTGCTGATTGATTGATTTAATTTGGCTGAATAAAACTAATTCTGGTTGTTCATGTTGTATAATTCGATTGGATTGAATGTGTCTAAATGCACGACCATGTCCAAGCATATAAATGGCTTCAAGTAGACTGGTTTTGCCACTACCGTTATCACCTATAATGTAGTTGAAATGATGAGATAATGATAACTCAGCATAATCAATATTACGGAAATGATGAATTTTGATTTGTGAAATTGTCATATTAATGAATAAAGCTTCTGGTCATTACCAGAAGCTAGATGAGATTTGATTATAAACGCATTGGCATAACAACATAAATGGCTGATTGATCATTAATGTCTTCAATCTGAACACTTGATGTTGCATCAGTTAATAAAAGCTGTACGCTATCGCATTTTAATGTGTTTAATATATCTAATAAATAGGTTACATTAAAGCCAATTTCAAGTTCTGCTGATTTATATTTTACATCAATTAGTTCTTCAGCTTCTTCTTGTTCTGGATTATTTGCTGTGATTTTTATTTGATTGTTATGTACATACAATCTTATTCCGCGGAATTTTTCATTAGATAAAATTGCTACCCGAGATAGAGCATTTCTTAATTCATCACATGATACTTCTAGAGGTTTATCCGGATTACGAGGTAGTACTCGTTTATAGTCTGGAAATCTTCCATCAATCAATTTTGATGTAAAAGTGAAATCACCAAGATTAACACGTAAATTATTATTTCCAATTTGTATATTAATCGGTTCCTCATTATCACCAACAAGTTTTGCAAGTTCAATTACACCTTTTCTTGGAAGAATTACCGAACAAGCAGCAGAAATATTTTGTCCAATAGGTTGAGCACAAAATGCTAGGCGGTGACCATCAGTTGCAACTGATTTTAATAAACCATCCTCAATTTCAAATAACATACCATTTAAATAATATCTTACATCTTGATTAGCCATTGAGAATTGAACTGCATCAATAAGTCGTTTTATGGTTTTTTGTGGGACGGAAAGATCAATATCACTTTGCCAATTTTCAAGATTAGGAAAATCACTAGCAGGTAATGTCGTTAAAGAAAATTTACTTCGACCAGATTGAATGATTAATCGATTATCGTCAACCGTTATTGAAATTTGAGCATTACTAGGCAAATTACGACAAATATCGAGAAATTTTTTCGCGGGAACCGTTGTTGCACCAGGCTCATTTGCCTCGATCAAAGGTAAATGAGAAATCATCTCAATTTCTAGATCTGTACTTGTCATTGATAAAACATTATCACTTACTTGTAATAATAAATTACCTAAAATTGGTAGCGTTGGGCGACTACTGAGTGGTGCGCTAACAAGTTGCAATGGTTTGATAAGTTTTTCGCGATCAATAATAAATTTCATAATGTTGATTCTTTTTTTAGGTTGATAATGTTCGAATTAAATTAGAATAATCTTCTTTAATATCATTGTTTTCTTCTTTTAATTCTGCGATTTTACGGCATGCATGTAATACTGTTGTATGATCTCTCCCTCCAAATCCATCACCAATTTCAGGAAGACTTTTGTTTGTTAACTCTTTCGCTAACGCCATTGCAACTTGACGAGGTCTTGCAACGGATCGTGAACGACGTTTTGATAACAAATCAGAAACTTTGATCTTATAATATTCAGCAACTGTTTTTTGTATATTTTCAATAGTTACAAGTTTTTCTTGCAAAGCAAGTAAATCTTTTAGAGCATCTTTTACAAAATCAATAGTAATAGATTTACCAGTAAAATTAGCATTAGCAATAACGCGATTAAGCGCGCCTTCTAATTCACGTACATTGGAACGTAGACGTTTAGCAATAAAAAAAGCAACCTCTTCTAATAGCTTAATATTATTTTCTTCAGCTTTCTTCATTAAAATTGCCACACGTGTTTCAAGTTCTGGTGGCTCTATTGCTATTGTTAATCCCCAGCCAAAACGTGATTTTAAGCGATCTTCTACGCCATTTATCTCTTTGGGATAACGATCTGAGGTTAATATTATTTGTTGGTTACCTTCTAGAAGTGAATTAAAAGTATGAAAAAACTCTTCTTGTGAACGTTCTTTATTAGCAAAAAATTGTATGTCATCAATAAGCAATGCATCAACAGAACGATAATAGTTTTTAAACTCTTCAATCGCATTATTTTGCAAGGCTTTTACCATATCTTGTACAAAACGTTCTGAATGCATATAAACAACTTTTGCATTATCTTTTTCTTCAATTATTTGATTACCAACAGCATGCAATAAATGGGTTTTACCCAACCCAGTTGAGCCATATAAAAACAATGGGTTATAAGCTTTTCCTGGATTCTGTGCAACTTGTTTGGCAGCAGCAACTGCAAGTTGATTAGACTTACCTTCAACAAAGCTATTAAATGTGTGTTTATGATTAATACCAGAATGATAAGCGTGATTATTATTACTTTCTTTAGTCATTTTCCAAGCAGGAACCAGTTCTGCTTTTGGTTGTTCATTTTTGACTTTTTTATCCGTTGAAAGAGTTGAACCAACTTCAAGATGTAATTTCAAAGAATCATTATTAAAATGTTTATTTAGTAATTGAGATATTGTTGTTAAATATTTATTTCTGACCCAATCTAAAACAAATCTATTAGGAGCATAAATATAGAGTTTATTATCAACCATTTCCGCTTGCAATGGTCGAATCCATAAATTAAATTCAGTTGTCGGAAGCTCTTCTTGTAATTGAGAAAGACAATCTTGCCAAATAGCGGTAGGCACAGCAACTCCTTTAATTTAAATTACTAACAATGCTTTTGTAATTATAATCTTTTTTGTGGATTATTTATAGATAGAAGCGACTATATAATTTAATGAATAAAAATTATATAGATAAAAAAACCCGGTTTAACCGGGTTTTTTCAGTAGAAGTAATAATTAATGTGTTGTATTAATAACTTTAACTTCTTGAATGTTACGTGCTTTAACTTCAATTTCAACACGACGATCTGGTGCTAAACATGCTTTTAAGTTAGCGCCACGAAGTCCATCACATTTAGTACCTGTAACTGGTTGTGTTTTACCTACACCACGAGCACTGATTAAATCAGCTGGAACACCTTTTTCTACTAGATATTTCATTACTGAATGTGCGCGTTGTTCAGAAAGTTTTTGATTATAGGTATCTGAACCGATACGGTCTGTATGACCAATTACAACGATAGCACTTTGAGTTGGGTTAATTTTAACAAGAGATGTTAGTAAGTTGTCTAATGCTTGACGACCTTCAGCTTTTAAGTCTGACTTCGCATAAGCAAATAATACATCTTCATTTAATACATAACGGTTTTCTTGTGTTTTAACTTCAACTTCTGGTGGTGGTGTTACAGTTGGTGAACCTAAACGGTAAGTAATACCTAAAGTTAACAAGCCTGCGTCTGGTGATGCATTAGTTTTAGTGTGAATATGTTGAACATATTGATATTCTAAACGAGTAGAGAAGTCTTCATCAAAGCGATAGTCAAGACCTAATGCATAAACAGGAGATAAATCAGTTTTTGTACCACCATGTCCGTAATAATCTTTAACTGAACCGCTATTTTTCCATTTAGCAATAGTTACCATTCCACCTGCACGACCATAAATATCAAGGTCATCAGAGATGAATGATATTGGATAGCTTAATTTACCGGTTAAAGAAACACCTTGTGCTGACACTTTGCTGTGACCTAGATCACGGTGTGTTCCTTGACTATTGTAACTTTGTTTATATTTAGCAGAACCTAACCAATCATAGCCCAATTCAAATGCTAAATAAGGATTTGCTTGGAAACCAAGAAAAGCACCGCCGCCAATATTGCTACGATCAGAAGTGCTAACACCAACGTTTGAGTTTTCACGGATTTTATTTGCATCTAATCTGTAGAGTTCAGACCAACCTAATTTAGCACCTGTATAAAAAGTGTTATCTTCATATGCTGCATTAGCTGCAGTAGCTGTTAAGCTTGCAACTGCGATTGCTAGAGCTAGAGTTGTTTTTTTCATTTTTTTGCCTCAACTTTAATGTTGTTATAGACGATGTTTAGTTTCCTTTTGTTTAAATTTCACTTTAAATAAAAGAATAATTACTTATTGTTGTATTAATTATGCTACACATAATCTTAGTTGATTATAGCATATCTTATATACAAATCTACATCTAATGACATTGAGTTCAAAAAATTTAAACAATGCTATCAAAATATTTTGTTAATCACTATAGAAAAATCATTAATTGTATTTGATAACACTTTTGACATAATAAAAAAATCAGCTTCAAGTCGTTTATCAAATTCATCTGAGCTTATATCTTCGTTTTCATCTAGTATAATAGAATCAAATTTAATTCGTTTAAATGTTAAGTCAGAATTGACGATAAAGTTAATGCCTCTTTCATCGACAATTTTCATTTTAGTAATCCATTTACCAGAATCAAAATGAACCCGCATTTCATCGCTTGTGATTTCTTGATTTTTGCAACTAATAATTCCGTTACCTTCAAGTGGATCTTTAAGTTCAGCTTGGTCACCTAATATAAAAGGTGAAAAATTAAGCTTTTCTTTAACCCATGTGGTCATAATCTGTTCAAGCGGTTTGTCAATTGATAGTGGTGTTAATGCTAATGCACCAAGTTCTTTACGTAAAATCGCCAGAATATCTTCAGCTTGTTTAAAACTACTACAATCAACAACAATACGTTTGTTTTCAGTATCAATCCAAAGCCAATAATGATTATATTTACTAAAAGCCCTTGGCATTAAGTCAATCATAACTTCATCTTTTAAGTTAGCTTTCTCGTTTTTTGTAAGTTTCCTACTCAAAGCTTGCTCTTGTTTATCAATTTTTTCTAATAAAGTTTGTTTAATGACGGGCGCTGGTAATATTTTGGTTTCTTTTTTTATACGTAATAATAAATGTCCTTGCATATCGACAATAAAATCATTTTGATTATTATCATTATAAGGTGAAACCCAACCCATTTTTGTTGTGTCTAAGTTGCCACATGGTGTAAACAGGTGAGATTTAATTGCTTTTTCAATAGTATCTTTGTTGAATAAACTGTCATTATTCAATTGGTAAATAATGGCATTTTTAAACCAGAGCATGTATTTATCATTCCTAAAGTGTGTTTATGGTTGTTATTTTACCATGTTTAGTTTTTATTAACTGCTTATAAACTGTAAAACAGTGATTGTTTAGTATTGATATGAAATTTAGCCTCTTTCTAAAATTAGAATTTATAAGATATACCCATATAAATAGATGTTACTGTACTATTATCAACCATTGGACTGTCTGCAGCATCACCAGTTAATTTATCAATATGTAAACTACCAAATGTAGAAATATTATCCGTTAATAAATATTGCATTCCTATTTCAGCGTAAGGGGTGAATGAACTGTCAGCATTAAAGTAATGTAATTTTGAACGTGACGATTCTTTATGAGAAATACCATAATAATAATCGTTATGTTTGCTGTTTGCCCAGTTTATACCTATAGTCGGAACAATTACTAAGTTACCTTGCATATAAGGAATACTATAATCAGCATTGGCTAATAAACTATTACTTTCATTTAATATATCAGCCCCTATACTACTTGAAAAACTTCCAAAATTGGTATCTATAGAGTATTCAATTTCTGCCAATAAGGTTGAGTGACGGCTATCAAGAAGTTTTAATTGATGATTATTGGAATCATGCGGTTTAAATTCATTAGATAAGTAACTTACTCCAATAGATAGGCTTTGATTATCTGTATTATATGCATAAATACCCGCTGATAAATCATCAATAAAAAATAGACCATTATCATAATCAATATGTGGAATAGGATAAAATTTTGAACTATAACTTTTATATGGAGAATTTACCCAACCAATGCCTAATCCGATAGATGTTGGATTGGCGAATACTGTAGGTATAGTGAGTAAAGTAGTTATTGGTAAAATAGAAATTGCACAAAGTGTTTTTTTCATTTTTTTATATCTATGAAAGTAATAACGCTATCGTCTAATTGAGTATTATTCATCTGAACTCATGGTCACACAATCAATACATTAATCGTACATTGTAACAAATGAATTTCATTAATAATAATGCCACATTTTATCATGTTTGAATATCGATTAGTGAGATAAGTTATGAGTAAACCAAATTTAGAAATGATTAATAGCCGTCCTGATGATGCAACATTATTGGCGGATGAAGCAAAATATTGTTCTTTCGGTGACACAGTACATTATGTTGAACCACCAAAAATTTTTGATGGTTGTGAAGGTAGCTATATGTACGACAAAGAGGGTAAAGCTTTCCTTGACTTACAAATGTGGTATTCTGCATGTAATTTTGGTTATGCCAATGAACGTTTAAATAATGCCCTTAAAAAACAAATTGATACCTTACCTCAATGTGCAAGCCAATACTTACATCCAACCAAAATTGAATTAGCTAAAACGATTGCTCAAGGTATGGAAAAACGTTTTGGTTACGAAGGGCGAGTTCATTTTAATGTTGGCGGTTCACAATGTATTGAAGACTCATTAAAATTGGTACGTAATGCTTCAGGTGGTAAATCATTAATGTTTGCTTTCCAAGGCGGATATCATGGTCGTACATTGGGTGCATCTTCAATCACATCAAGCTATCGTTATCGTCGTCGTTATGGTCATTTTGGTGATCGTGCGATGTTTGTACCATTTCCATACCCTTTCCGTCGTCCAAAAGGAATGACCGCGGAAGAATATGGTGAACATTTAGTTGCTGAATTTGCACGCTTATTCGAAACCGAATACCACGGTGTTTGGGATCCTAAAGTTGGCCAGGCTGAATATGCGGCATTTTATGCAGAACCTTTACAAGCAACAGGTGGATATATTGTTCCTCCACGTAATTACTTTAAAGGTCTTAAAAAAGTTTTAGATCAATATGGTATTTTATTAGTAGTTGATGAGATCCAAATGGGCTTCTATCGTACTGGTAAATTATGGTCAATAGAACATTTTGATGTTAAACCTGACGTAGTAGTATTTGCGAAAGCATTAACTAATGGTCTTAATCCATTAGGTGGATTATGGGCACGTGAAGAATTAATTAATCCTCAAGTATTCCCTGTGGGCTCAACTCACTCTACTTTTGCCTCAAATCCTCTTGGTACAGCTGTTGGTCTTGAAGTGTTAAAAATGACCTCTGAAACAGATTATGAAAAGATGGTTATGGACAGTGGTGCTTATTTCCTTGAAGGTTTAAAAACTTTAGAGAAAAAACACAAAGAAATTGGTGAAGTTGATGGTTTAGGTTTAGCGCTTCGAGCAGAAATTTGTACCGAAGATGGCTTTACAGCAAATAAAGCATTAGTTGATAAGATGGTTGATATCGGTATGTCAGGTGATCTTGACTGGAAAGGAACCAAAATGGGTCTAGTGCTTGATATTGGTGGTTACTACAAAAATGTTATCACTTTTGCTCCATCATTACATATTTCTCGTCAAGAAATCGATCAAGGTATTGAATTACTCGATCAATTAATCACACGAGCAAAGAAAGAACTTTAATAGTTTAGGTTCTGTAATTCCTACCAACTTTTGTTGGTAGGTTGCGTTTTACAACCTAAAATGTTATTACTTTTGATCCACCATTATATATTCTCGTCAGGAAATTGATCAAAGTATTGAATTACTTTATCAATTAATCACACGAGCAAAAAAAGAACTTTAATAGTTTAACTCTATTCTTCCTGCTAACCTTTGTTGGCAAGTTGCATTTTATAGCCAATCATTTATTAAATTTATGAAATACATCAATCAGTTAGAAAAAAATGAATTAATAGACAGTTTTTTAAGTTATCCACCACAGGATTTTTCAGTATGGTTAAGTGATGATGGCGTGCCTATTTTTTCTGGCAAGTTTGATTTACTTACTACTGCAGATGATGATTTTAAATATAAAATTCAAAAAATTCCTTTTTTTAAAAAATGGCAAAGCTGGTTAAAGCCAAAAACCTGTTTTGTTGGGACAACTGTTTCGGAATATGCATTATTAACAGATAAGATTGATGCTAATCAATTAGCTAAACATCTTAAAGAAGCTTATGCAAAACAATATTCTTTTATGGTTGTTAAAGATCTTCCTTTAGCATCTCCGTTATTAAGTGAACACGATAATCACTATTCTAAGCAGCTTATTGCAGCGTTAAAAGAACAAGGTTATATCGAAATGGAGGGACAAGCATTGGCTTGGTTACCTATTGATTTTACCGATATGAACGAGTTTTTTTCGCGTTTTTCATATAGTCGTCGAAAAAATTTTAGAAGAAAACTAAAATCACGGGAAAAATTAGACATTAATGTTTTACATAGTGGAGATGAATGCTTTTTTAATCAAGCCGTTCAAGATGAATATTATCAACTCTATCTAAATGTTTATGAGCAAAGCGAAGTACATTTTGATTTATTAACTAAACCGTTTTTTATTCAATTGTTACAAAGCAAAGCAGCTAAAGCCCATATCTTCACTTATCATCATAATGGCGAATTTATTGGTTATAATATCTGTTTTGAAGTAAATAATAAGCTGGTTGATAAATATATCGGCATGGTTTATCCACAAGCACGCAAATTAAATCTTTACTTTGTAAGTTGGTTTGTCAATCTTGAATATGCGTTGCAACAAGGATTTAATTATTATATTGCAGGCTGGACAGATCCTGAAGTGAAAGCATCATTGGGTGCTAAATTCACTTTTACTAAACATTTGGTACATATTCGTAATCCACTATTACGTGTAATATTACGTAAATTTATCGGTTACTTTGAAAGCGATAAGGAGAAAGTAGCATGACTTGTCCTATTATACTCAATTTCGATAATAGTATAGGTAAAATAAATAATGCTAGAACAATCGATGTAACTGAATGGCAAGATGCCATTCGCTTTGGCTGTACTGAGAAAAAATTCTTCCAATTTGAAAATGTGTTACAACAATCTCTACCTGATAAATATGGAACGGTATTAATGGGGAGTGGTGACTTTCATCATGTTTCATTATTATTGATTGAACGTTTAGCTAAAGAGTATTCGTCTAGCAATCCTATTCAAGTTGTTGTTTTTGATAATCATCCAGATAATATGCGTTATTTATTTGGTATACATTGTGGTTCTTGGATTAGTTATGTGGCAAGTTTACCTTTTGTCAGCCATGTACATGTATTAGGTATTTCATCTCACGATATTAGTCTTTCTCATTTTTGGGAAAATAGATGGTCGCCGTTATTTCATAAAAAATTGACTTATTGGAGTTTAGATGTCAATGTTGCTTGGGCAAGAAAAATTGGCTTAAGTCATGCTTTTCGACATTTTACAACCCCAGATGATCTCATTGCTAGTTTCCTTTCAGAACAATATTATAATGTACAACCTGTTTATTTATCAATTGATAAAGATGTATTGAGTGAGGAAGTTGTACATACCAATTGGGATCAAGGTAAACTACAAACTTATCATATCCTTGATACTATCACATCAATAAAACCACGGCTTATTGGTAGTGATATTACAGGTGAACTTTCTATATGGAGATCGTCAAATTGGTTTAAACGTTTTCTTAGTTCACTAGATAAACAACCAGCAATATCAGCTGATGATCTTTCCAATTGGCAGCAAGAACAGCATCAGCTTAATCTGACGTTATTAAAAGCTCTTTCAGGATAAGCGATTGTGAAAAAGTTTAAGGAAATATAGGTGTCTGAGTAAAAAACTCAGACCCACTTTTCCAATGATTTGAACAAAATCTAAGAATCATGATTAGAAGAATTCTCTTTAGATAATTTGCTTTCTGCTAGTGCTAAAAACAAAATACCTGAAACAATTAAAATTGCACCAATTAATTTGAATAATGTAATAGGTTCATGAAATAACCAGATTGATGCAATCATTACTGTTACTAGCTCAAAGTGAGACGCGGCAAATGCTGGACCGACTGGTGCTTTTTTTAATAGCGTCATCCAAGTAAAAAAAGTAAAAATATATCCCGCAATTGAGATATAAATCCAATGATTAGTAAAAACACGTACTAACCAATCAATACTCATTTCTAGCGGTTGTGCATGGATAGCCGTTAATTTAAAGCTGCATTGTGCAATAGTATCAAAAAAAAGTAATACTGAAAAACCAATAATATAGAATTTCGCCATATTAAGACATTCCTACAGAAATGACACCAGCTGTAATTAATAGCATGCCAATTAAACGATAAAAGGTAAGTAGCTCTTTGAAAATAATGCGTCCAACAAGCATAATAGTAATAATATTAAATGATGCCAGCAATATACCTTGTGAAAGAGGAACTAAGGTTAAAAATGCTAACCATAATAGAAATTCGACGACATAAGATATAATGCCAATCCAAATCCAATGATTTTTTGCCAAATTCAGCCAATAATACCAACCGTCATGATTACTTGATGAGGTGGCCGCGAATTTAAAAGCGATTTGCCCTAAAGTATCAAAACAGATGTTACTAACCCAAAGTATGATTACTAGCGGTGACATTATGCCTCTATCCCTTCTGCTATGTTATTGAAGAATGTAACGCACTCTTTAATTACTTCTCGACGTTGCCTATCAATTGTTATCAAATGATAACTGTCATTTAAGATCACTAATTTTTTCGGCCCAGAAACGTTTTTTTCAACTAGTTTTGCATTAGTTTCAATATCGGCAACATCATCATTACCTGAATGCATAATTAAACACGGTGAAACAACTTTAGGTAGCTGTGATTTCACATTCTTGGCAAGTAGTTGCATTTCGGCTAGTGCTGGAAATGGGTTTCCTGCAAGTCCTGCTGAAGCTGCATCTCCGCTTAACATTTTTTCAGATATGACGGCTCGAATTCGTTTATCCTTAATTCCGTAAGGTGGTTTTTCAATAAAAGAAACTTTTTGGAAAATTCCTATTTTTTTATAAAATACCAAAAAACAGAAAGTTTTTTTTGCCCATAGAGGTATACTCCAGCCATCATAACAAAAAGTTGGTGCTAAAACGCCAACACCCTTAATCTGTTCTGGCCTGTCAGCAGTTAGTTTAAGTGCTAATAGTGCGCCCATTGATAATCCAGCAACAAAAACGTTATCAACATGTTGAGCTAAGTAATCAGCACCGTCTTTTACGCTTTGGTACCAATCTTGCCAAGATGTTTTACAAAGATCCGCTTCGGTACCACAATGACCAGCAAGTTGAATTGCATAAACGGTAAATCCAGCTTTATGTAAACCATTAGCTAAAATTCGCATTTCATTAGGTGTACCCGTTAAACCATGAATTAGTAGTACACCATTTTTATTACCAGGTAAAAAATAAGATAAATCTTGCATTGTACTCATTATTATTCCTTTATTATTCTATTCTCATAATGGGAATTAAAAGAATGATTGTGCTTGCTCTAACGCTTTGGTTACATCAGTAAAACTATTGATAGCACAGTGCGCAATCTTATTTTTTTTACAGTAGTCAACAAGCTTGTCTTTGGCAAAAACATAATCAACATTATGTGATACACAGTAGTCTGAGGTACCATCTCCTACATAAAGTATTTTTGGGAAAAATTGCTGTTGTTTAACATGATTGCATTTGCAGTTACCACTTTGTTTAATACAATCCTTATTGGAATAAGGAAATTCAAGTCGCCAACTACGAACATTATCATGAAGTAACTGGTTGGCAAAAATGGGTAAATGCTCAATACCATGATGCTTTAATATAAACTGAATTGAGTAATCTAACCCATCACTGACCACATGAACAGGGATATTATTTTTTTCAGTATAATCAATAAACGATTTAAACATTGGGTCAATTTCAATTTTGGAGAGAACTTGATTGACTTCCTCTAAACTCGCATCCATTAAAGCAATTTGTTTGCTCATGCACTCTTGTGAACCAATTTTACCATTAACCCACAATTCTTCAAGCTCATCACAACCATCTTGACCGAAATAACTCAGTAAAGTATCGGTTACATCTTTAATACTGATAGTTCCATCAAAATCACATAAAACAATAGGGGTTTGATGCTGAGTATAAGATGGATAAAAAAGACGGTTAGCAATTGGTGAAAAAGTATTCATTTTAAAATCAAAATAGTCTAATCATAAAGAGAATCCCAAATTTTCTCATAAAGCAGTTTTAAATTTTGTAGGCTCTTTGTATATATTTTGTAACGAATGGGATATTATCTGTATAATAAAATTTCACGTGGTATAAGCTATAGTAATGAGAACCTATAATGAGCGAACACATATTAATCATTGAAGATGACCCAAGATTAGCCAATCTCATACAAGTATATCTTGTTCGGCAAGGATATGCCGTTGATTGGCATAATAGTGGTGAAGGGGCAGAAGAGAAAATTCATCAACTCAACCCAGATTTAGTTATATTAGATGTCATGTTACCACAAAAATCAGGTTTTGATATTTGTCGTGATATACGTGGGTGGTTCACCAATTATATTTTAATCATGACGGCCAGTGAAGATAACATTGATGAAATTGTAGGACTTGAACTTGGTGCTGATGACTATTTGGCTAAACCAGTTGAACCAAGGTTGTTGCTTGCTCGAATACGCGCCCTGTTACGTCGAAAACAGATAGAAAATGAAAAAGATAATGGCAAAGAATTGGTTGTGCCCCTAAATAATAAAACTCTTATTTTTGATAATTTAGTGATAGATGGCGAAAATAGGAAAGTTGTGTTACAAGAACATGAGATAGATTTAACTACAGCTGAATTTGATCTTCTATGGTTGTTGGCCAATAATGCCGGAAACATATTAACTAGGGATGATATTTTTTCTCAAGTTCGTGGTATTGATTTTGACGGTAGCGATCGTTCAATTGATTCCCGTATATCGAGACTCCGCCGTAAATTATTTGATGATCCTGATAATCCATCACGAATTAAAACAGTTCGAGGAAAAGGTTATCTATTTATGCGTGAAGGGGAAAGTCATTGAGCCATTTATTAGCCAAACCATTATTTTTTAATCGACGAATTGTATTTTATCTGGTTATTTTACTCTTTTTGCAATGTATTATTGCCTATAGTGCTTTATTGGTGTTTGATTCTTTACCTTCTTCGCTAACCGATATGCCCGAAGATCATGTTGTATTTCGTGAGTCACAACGTGGTACTGTAAACTTAATTCGTATGAGAATTAACGAAAATAAAAACCGCCCTTTGCAAGAAGTTGTTGACGAGTTACAACCTTATTTTAGCTACCCAATAGAAATTTTACCAATCAATACAGTTTTACCGCATTCAGTTTTTCAAGAATTAAAAAATCTTGGTTTTTCCTATGATAGTGATAAGGAAGTTGTCTATATTGATTTAAATGATGGCAATTTATTACAGTTAGGTCCAATCATAATGGGCGATATTTTACAGTCTAACATTATGTCATTAACTGTTTTTATAATCATTTGGGCGCTATTTAGTGCAATCATCTTTTTTATCCTAATTTATTTCGCTTTTAGTGCAGTTTGGAAAGATTTGGTAAACATAAGACAAACAGCAGAACAGCTTGGGCAGGGCAATTTGAAAGCTAGAACTAAAAACGTCAAAGGTTGGTTATTTAAACCACTAGCAAATGTACTAAATAATATGGGAACACATATAGAACATTTAGTGAGTACTAATCAAACTATTTCTCATGCCATGGCGCATGAGTTACGTACTCCTCTTGCTCGTATGCGATTTGCACTTGGTATGCTTGAAGAATCGAATGATAAACAAGAAAAATTGCTTTTACAAAAAGGGATGAGTGATGATATTAACGAACTCGAAACTTTAATTAGTGCCAGCTTAAATTACTTTAAAATGCAACAAAATAGTATTGATTTAAATTTAACTCAAATTTCATTAAAACAATGGGGCGAAAAAGTTTGTCAATCTTTAGAATTATTTAAACCAAAAGGATTTAAGTTGGTGTGCAACAGTGAAGATGTTTTAGCTATAATTGATACTAGTTTAGCAGAAACAATTGTTAAAAATTTACTCCTTAATGCATTTAAATATGCAACACATAAAGCATTATTAAATATTAAAAAACAAAAAAATGGCGTAGTAATTGAGATTGATGACGATGGTCCAGGAATCCCTTTTGAAGCGCGTGAAAAGATTTTTATGCCCTTTGCTAGACTTGATACCAGTCGAACACTTTCAACAGGTGGTTATGGTTTAGGGTTAGCTTATGTCAAATTAATGGCAGAATTTCATGATGGTAATGCTTTTGTTGTTACCAGTCCTCTTGGTGGAGCAAGGTTTGTGGTCTCATTGAAGTCTAACTATCCTTAATTATTTTTTTATAATTAATGCGTTATTATTAAAAATAATCATAATTGTGAAGTTCCTGTAATATATTTTTTCGGCGCTATCATAAGATAATATTTACTCTATTGAACTGTGAGGTAAATATTATGATCGATTACTCAAAGCATTCAACTTCTAAATCTTATTGAGTTAGATTAGTTGTTATTTTCTTTTTGGGTGGATTGTTATTTATGCTGGACGATCTGTTTTAAGTCCTTTAGTAGGTGAGTTACAAACTCAGTTTGGTTTAACTAAAGTACAAACAGGGGGCATTATGAGCTTGTTTTTTTGCTTATACATTGTTTCAAATACCATCAGGCGTTCTTGGTGATAGAATAGGTCGTAAGCGTGTTTTGGTTACAGGATTTTTTCTCTATGCTATCTTTATAGCTTGTGTATATTTTGCGTCTTCATTCTCAATTTTCATTATACTTTGGATATTAGCCGGTGTGGCACAAGGATGTTATTATGGACCACAATATGCCTTATCTACCGAAACAATCCCCAAAAAATGGATAACATTAGGTAGTGCAATTATTGGTAGCGGTATGTCATCTGGTATCGCGATGGAGTTTTCTTTCAAGTGTGATGATTTCGGTTTTTCAATACTTCATGGAAAATACCGTTTGTGATGGTTGCAATTCCAATAGTAATTATTACTCTTTTAATGATTTGTTGTATTAAAGAAAAAGGAAGCGCTTTAGTTGAAATACCAAATTCTCAAAAAACTAATTTTTCTAAACTTTTTAAAAATCGTAATCTTGTTTTAGCTTATATCACCATCTTTTGTTCTATTCATGGTTTCTTTGTTATTATTACTTGGTTGCCAAACTATCTTGAAGTAGAAAAGGGCATGAGCAAAATAGAAGCCTCACAAATTGCATCAATTGTGCCTTGGATCTCAATTATTGGGACAATATTATGTAGTTATATTTCTGATAAATTGGGTCGTCGCAAACCTGTAATATTATTTATGATGCCATTATCACTAATTGCAATTTTTTCAATAGTGTATTGTCATTCTTATATTGAACTTATTGCAGTGCTTGTATTATATGGTTTTATTGGTAAAATTAGTTTAAATCCCGTACTAATAGGTTTAGTTGCTGATAATGCCCTTAAAGTATCATTAAGTACTGCATTTGGACTGTATAATTTTTTTGGCATGACTGCATCGATTTGTGCTCCTTATTTTACAGGTTTGATTGCCGATAAAACAGGAAGTTTAAATAGTGGTTTTTACTTAGCGGCAGTTATTACAATGGTTGGAATAACCGCAATGCTATTTGTCAGAGAAAGACAAACTGCTAACTAAATTTAACATATCGTAATGATATTATCTATTTTTAATCATCGTTACTTGCAGGTTATCTTGTCAGAAATCACAGATATGCATAAATTGTAATAAAACATATTGTTTTATCAATATAAAAAGTCTGTTTTTTCTATTTCCGAAAAACAAAAAATTTGTTATATTCTTTGGTCAAAATGATAAAAAGTGATCGAACAAATTTTTAAATTCGTCGTTGAAATATATAATCAGAGGTTTTTTTATGAGCGGTTCACTACCGGCTGAGACTGATAATCGTCCAACAAATTTTATTCGCCAAATTATTGATGCAGATCTTGCAGCAGGAAA
>CAMLMY010000028.1 GCA_946481345.1 uncultured Gilliamella sp. | reverse complement strand
TTGCCGGTTGTCGTAAAGTCATTTTATGCTCTCCTCCACCTATTGCTGATGAAATTTTGTATGCAGCTGAACTGTGCAGTGTAACCGAAATATACCAACTAGGCGGTGCACAAGCCATTGCTGCAATGGCTTTTGGTAGTGAATCGGTACCTAAAGTCGATAAAATTTTTGGTCCAGGTAATGCTTTTGTTACTGAAGCTAAACGCCAAGTTAGCCAACGTCTTGACGGCGCTGCTATTGATATGCCAGCAGGTCCTTCTGAAGTGTTAGTTATCGCCGACAGTTCAGCTAATCCTGCTTTTATTGCTGCTGATTTATTATCACAAGCGGAGCATGGTCCCGATTCTCAAGTAGTATTAGTTACTCCAGATGAGGATATTGCGAAAGCGGTTTCAATTGAAGTTGATAAACAGTTAACCCAATTATCTCGACAAGGTATTGCCGAAAAAGCTTTACAAGAAAGTCGTCTGATTGTGACTAAAGACTTAGCTCAATGTATAACTATCAGTAATCGTTATGGTCCTGAACATTTAATTATTCAAACACAAAATGCTGATGATCTTGTAGAACAAATCACCAGTGCCGGCTCAATATTTTTAGGAGACTGGTCCCCCGAATCGGCTGGTGACTATGCTTCAGGAACTAATCACGTTTTACCAACTTATGGTTATACAGCGACTTATTCAAGTCTTGGATTAGCCGATTTTCAAAAACGTATGACCGTACAGAAATTATCACCAGAGGGCTTACAAGCCATTGGTAATGCAGTTGAATTAATGGCACAAGCTGAACAACTTACTGCCCATAAACAAGCTGTAACGCTTCGTTTAGCTGCATTAAACGCTAAAAAATAGGTGAACAATATGGATATTAATCAATTAGTCCGAAAGAACGTACAAAAACTAACCCCTTACGAATCTGCTCGTCGTATTGGTGGAAATGGCGATGTATGGTTAAATGCCAATGAATACCCTGTTGCTCCAAAATTTGAGTTAACGGAACAGACATTAAACCGTTATCCAGAACCGCAACCGGAACAAGTTATCAATAGTTATGCTCATTATGCAGGTGTCAAACCAGAACAATTAATTGTTAGTCGTGGTGCTGATGAAGCAATTGAGCTGTTAATGCGAGCATTTTGTGAGCCACAGCAAGATAGCATTTTATATTGTCCTCCTACCTATGGTATGTATCAGGTTAGTGCTGAAACATTAGGTATCGATATAAAAACTGTACCAACGAAATCGAATTGGCAATTGGATTTAACAGCCATTGATCAACATCTTGATAATGTTAAATTAATTTATGTTTGCTCGCCAAACAATCCAACTGGCAATTTAATTAATCCTAATGATATTAAAACATTATTGGATATCGCTAAAAACCGTGCTCTTGTGGTAATAGATGAAGCTTATATTGAATTTTCACCAGAGTCTTCAGTAGTTAGTTGGTTAGCAAGTTATCCGCATTTAGTTATTTTAAGAACTTTATCGAAAGCTTTTGCTTTGGCTGGTTTACGTTGTGGTTTTACCATCGCTAATAAACCAGTGATTGATGCATTACAAAAAGTAATTGCTCCTTACCCGTTGGCAACCCCTGTTGCTGATATTGCGACGCAAGCACTAAGTAAAACGGGGATTGAAAAAATGCAACAACAAGTGCAACAACTCAACAGACAAAAAGAGAGATTTGCAAGCGATTTGTCTGCTTTACCCATTGTCGAAAAAGTTTATCCTAGCTCATCTAACTATTTATGTGTTAAATTTCAAGCGGGTAAAGATGTGTTTAAAACATTATGGAATAAAGGTATTATTTTGCGCGATCAAAGCAAATCTATTGGGCAGGATAGCATAATTCGCATTAGCGTTGGCACAGCAGCCGAATGTGATGCGGTGATTTTGGCACTCAAAGCGATAATATAGGAGCAATGATGTTACAGAAATACTTATTTATTGACCGAGATGGAACATTAATTACTGAACCGCCAATTGATTTCCAAGTCGATAGCTTTGAGAAGTTGGCGTTTGAACCTAATGTCATCCCTGCTCTACTTAAGTTGCAATCTGCTGGTTTTAAACTGGTGATGGTAACAAATCAAGATGGTCTCGGTACTAGCAGTTATCCACAATCTGATTTTGATGGTCCTCACAACTTGATGATGCAAATCTTTCAATCACAAGGTGTTAACTTCGAAGAAGTACTGATTTGTCCTCATTTTCCAGAAGATAATTGTCAATGTCGTAAACCAAAAATTCAATTAGTTCTACCTTATCTTAGCAATGGTAACTTAGATAAAGAAAACAGTTATGTTATTGGTGACAGGGTTACTGATGTTCAACTAGCCGAAAATATGCAAATCAAAGGATTACGTTATCATCCTGAAACGTTAAATTGGTCTGAAATAGCACAACGTTTAACCACCGCTGACCGCTACGCAAAAATTGAACGTAATACTAAAGAGACAAAGATCTTAGTTGAAGTTTGGCTTGATCGCCAAGGTGGTAGTCAAATCAGTACAGGTATTGGGTTTTTTGATCATATGTTGGATCAAATTGCAACCCATGGTGGGATTAAACTTAATATTAAGGTTGACGGAGATTTGCATGTTGATGATCATCACACCATTGAAGATACTGGATTAGCATTAGGCGAAGCCTTAAAAATCGCTTTAGGAGATAAACGAGGAATTACTCGTTATGCATCAGTCATTCCTATGGATGAATGTTTAGCAAAATGTGCAATGGATATTTCGGGTCGGCCTTATTTAAAATTTAATGCTCAATTTACTCATCAAAAAGTAGGCGATATGAGCACGCAAATGGTTGAACATTTCTTCTATTCTCTCAGCTATGCAATGGCAATTACCTTGCATATTGAGACACAAGGCGATAATGATCACCATAAAATTGAAAGTTTATTTAAAGCCTTTGCTCGAACATTGAAGCAAGCAATTAAGATAGACGGTAACAGCTTACCGAGCTCAAAAGGAGTACTGTAGATGAATGTTGTCATTCTAGATACGGGTTGTGCAAACCTTTCTTCGGTTAAATATGCCATAGAAAGATTGGGTTATAAACCGATAATTAGTCTTGAGCCCGAAGTCGTACTTGAATGTGATAAGCTGTTTCTACCCGGTGTGGGATCGGCTTCGGCGGCAATGAAAAAGTTAAAAGAACGTAATCTAATTGAACTTATTAAAGCGTGTACTCAACCTGTTTTAGGCATTTGTCTCGGTATGCAGCTACTAGCCGAATACAGTAGTGAGGGGCATGTACATACATTAGGAATCATTGATGAAAAAGTCGATAAAATTCCAGATATTGGTTTACCTTTACCTCATATGGGTTGGAATCAAGTTTACCCAAAAGCGGGTCATCATCTATTCAGAGATATTGCAGATGGTGCTTATTTTTATTTTGTTCATGGATACGCGATGCCACTATGCTCAGCAACTATTGCAGAAACCAATTACGGCGAAAGCTTTACCGCTGCCGTGCAAAAAGACAATTTTTACGGTGTACAGTTTCATCCCGAACGTTCTGGGTCAGCCGGTGCACAATTGCTAAAAAACTTTTTGGAGATGTAACTATGGCAGTTTATCCAATTATTATTCCAGCCCTTGATTTAATTGATGGTAGTGTCGTTCGATTACATCAGGGCGATTATGACCAAAAACGTGACTATGGAAGTGACCCTCTATTACGCTTACAAGAGTATCAACGACAAGGCGCAAAACTTCTACATCTTGTGGATTTAACCGGTGCAAAAGATCCTAAAGCTCGGCAAATTACTTTAATTCAAACGTTAATTAAAGGTGTCCAAGTACCTGTACAAATTGGTGGTGGTATCCGCACCCAAGACGATGTAGAAGCGCTCCTTGCAGCTGGCGCAGCGCGAGTTGTGATAGGTTCAACAACAATAAAACAGCCAGAATTAGTTAAACAGTGGTTTAGCAAATATGGTCCTGAAGCGTTAGTTTTAGCTCTGGATGTGCGCATCGCTGCTGATGGTAATAAATATGTTGCAATTCATGGTTGGCAAGAAGATTCTAACCAAACACTTGAACAAGTCATCGATGATTACTTACCTCATGGCTTAAAACATGTGCTTTGTACAGATATTTCTAAAGATGGGACACTAAGTGGCTCAAATGTGAAACTATATCGTGAAATAAGCCAAAAATACCCGCAGATCGCCTTTCAGGCATCGGGTGGAATCGGTCAACTCGATGATGTTAAAGCTCTCAAGGATAGTGGCGTGGCGGGAGTGATCGTGGGACGAGCACTACTTGAAGGCAAATTTACGGTTGAGGAGGCAACTTCATGTTGGCAAAAAGGATAATTCCTTGTTTGGATGTACGCAATGGACAAGTAGTGAAAGGCGTGCAATTTCGTAATCACGAAATTATTGGCGATATTGTACCTTTGGCTAAACGTTATGCCCAAGAAGGGGCTGATGAGCTGGTTTTTTATGATATCACTGCATCTTCCGATGGTCGTGTCGTTGATAAAAGTTGGGTTGCAAAAGTTGCCGAGGTGATTGATATTCCCTTTTGTGTTGCTGGTGGTATTAAAACAGTCGAAGACGCAGGACAGATTTTAACTTTTGGTGCCGATAAAATTTCAATTAACTCACCCGCATTGGCTAATCCTGATTTGATTACTCAATTGGCTGATCGTTATGGTGTGCAGTGTGTTGTAGTTGGAATTGATACTTGGTATGACCAAGAATCAAATAACTATCATGTCTATCAATTTACCGGAGATGAAAAGCGTACAGTGGCAACCAAGTGGAATACCCTTGATTGGGTAAAAGAAGTACAAAAACGGGGTGCGGGTGAGATTGTTTTAAATATGATGAATCAAGACGGTGTACGTAATGGTTACGATTTAGCTCAATTAAAAGCCGTGCGTGAGGTTTGCCATGTACCATTAATTGCATCAGGTGGCGCGGGTACAATGGAACACTTTTTACAAGCCTTTAATGAACCAGATGTCGACGGTGCATTGGCCGCGTCAGTATTTCATAAACAAATCATTAACATTGGTGAACTTAAACAATATTTAGTGCAACATGGAGTAAATATTCGATTATGCTAACAGAAAATTCCATCACAAAATTCGATCCATTGCAATTCGATACAAAGCAACTTGATTGGCAAAAAGTCGATAATTTGATGCCTGTCATTATTCAACATTATGTCTCAGGCGATGTATTAATGCTGGGTTATATGAATCAAGAAGCTCTATCTCAAACTCAAGCCAGTGGTAAAGTTACATTTTATTCACGTACTAAACAACGTCTTTGGACCAAAGGCGAAACTTCCGGTAATTTTCTAAATGTAGTAAGTATTACTCCGGATTGCGATAATGATACTTTATTAATTTTAGTTGATCCAATTGGACCAACCTGTCACACAGGTACTAACAGTTGTTTTGCTTCTGCGAAAACTCAATGGGGTTTCTTATTTGAGTTAGAGCAGTTAATTGCTGACCGCAAAAATGCCGATCCAAAATCTTCTTACACCGCTAAACTCTATCATGATGGAACTAAACGTATTGCTCAAAAAGTGGGTGAGGAAGGCGTTGAAACGGCTTTAGCAGCAACGGTACGTGATACTGAAGAGTTGAAAAATGAATCGGCTGATTTAATTTACCATTTACTTGTTTTACTGCATGACCAAAATCTGTCACTGCAAGATGTCATTGATATTTTGAAAGCCAGACATAAATAGTACTAATAAAAAAGTGCGATAATTTCGCACTTTATTTATCTTTATTATTCAACAATAAAACTTCAAGCTAGCGAACTGGCAATTTTACCCCATTGAACATGGCTAACACATCAGTATTATTTTCACATAACATCAGTTTGTCGATAGTTTGTCGATTTAAATGTGGTGAAAATTGACTGATAAAATCATACATATAACTACGTAAAAATAAAGAACGTGCAAAAGTAATATAAGTAGTACTGTAAGGAAAAATATGCCCAGCATTAAGCACGACAAAATCGTCATCAGCAATTGCATCACTTACCGCCATTTTAGCAACAATTCCGACGCCAACACCTAATTTAACATAGGTTTTAATTAACTCTGCATCGGTTGTGCTAAACACAATATTCGGCGATTGCCCAGCGCGAATAAAAGCTTGATTGAGGTCAGAACCATCATTAGTAAAGTCATAACTGACTAAGGGATATTGGGATAACTCGGCAATGGAAATTAAACTACTTTTGGCCAATGGATGATCCTTTTTAACTATCACTGCTTGGTTCCAGTGATAACATGGCAATGCAATCATTTCATCATTAAGTTGTGAAAGGTCGGTGACTATGGCGAAGTCGGCTTGCCCTGCTTGTGCTTGTATAATACATTGCGGTGATGAGCCCTGCTCCATATGCAAAATAATATTTGGGTATTGCTTCATAAATTGCTGGATGACAATTGGCAAACTATAACGTGCTTGAGTATTAGTTGTCGTAATCGTTAATGAGCCTTGATTTGGCTGACTAAACTCTTTAGCTATAATTTTTATATCATTTGATTTATTGAGGATTTCACGCGCTAGGGATATCACTTTTTCCCCTACAGGCGTAACTTCAGAAAGATGTTTACCGACTCTTGTAAAAATTTGAATGCCAAGTTCATCTTCTAACAATTTTATTTGTTTACTGATACCAGGTTGCGAAGTATAGAGTTTTTCGGAGGTTAACGACACATTAAGGTCATTGTTGACCACTTCAACAATGTAGCGTAATTGTTGCAATTTCATGACAAGGCTCCTTAAACTATATACTTTTCACGCTTTTGGCTTTACTCTAAAGCGAAAAATCGTA
This sequence comes from uncultured Gilliamella sp., assembly GCA_946481345.1. Lineage (GTDB taxonomy): Bacteria > Pseudomonadota > Gammaproteobacteria > Enterobacterales > Orbaceae > Gilliamella. Next base: position 22,034 of record CAMLMY010000028.1, on the reverse strand, counting down.
AGGTAATTCCTTTCACACTCTAGCACAAACAAAAACAAATTTTATACTAAAACGTATACATAACCTGAAACTTTTTGACAAAGTTTCAGGTGTTCTTACCTACTTTTTACTATTTACCCATTTGCCGTCTATGTATTGCATTACCCAGCCAGTCGATTTTCCATTAACTTCGGAAGTGACATACTGTTGTTTGCTTTTACGACTAAAACGTACAATGGATGGATTTCCATCTGGATCTTTATTCGGTGCTTGAGTTAAATAAATAAATTTCTCTGGCAAGCGATCTTTAAAGCGTTGTAGCTCTTCAATCAATGGTGCACGTGTTTCTCTTGATTTTGGAAAGTTATGCGCAGCCAAGAAGATACCTGATGCACCATCACGTAAAACAAAATGAGCATCAGATTTACTACACGGTAATTCTGGTAAATCAACAGGATCTTCTTTTGGTGGTGCAACATCACCATTTTTTAAGATTTTACGTGTATTTTTACAATCTTGATTAGTACACCCCATATATAAACCAAAACGCCCTGATTTTAAGTGCATTTCTGATCCACATTTTTCACATTCAATAATTGGGCCTTCATAGCTTTTAACCTTGAAGTTACCTTTTTCAACGATAGAACCATCACAAATTGGATTGTTACCACAAATATGTAATTTGCGTTCGTTATCGAGTAAATAACTGTCCATTGCGGTATGACATTTTGGACAACGTTTAAGCGCTCTTAAAGCATCCGTTTCCGCCGTTTCGGCCTCTTCCAAAATATTTAATGTTTCGTGTTCTGGAATGAGATTAATGGTTTGCTTACAGCGTTCTTTAGGTGGTAATGCATAACCCGAACAAGCTAAAAACACCCCTGTTCCAGCAGTTTTAATGCCCATTTCACGTCCACAATTTGGACATTTAATTTCAGGTGTTAAAACCAGTGGATTAAGTTGCATACCGCCTTTATCTGGTGCTTGTTCCGCCACTTCAAGATGAGCACTAAAATCGCTAAAGAATTGGTCAAGAACTTCTCGCCACTCTTGTTTTTTATGGGCGATTTCATCTAAAGCATGTTCCATACGTGCAGTAAAATCGTAACTCATTAAATCATTGAAGTTTTCGTTTAATCTATCTGTTACAATTTCACCAATTTTTTCAGCATAAAAGCGGCGATTATCCAAACGCACATAACCGCGATCTTGAATAGTTGAAATGATAGTTGCATAGGTTGATGGACGACCAATTTCTCGTTTTTCAAGCTCTTTAACCAATGACGCTTCGTTATACCGTGCAGGTGGTTTGGTAAAGTGTTGATTTGGATTTAAGCTGATTAACGATAATTCGTCGTTAACAGCAACTTTAGGTAATATTTTATCCTCATTATTTTTCGAGAGTTGAGGTTGCACTTTAGTCCAACCATCAAAACGCAACGTACGTCCTTTAGCTTTTAAGGTAAAATCGCCTGATTTTACAGTAAGAGTCGTTGAGTTGTATTCAGCCGATGTCATTTGGCAAGCAACAAATTGACGCCAAATTAATTGATATAATTTACATGCATCCGCTTCAACATCACTAATATTATCGGCAATAACGTTCACATCAGACGGACGAATGGCCTCGTGCGCCTCTTGGGAATTCTTTTTACTGCTGTAAACATTTGCTGATTTAGGTAAATACTTGTCACCAAAATTCTGACCAATGTAATCTCGCACCATTGTTAGTGCATCTTGACTTAAATTGGTTGAGTCAGTACGCATATAAGTAATATAGCCCGCTTCATACAGACGCTGCGCAAGCATCATGGTTTTTTTAACCCCAAAGCCTAAACGCGTGCTAGCAGCTTGTTGCAAAGTTGAAGTAATAAACGGTGCAGTTGGATTACTTTTCGTTGGTTTTTCTTCAATATTGATAACTTGATATTGATTTTTGTTTAACTCAGCTAAGGCAATATCAATAGCGACTTTATCTTTTGGCTCAAAGGCTTCATTTTTATACTGCACAACTTGCATCGTTAACAGCTCACTATTAGCTGTATGCAAATCAGCAAACAGATCCCAGTACTCTTCTGGAATAAAGGCATGAATTTCACGTTCACGCTCAACCACTAATCGAACAGCAACGGATTGTACACGCCCCGCTGATAATCCTCTCGCCACTTTTTTCCAAAGTAAAGGTGATAGCATAAAGCCCACAACCCGATCCATAAATCGACGGGCTTGCTGAGCATTGACGCGATCCATATCTAACATAGCGGGTTCATTGAATGCGTTTTTAATCGCGGTCTTGGTGATTTCGTTAAATACCACACGACGATATTTACTATCTTCACCGCCTATTACATCTTTTAGATGCCACGCAATTGCTTCCCCCTCTCTATCCAAGTCGGTTGCCAGATAGATCATATCAGCATCTTTAGCAAGTTTTTTTAGTTCAGCAACAACCCGTTCTTTACCGGGTAAAATTTCATAATGCGCTTTCCAGCCATTATAAGGATCGACACTCATTCGGTCGACTAAAACCTGTTTCTCTGAACGTTTAACTTTTTTCTCAGCTTTGTCTTTTGTGGTTTTTTCAGCACGTTGACTACTACCACTTACTGGAAGGTCACGAATATGTCCCACACTTGATTTAACCACGAAATCTTTGCCAAGATATTTATTAATCGTTTTTGCTTTGGCTGGTGATTCCACAATAACAAGGGATTTTCCCATAATTAAGCCTATTTATCCTGTAGTTGAGTTAGTTATTATCAAGCTTCGCATCAAGAAGTGACTGTAAATCATCCTTAATAGTCGATACTTTTGTTGCATATTGCTCTTTTTGCTCAGCGTCTTCAATAAGTTGTGTAATGGTTTGCGACAAAGTACAGCCTCGACGTTTTGCTAAATTAGCTAGCCGTTGCCAAACTAAAAATTCCAAATCTATGGATTTTTTTCGTGTATTTTGTTGTTCAGCATTAAAGTGACGTTTTCGTCTAGCCCGAATAGTTTGCTTCATTCGATTATCTAAATCGGGATTCAAATGCTCATTGATCCAATTCACAACTCCTTTTGGATTATGTTCTAATAGTAATAATTCATTTACGGCATGTTGTGCAGCACTTTTTTCGATGTAACGAGTAATTAACTCACCCTCTAAATGCCTTTTTACAAGATAGTGCCATTTCCAACCACATTCAAGGTTTTCTAATTGTTGATATTTCATCGGCTCACCTTGTGACGCTGTAACTAAATGGCTTAGTTTTAGCATAATCTGCTCACACAATAAAGAAAATTATTGCATTTGACAAATTTTTTATAAATCTGTTATCGTTCAGCTTTAATTTCGATCTTTATTTTGAGGAATCACTTATAATGGCTAAAGCTGATGTTATTTATGTTAATGGCTATATTTACACCGCTGACAAACAAGACACTGTTTGTGAAGCTATTGCCATTAAAAATGGCTATATTATTGCAACCGGTAGTACACAAGAAATAAATAACCAGAACTATGTTGATAACCAAACAACCATTTATGATCTAAAAGGCAAAACCATGATGCCTGGGATCATCGATTCACATTTACATACTTTTTGGGGAGGAATGCAACTATCCTCATGTAATTTAAATTATCAAAGTTTAACCATTGATGATACTTTAGCAATTATTCAACAATACTTAGATAAAGATTCTACAAATCACAATAACCATTGGCTGCAAGTACGTGGTTGGCTAAGACAAGAAGTTCTTCCCGTAGGGACTGATATCACTCGTTTCGATCTTGATCGTCTTAACACTTCACGCCCAGTAATTCTTTTTTCAAATGATTGCCATACCTTGGTTGCCAATAGCACTGCATTAGAAAAATTTGGCTTAGATAGGAATACGCCAGAACCTACCGATGGCAAAATCGGCCGTACTGCTGATGGCGAATTAAATGGTATCTTAGAAGATGCCCCTGCCATGCGTGCCTTTGATAGTATATCTAAATTAACGGACGAGCAAGCGGTTAATGTTGCTAAATTATCACAAACCGAATTAAACAAACAAGGCGTTACTGCGGTTATGGATGCCCGAATCACTCATACGCAAGCCGATGCTTTTTTACAATTACAAAAACAAGACCAATTAACCATTCGTTTATTTGGTGCTCATGAGCTTCCACCTGATGATGTTTCATCTATTGAAGATATCCCTAGTGTAATCAATAAAGTAAAACAATTTGCTGCTCGTTATGATGATAAAAACTGGCAACCAAAACCAGGTATCAAGGTGTCACATGTTAAGTTATTCGTTGATGGGGTAATGCAACAACCTTTGATGACCGCTCGTTTACTTAAACCTTATAATTTAACCGATGAAAAAGATCGTTACGGCGATCTCTATTATTCCATCGAAATGTTAGATGCTTTGATTTTAGAATCGTCCAAAGCGGGGTTCCACCCTCATATGCATACTGTTGGGGAAGGCGCAATTGAAGTCGTGCTTAATGCAATTGAGAAGATGCGAAAAGTATTACCCGATGCCGATATTCGTCCAAGTACAGCGCACAATGAGTTAAGCGCTGCACATCAATTTGCTAGATACAAAGAGTTAAATGCTGGTGTGGTCTTTTCATTCCAATGGGCAGGATGCAGCTCAGCCATGGTTGAACAATATCAAACTCTTTTTGGTGAAGATCGCTATCATGGTTTAGAAGCTCATGGACAGTATATCGATGCAGGCGTTCATTGTGCTTTTGGTAGTGATTGGCCGATTGATCCATTAAATGAATGGTATGATTTTCAAATTGCTATGACCAGACAAATCGATGCCGATCATCCACGATTAAATAGCGACCGTAATTTAACCGCTAAAGAGGTATTACGTTGTGCCACCATTGGTGCGGCTTATATATTGAAACAAGATGAATATATTGGTTCGATTGAAAAAGGTAAATTTGCAGATCTTATCATTTTAGATCGTAATCCGTTTACCATTGCTGCGACGGATATGCAAAATGTAAAAGTTTTGACAACGATTGTCGGTGGTAAAGTAGTCTATCAACAAGATAAATCATTATAAATGGATTGATAAACTGTTACACCGCCATAATTGACGGTGTAACTTATTTTATGATTCACTCTCAATGACTTGCTCCGTTTCTACTGGAGCTTTCTTAGTGAAGTGCAAGATCGCAGCGATAATCAATGCGCCAATAAACATATCAATAACATACCACATTGCGCCTTTTGTTACCCCACCTAAAGCAACAAGTCCTCCAAAAGCAACTAATGAGTCTATACCACTGATCATCCCCAACATCCCTGCAATAGCAGTACCCACAACTATAGCAATGATTACCCGTTTTGGATCTTTGGCTGCAAATGGAATGGCTCCTTCAGTAATACCGGCTAATGATAAGAAAAATGCCGTAATACCAAACTCTTTTTCTTCTTTACTGTATTTGGATCGTGAAACAATTAATGAAGAAATAGCCAGTCCTAAAGGTGGGATCGCACAGCACATACGGAAAACCCCATTAGGCCCATAAACACCCTCCGCCATTGCGGCTAAAGTAAACGCTGTTGCAGCTTTACTGCATGGCCCCCCCATATCTAAAGCAGCCAATATCCCAATACCAATCCCTAAAAATGCCGCATTGACTTGTGACATCCCTTTTAAGGTTGCAACCATGGCTTTTACAAACCAATCCAGTGGGTAAGATAAGCCATAAATATAGATTGGCGCCATTACCAATAGTGTTACCGTTGGAATAATCATAACAGGCATTACTGACGCAATAACGGGATGCACTTTGATTGTTTTAAACCATTTAACAAAATAACCAATTAAAATCCCAAAAATCATGGCTCCAATAAATCCAGTACTAACATTATTGACACCAATTGGATTATTAACGACATACCCCATAATGAATGCAGGAGCAAGAGCCGCGTTACCACCAATTGAATAGGCCATATATGCAGCTAAAACCGGTACCATCATTGCAAATCCATAGAATGCAACTTGTTGAAGGTCAGCAAAGAATTGATTGCTTGGTAAAATGGTATTGTTAGTAACATCACCCGTCATTAACACAATTGAAAAGAGAATCCCTGATGCAATAATGACTGGTAAAAATTTGCTAATTCCCGTATTTAAAGCTCTAAAAATTTCTGTACCAATATTATCTTTGACAATTTTTGTCGACATTTGCTCTGCATTATTGAAAATATTGGCAGTATTTTTAACGGCTTCACCCGTACTGACTTTGATAATATTTTTAAAAGGTTCAAGTCGCTCGGCATTTTCGATTGATATATCCGTTGCCAATATAATGACATCAGCACTTTTAAGATCATGTTCAGTTAAAACATTTTCAACACCTGCTGCACCTTGTGTTTCAACCTTGCAATCCCAACCGCGTTTTTTAGCTTCATTTGTTATTTTTTGTCTTGCAATATAGGTATGCGCCATACCTGCGGTACAGGCGCAAATGGCTACAATTTTCTTATTATTCATAAATACCTCTCACCCTATGAGCAATGGTTTGAATATCACCATTTAACAATTCAGCAATAAAATCATCATCAGCAAGACTAGCTGCTAATTTAGCGATAATGGCCAAATGTTCTTTATTGGCATGTTCTTGAGCACCAATCATTACAATTAATTTAACTTTATTATTATTGTTCCAAACAATACCATCACTATATTTGCCAACTGCAATAAATGGGGTACTTACGCCACCACTTTTAGCATGAGGTAATGCAATATCGGGTAACACATCCGTTTCCATTTCTTGTTCATGTGCCATAACATCCTCAACAAATTTTTCAACATCAGTTAAATAATTTTGACTTTTTTGAGCCATTAATTGAATGATTGATGATTTTTGTTTTATTACATCATTAGTTAATTCAACAGGTACAACGGGAATTGAGGTCATAAATATATCCTTCTATTGATAAGTATTTACAGATTAAATTATCTGCAATTTATAATAAATATAACGTGTTTTCCTTATACTGACATCTCCTGAAACAAAGAAATAATTAGATATAGATCACAAAATCTGTATCTCTTAAATTGACTTTATCAAAGTGTGATTTTTGTTGATATGACGAAAAATAATTCCCTATAAAATAGCAAGCTCAAAAATTACACACTTGTATGTTAATAAGCTAAAAATTAGCTTGCATAATTATAATAATGTGGGAGAATTCCCTGCCGCTTTCAGCGGGTAAAAAGGCAAAACTATACTTAGTAGTTTTTTATTGTTTTTTGGGACAGAGGAGCAAAATTAGTCATGTCCGCAATAAAAATGAAACGAGTTTTAACCACACCTGCATTAATTGCATTTGGTTTAGCTTATATGGTTCCTTTAGGGATCTTTACCACTTATGGGGAAGTTACCGTTGCCAGTAATGGACACTTACCTATAGCCTATGTTATCACTCTAGCAATGATCTTTTTTACAGCATTAAGTTATTGTCGTATGGCAAATAAACTACCTATTGCTGGTTCTGCCTATTCGTATGTACAACATACATTTGGTGGAAGAATTGGTTTTTTAGTGGGATGGGCGCAAATTCTTGATTATCTATTTTTACCAATATTAAATTATTTGGTTTTGGGCATCTATCTTAATGAAGCATTCCCAAGCATACCTGCTTATGTATTTGTGCTTGGTTCATTATGTAGTGTCAGCTTGTTAAATTACTTAGGGATTAAATTAATTAATTCAGTGAACTTTACTTTGATTATTATTCAAATGTTTTTTATTGGATTATTTATTTTCTTAACTTTAACCAATGTAAGTTTAACACCAGAAGCAATGATAAAACCTTTGGCTGTTAATGCAGGTGATTTTAGCGGATTAATGTCTGGCGCAGCAATATTATGTCTTGCCTTTTTGGGTTTTGATGCTATCGCGACACTGGCAGAAGAATCAAATGATGCACAAAAATCATTACCAAGAGCCATTATATGGACGATTCTTATTGCAGGAAGTATATTCTTAATTGTTTCGTATAGTGCTCATTTAGCCTATCCTAACTGGACAGATTTCGCTTCTAATAAAGATACCGCTAGCTTGGATGTAATGCGTAAAGTAGATTCTATAAGTAATTTAAAAGAGATACTTGGTAAGTATGGAAATGATTTTATGTATAACTTTTTCCAATCTGCTTATCTAACCGGTGTTTTTGCATCAGCAATGACAGCACAAACCAGTGTATCAAGAATATTTTATGCGATGGGTCGCGAGGGTGTATTACCTAAACAGATTTTCTTTAAAATCCACCCTCGTTTTAGAACACCTTATTTATCAATATTGTTTGTGGCTTGTTTTTCATTGTTATCATTGGTATTAGATCTTAGTTTGGTTGTTTCAATGATTAGCTTTGGTGCTTTAGTTGCTTTCACATTTGTTAATTTATGTGTCATTAAAAGTTATCTATGGGATATCAAAACGAAAACAGCAAAAGTGTTATTTAAATATGGTGTATTACCAGCAATTGGTGTTTTACTTTCGTTATGGCTATGGACCAGCCTTGATGAGACTGCGATGATTGTTGGCTTAGTTTGGTTAGCGATTGGATTTTGTTATTTAGTCTATTTGACCAAAGGTTTTACTAAGTTATTGCCATCGATTGATCATCATGAATTGAATTCAATCATTAAAGATTAAAGTAATCTTTTAAAATAGGTCTACTTGAAAGTATTTAGTTACTGCCCTTTTAAAACAATTCCGTCGACTTAGGTCGACGGAATAATAATTTTTTGATGTTAATTGAATTAATTTATCAATTAATTACTCACCAAAACCTGTAGCAAATAATTCACGGATTTCATCCATTGCAGCTTGTTCGTCTTCACCATCACAAATGATTTCAACAGTAGAGCCACCTTTAACGCCAGCGCCTAATAAACCCATCATACTTTTCATTTTAATCGCTTTGTCATTGTAAACGAGTTCGATTGTTGATTTATAACGACCTGCTAGTTTTACAAGTGTTGTTACTGGGCGGGCGTGTAATCCAGTTGAATTTTTTACTACCATTTGTTCTTTTAACATATTATTGTCCTTCTATATATCTTAAGTTAATACATTTCAGTATTTATATCATAAATTGAATTTTTTTGCTCTTTTTTATATGCAAATTTTTTTGCAATTTATATTATCTTTCTGCTTTTCTTAATCAGATTTATAATCATACCCAATAATATCGCACAACATGAAAAAATATAGGTGCAGCAAAACAGATAGAATCTAAACGATCCAGCACACCACCATGACCGCTAATAAGCTTCCCCCAATCCTTTACACCTCTATCTCGTTTAATTGCCGACATAACCAATCCACCTAAAAATCCAAGCAAGGTAATCATGAGTGAAATTAAACCAGCTTGAATAAAGCTAAAAGGCGTTACCCACCATAAACATGCACCTATCAAACTAGCCGAAAAAATACCGCCAATAAAGCCCTCAACAGTCTTGGATGGTGATAAATTAGGGCTAATTGAATGTTTACCAAATAGCTTACCAAATACATACTGTAAGACATCTGATAGTTCAACAACAAATACAAGAAAAGCAATCAACAATAAATTGCGGTCTTGATAATGATCGATGGGTAAAATAATCAATGCTGGTATGAAAGATATGCTATAGACGGTAATCATCAATCCCCATTGCACTTCAGCTATTCTTGCTAAGAAATTATGAGCCGATCCAGTAATTGCAGCTAAAATAGCTAAAAATAGAAACCCATAAATAGGAATAAAGATACAAAATAACTCATACCACGACACGGCAACTAAGATATATTGTAATGGTAACACAATGAAATAAGCAAAAAGTAAAGGCCAATAATCATAACGGGTTATGGGCGTTAATGTCAGAAACTCACGCAGAGCTATACCTGACGCAATAAAAAAGAGAATAATTACGGCAAATTTTCCCAAAAAAATAGCGATGGCAAAAATAGCTACCATCACCCACCAAGCATTAATGCGTTTGTTTAAATTATCAATAACACTATTTGGGCTTTTCATACGTCGTTTCAACAACCAGCCAATCGTAGATGCTACAATCAACAATACACCTATACCAACAAACAATAATAGACCATCGCGTTGATAACTAGACATGTTTTCCTCCATATTGTTTGTTATTATATGTGTGATAATTTTCAATTTAATCGGAAAGTTAAGTAGAAATACCTAAAATAACTGTCACTATTGCTAAAATTAGCTGCATACTAATTAGGAAAATCTGTTTTTTGAATAATTTCAATGTCCCTTTTTGACGATCTTCGATTGAGCGCAATGGTTGTTGTTTCGATTTTTTTAAATTCAATTGCAATAAGGCATTATCCAATTCATCTAAAACATCAGGAAACTGATCGTATTTGGTGGCTAGATAATCAAATAGTTTTTTATCAAAGGCTATACGTATTGCATAATATTGACTGATTAATCCAACCAAAAAGCTGACTAAACTGTAACTTGTCAATAAAACAGAATTTAAGAACCAACTAGCCATTAACCCAAAAAACAAGGCTATTAACGTCAGTAATCGCGAAAAAACCTCTAATTGATGACTTATAATAAGAAAATGATTAAATGTTACTAAGACTGTTTGATTGATATTTTCAGTTATTTTAGCTTTATTCGAATTGACCACTGCAGCTTCCTTTTTGAATCCTATTAAACCAATTGATTAATACGGTTTGTTGCTTGGAGGAAATAACGACCGAACTACGACCCGCTTTCACTTTGATTATTGCTTCTTCCACATTAGTCGCTCTTTTGGTCAATAATAACCATGCGATTACGGCTGTTGCACTACGCGAATAACCTAATGCACAACATACCAAAACAGAACCTTGCTTTTGAAATTGATCGATTTTTTCGGCTGCTCGTTGACACTGCTCAATGGACAAAGGTGTCATATCAAGTACTGGAATCAAACTGTAATGACCATTAAATTGCCCAATTGGTAATTCAGCACAGAGATCAACAACTGAACCGATAGGTTGAGTGTGCAAAGTGTTTTGCGAAGCAATCCGCCCTAAATAGACATTATCAAGAATAAAATCAGCTGGTTTGTTTTTTAAAGTCCATAAACGAGAATTAAGCCACATAATTACAAAATAAGGTAAATATAAAATTGCTACCGCGAGCGTAAAATGTCCATTAGCTTGTTTTTGGAAACCTGTTGCTCCAAATAGCAAGTAATTGGCTGATACTAACCCAAAAGCTCCCGCTACCCACAATAGCCAAAGTCCAACCCCACCAATATATATAGCTAAACTTAATGATAATAAAAATAGTAAGAAGTAAATGCTGCTCCAAGTATATTGCTTAGGGTATGATTTATTTTTTAAAGGAGCTATTCCATTTTCTGGCCATAACCAAATACAAAAACAGCCTGCCCATAATCCTGTTGGAACATCAAAAAAATGATGTTGCCACGTCGTTAAAACAGATAAGGCAATTAATAAACACCAAGCATGTAGAAGCAATTGAGTAAATTTTGATTGTAAATAACTCTTATAAAACTGCCATAAGATCACCAGTAAAGTAATGTGTAAGGAAGGAGCTTGATTAAAGGGTTTGTCAAAACCCATTAAAACATCAAACCATAATCCTAAAAAACCATCAAGATGGGGGCGTTCAAAACTAAATTTTAGAGGGAATATCAAAAAACAAGTAATACAAATAATTTGCGCCGAAAAAAGTCTTAAACATAAAATTTTAAGCGATTGCTTAGAACTGGCCAATAAAATGGCTAAACCATACATGAAATCAATGGACCAATAAGGCACAATTGTCCAAGCCCATAATGGAGTTGAGGATTCCCAACTGAATACCAAACTCCCCACATCAGAGCGATTTGCAGTATACCAGTTAGTTAAGTTATAACTGGTAAAAAAGAATATTGATAATCCAGCTAATAAAGCAAATTTATAATAGATTAACGCTCCAAATTTTTGTTTTTGCATATGGACCAACTATTATTTAATCCTTTGCGCCAGTGATACTGTAAAAATACCCCATTGATCGATACACATATCTATTTTTTTGAATCCCGCAGCAGCAACCAATTGATCCATTTCCAATTGAGTGCGTCTGCGCATTACCCACGGTTGCCCATCACGATGCGAGGTCAAAGCACGGGCTATAAACTCTAATTGAGGATGCCAAGGTTGATTGGTATAGATTAAATACCCCCCTTCAGGTATAACATCCGCTAACCCAGAGAGAGATTCACGTAATAATGCATTATCATCGAATAATTCATATAACCCTGAAACTACTGCTAATGTTGGTTGAGGTGTTAATTCGGCTAATTGCTGCCGATTAAATGCATCTCCTTTTTCAAAACGAACAAAGTTTGTTAAACCAAGTTCATCAATTAATTTTTGCCCATCACGAATATTAATATCACTGTAATCCCGCAATAGTACCGAATCAGGTTTATGAGCTATTTGATTAACGGTTTCAAGAATATAACGACCATGTCCCGCCGCAATATCAACGATGTTAACAGCTTTATTTTGTTGTTGTAGTTGGTTAACCGCTTGTTTTAAGATCTCTTCAAGATGGATTTTGCGTTGACGAATGCCTCGCCAACCAATGGATTGTAAATAAATATAATCCAAAAACTGCCCGAGTTTAGAATTTCCTGTCGGTTCATTACGATAGATATAATCTAAGGTACTCCCTGAATCAAAACCAGTATCAAAACCGAGTTTAATACCATTTGAAACTCTACTCGCATATTTTAAAATGGCTTTAACAAACCGCCAATATAAAGGTTTAATCAAGCCTGTTGGCGGCATTGCTAAAGAGTCTTTCTCTTGCCTTGTATAACCAACAAGATCAGCATTAACAAGTGATGGCACGCTAGGTGTGTTGGCAAAACAGCCAATAATAAATCGTCTTGCCCTGTGGATAGCGATTTGGCGATCTTTTTCACCAAAAGTATCATGATAAAATTTTGGTAAAATATGAAATTCTTTTTGCTGGGTACCCAAGTTTTCATAAAATTTTTTTTGTGGTTTACGTTTTACCACATAATCTGATCCCGAAACAAGTAATTGGGTCGGAACGGTAATGGCGTTAGCATCTTTAACAATTCGGTCAGATACGGTATAAAGATCTAAAAGTAATCTAACCGATATTGGTCTAGTAATTAATGGATCTTGGGTAAATGACTTCGCTCGCTCAGCATCATGAGTTAATAAATTAGATTTAACGTAACTATTAACAAAAAAATTACCTTTTAAGTTGTATAGTAATTTCAATCCAGGTACAGCGAATGGTACATAAAGTTTGACATTAAATGCAGGAGACCCCAACACCAACGCACGAATATTAGGCACATAGTCGTGTACCCATGCAGAAGCAATCACGGCCCCAACACTTTGGGCAATAACGGCAATATCTTGATGTTTTAAATGATATTCTTGCAAAATATGTTCAACAAAGCAGTTAGCATCTTTAATTAACGTTGCAAAATTAGGCGCATCACCTCGCTCACCTTCTGATTGACCATTACCTCTCGCATCCCAAGCAAAGATCTGATAATCGGGTAGATTCAATTCATCAGCAAGATGAGCAACACGACCTGAATGTTCATGACCGCGATGAAAAAGCACAATCGCTTTGGAAGAAAGTCCATCACTGCTATCAACTGCTGGCCAATAACGATAAAATAGTTGGCAGCCATCGTGACTTATAAAAGTTTTTTGTTGTTGATCACGCATTTTATTTCCTTTTTTCATTTTTGTGTTTCTTGCAGACCTTTTCGAATCCGATTAAGCACAGTGTATATAAGTAAAAAATTAACGATCCATAACAATGGATCAATCCAATCTAACGGTAATTGATAAACTCCAATGCCTAAACTGATCGCCCCAAAGACAAAAGCTCGATCACTTTTCCCCATTGGTCCATCGTAGCGCCTTGACGCACCAACCATCAGACCTAAAACGCCAGTATATTCCGTTAAAAACGAGAGCAAAATAACTAGTATAACCAAATAGTTACTAACATTATCGAGTTGTGTAAAAACCAGTAATAACGCACTATCGGAAATAACATCTCCAATTTCATTTAAATAAGCCCCTAAATGCGTTTTTTGGTTAAATTCACGTGCTAACATACCATCAATGGCATTAAGAGCCATACGAATCAACATCCAAATGGGAATGACGCAAAAAATCCATTGATAAGATGAAAGCAAACCGACAATAAAAGATACAAAAATGGATCCCAAGCAAGCTGAAACTGTCACTTGATTAGCCGTTATATTGGCATTGTAAAGCCTATTCACATACGGGCGCAGTAGTGATTGGAATTTGGGTTTTAATTGGTAAATTGATATCACAATCGATCCTAAAAAATTAACCTACAGTTTAGTTAATTTAATAAAGTAAAATAAACTAACCCTTTAGTTTTTATTACACAATTCGTTGTAGCTGTGAATACTTTAATGAACTTACCATAAAGTGCAAACGGTTAAGCACATTTACTTCACCTGCGCCATCGTCAAAATCTAAATACAATAAATTGAGTTTAGGATTAAGATCGCGCATACGCTTTTCAACACCTTTTGATACCACATGATTGGCAATACAACCAAATGGTTGCAAGCTAATAACATTATTAATTCCATATTCAGCAAAAGTCATGATGCCAGCTGGTATCAACCATCCCTCACCAAATTGATTGGATAAATTAAGGATCTGCTCAGCTTTTTTAGAAATATCGCGAATATTATGGAACGGTTGATAATATTTGAAAGTCGATAAAATGTTATTAGTTTTATCGATATAACGTTGTGCTATTTTTTCAAAAAAATGCATTAAATAAGAATGATAGGTTTTTGATACTAAATGATTATCCACATTACTGTCATGATTGACAAAACATTGTGCAAAAAATTCAATCATAGGTGGAATAACTGGCTCGATACCCTGATCGATTAACCATTCAACACTATGTTGATTACCAAAGTTGTTATACTTAACGTAAATTTCTCCAACAATACCGATTTGAGGACAATCTTTATTATTTACAACTTCAATTTGATTAAAATGTTTAACCGCATCGGCTAATAGCGCAAATATTGAGCGTGACCCTTTCTTTTGATTAATCAGTTGTTGTAATTTTCGAGTATAGAGTTCTTTAAGTTGATTCGCTTGTTGTTTTACTTTTGCCCTTGGCGCTATTGAATAGTACATTTTGGATAGTGAATCAGCAAACAGTATTGAAAAAAAGCTAATAGGTAATGTTTTAAGCCAATTGATTTTAAATCCTGGTTGTTCAGATTGATTCATATTGTCAGTGCTGAGTGAAATAATTGGAATATCATCAAAACCATTACTGATCATTGCTTTTTTAATTAATGATAAATAGCTACTTGCCCTGCATTGCCCACCTGTTTGCGTAATGCCTACTGCAACCTCTTCACGATTGTATTTTCCAGAACGTAACGCCTTAACAATATCACCCACAATAATGGTCGCAGGATAACAAATTTCGTTATTACAATATTTTAGTCCCCACTCAACTGAACTTTTATCGGGTTTAGGCAAAGTTTCGAGTTTATAACCCGATAAAGCAAAAATAGGCGGTAATAAAGGTGAATAAAAATCAGAAATGAACGGCGCTAAAATTGTTCGACGTTGTTTATCTTGTTTACTAAAAATAGCCGTTTTTTTACGCTCCACTTTTATTAATGGTTGCTGTTGATTCATTCGCATCGATTCAATAATAGAGCGTAATCGTAATCTGACCGATCCTGTCGCAGTGATTTCATCAACACGAATCACCGTGCAAGTTTTGCCTTTTGATTCTAATATCGCTTTACATTCGTCAGTAACAATTGCATCAGGACCACACCCGAACGAGTTAAGTTGAACAAATTGCACATTATTAGGTTGCTCAGCAACAAAAGAGGCTGCAGCATATAAACGATTTGGATAACTCCATTGTGAACAAATTTGCAATTCTGGAGATAATTGATTAATGGCACCTAATACCGAATCTTCAGTAATTACATCACAACCTAGCGCGTTTAAAATTTCAGGCGTTTTATGATTAATTAAACTGTCACTATGATAAGGTCGTCCCCCTAAAATAAACACATAACGACCTGTTTGCTTAGCATTGTTCACTATTTCAACCGCCTTATTATAGAGCGATTTTTTATATTCTGACTGAGCGATCAACGCATAGGAAAAGGCATTTTCCGCCACTTTTTTCGTGATTCCTAGCGATGTTAAATAATGAATACAACCTTTTTTCAGTAATTGAATATCAGTAAAGTTGATAACAGGATAATCAAGGGGCACATTATATTTGTTTTCGGGATTAATCGCACTGTGCACAACTTCAGCATAACTACTTACAATTGGGCAATTGTAATTATTAACCGAATTATCAAATTGCGCAGATTCAAACAAAACCATTGGCATAAAGATACGATCTACTTTCTGCTCAATAAGTTCCATAATATGTCCATGCACTAATTTGGCAGGGAAGCAGATACTATCAGACATTACCGTACCCGCACCCTTTTCGTAAATAGCCTGAGTGGAATAAGGCGAAAGTATGACATTAATGCCACTTTGCGTTAATAATGTGTGCCAAAAAGGGAAATTCTCATACTGACCTAATACTCGTGGTATACCAATATTGATTTTAGCATTCGGATTAGAGGTATTAGCGCGTTCAAATAACAGTTCGTTTTTGTAATCGAGCATATTAAATGAACTGTTATCTTTGTATTGATTATTACTTAAGAATCTTTCACATTTATTCCCTGAATAATAACGTTGCCCATTGGCAAAACGATAAATCATAATATCGCATTTATTTTCACACCCTTTACAACGTGAAGGTTTGGCTTTGTTATCTTCAGCTTTATGAAGCTGGTCTAACCCTATGAACTGGGATAAAACCGGGTTTTGTTGGTAATGATTTTTTGCAACTAATGCACTTCCATAGGCCCCCATCAACTCAGGAATATTAGAGCTGGTAATTTGTGCTCCTGTTAATTGTTCTAATGCTCTAAATACCGCTGGGTTTTTAAAAGTCCCACCTTGTACCACGATATTATTACCTAACTTACGCATATCATGGAGTTTAAGCACTTTATGAATGGCATTTTTAATGACCGAAAAGGCCAGTCCTGCTGAAATGTCCCCCATGGTCGCATTTTCACGCAAGGCTTGTTTTACTTTAGAGTTCATAAAAACGGTGCAACGTGTCCCTAAATCACAGGGATTGGACGAATTACAAGCCGCGTCAGCAAAATCGATCGTATTGGAATTGAGTGATTTAGCAAAAGTTTCAATAAAAGATCCACAACCTGATGAACATGCTTCATTAAGCTCAATATGATTGACAACTCCATTAGCGATAAAAATGGCTTTCATATCCTGCCCGCCAATATCCATAACAAAACTCACGTTAGGATCAATATGTTTAGCGGCAGCGAAATGCGCCATGGTTTCAACCAATCCATCATCAAATGCAAAAGCGGCTTTTAAAAGTTCTTCGCCATATCCTGTTACGCCAGTGCGAGCAATGACAATTTGTTTACCTGATGCAGCAATTTCATCTTTTAATAGGGTTAACCCTTTAATTAAAGCACTAATAGAGTGGCCATTATTAGGAGCATAATGAGTAAAAAGAAGCTCGTTATCTTCACTGATGAGTGTAATTTTAGTCGTTGTTGAACCACTATCAATGCCTAAAAAAGCGTATTCTTTTTGGTAATCGGCTAAATTTAAACGTGGAATTTGAATATATTTACGCTGTTTTTTCCAATCATTAAAAGATAATGATTCATTAAATAATGGTTTTAATCGAAAAGATTGATTAGCTATGATTTTAGTTGAGGCATTTAATCGATTAATAAAATCATCAAGTGAAAGCTCGGTTCGCTCAATAAGATGAATTGCAGCTCCCCACGCGGATAATAATGTCGGATGGTCAGTTTTAACGATTTGATCTTCTGCTAATTTTAATGTCTCTAAAGTCGCCTTGCCTAAGGTTGGAATAAAGGAAAATGGCCCACCAATTAACATAACTTTCGGCACAATATCATAGCCGCGAGCTAAAGTATTAATGAGCTGAATACAAACAGCATGTAAAACAGAATAGGCAATATTTTCTTTGGAAACGTTGCGACTGATTAGATTTTGAACATCGGTTTTGGCAAATACGCCACAGCGGGAAGCAATAGGAAAAATTTGGGTATGATTTTGAGCAAGTTGATCAAATTGTTGAATTGGAATATTAAGCAAAGTTGCCATCTGATCAATAAATGCCCCTGTTCCCCCTGCACAACTGCCATTCATGCGAATATCAGGTGAACGATCAGGGAAGAAGAAAATCATTTTGCTATCTTCACCGCCAATATCGATTAAAGTTCGTACTTCCGGATATTTGCGCTGCACCACCTCAGAAGCGGCTACAACCTCTTGTATAAAAGCAATATCGGCTTTCTCTGAAATACCCATTCCAGCAGAACCCGTTACTTTTACCGATAAATGAATATCATTACCCAACTTTTGTTTGATTTCATTCAGTAATTCAAGCACTGTTGCTACAATATGGGTATTATGACGTACATAATTGGTGTAAACAAAATTTTCATGCTCATCAAGCACAACACATTTTGCAGTTGTAGAACCAACATCCAATCCTAATCTATACTTTTTTGTCATAATAAACTCACACATTGTAAAATCAAACAGCCACACTTCACTATAAATTTTATTTATAGTAACAATATTATAGCTAAATACATTAACTATTTACTATGTTTGTTTAGTATTTTTATTATGTAAAAATGTCAGTTTTGTCAAAAAGTTTCAGGTTAAGGCTACGTTTCAGTATAGTTATATCAGTTATTGAAAAATTAAGCTTGTTTTTCTAATCCTTGTTTAGCAATAGCTATCACATTTTTTAAATCGACACCTTGGGCTTTAGCTGCAAAAATACAACCACAATAGCACTGCCTATATACATCATACTCTTTGCAAAGTTCTATTGAACGCTTATAACCATTATTTTTTTTAAAATCGGAAGGTAGATAATTAACTGAAAAAATTTCTTGAATTTCAAAACCAAGTTGATTAATTTTTTGACTGTTCTTTTTAGGACTGAGTGTTAACGCACTGGCAAAATAATCAAATCCCAATTCTTGAGCTTTGATTGCAGCTAAATCCAAACGCATTTTATAACAGAGATGGCAACGTTCACCGCCTTCCGGAGCATCACGCAGATGTTCAACTTGTTTAATAAATTCAGCGGGTTGATAAGGTGCTTCTAAAAACTGAACATTGTTGCCTGTTTTTTCATTAAAATCAGCAATAAATTTTTGTTGTACTACACTCCGGTATTCATACTCAACACGAGGATGAATATTTGAATTAGCAAAATAGATAGTAATATCTGCATACTGTGCCAAATACTCCAAAACATATGTGCTACAAGGGGCACAGCAGCTATGAATTAATAATTTAGGACGAATGGATCCAGATTGCCAATCGGCAATGACTTCTTTAAGTACCGAGTCATAATTGATTTTATTATGTGGGTTTAGTTTTTCGAGAATATCTTTAGCATTAATTAACATAAGGACTCATTTATTATTTTGGTGATCAAAGTCTTTAAAGCTCGCTATAATATAGTTATATAAATCACCATTCAAGAAAAGTATGTGAATTTTTATACTGAAACATATGCGTCTCCTCAAACTTTTTGACAAATTTTTTTATTTGGTTTAATTAATACTAAAATTTAACCACGATAAGATAATACTGACTATTGTTTCAGAGCTGAATCAATTTATTTTATCAATAGCCTTTTTATTGTCCATTTTTTAATGATACATCAAATTTCGCGATGACTTTAGATGATCAATTTTTTAGTTAACAGTATTATATTAATAAAGTTTATTTTTAAAACATAAGTTCATTTTTATTAAATAAAAGAGTTATAATATCTGCAAAATTTTATGGACAAATTTAGGCTTTAAATTGAATGTTCAATTAGTTGATCGCTTAAAAAAATCACAATTATACCAAAAAAGACATTCAAACAATGTTTTGCTTTGGCGTGAGATTTTCCCCTTAGCCATGCCAATTTTTATTGAAAACCTATCGGTCATATTGATGGGAATTTTCAGTACTTTTCTTGTAAGTTGGATTGGTAATGCTGAAATGGCTGCCGTCGGTATGGCGGAAAGTTTTAATATGATTATTATGTCCTTTTTTATGGCTGTCGCACTAGGAACGTCCGTTGTAGTTGCTTTCAGTTTAGGGCGTCACAATCGAAAAAAAGCAGTTTCAGCGGCACGACAATCCATCACTTTACTGATAATAATCTCACTTTTACTTTTTGTTTTTGTAGAATTTTCAGGCTATTGGATTGTTGAAATCATCGCTGGAAAAGCTGAACCAAAAGTCAAAGAACTTACTTTAACCTTTCTTAAATTAACTGTATTAGGTTATCCTGCATTAGCTTTTATCTTAGTGGGTTGTGGTGCATTAAGAGGTGCAGGTAATACTAAACTACCAATGTATTTAAACATCATTATGAATATATTGAATTTATCAATAAGTTATGTATTGATTTATGGTGTATTTAATTGGGAGGGTTTAGGTTTTATTGGGGCAGGCATTGGTTTAACGGCATCACGTTACTGCGGTATGATATTTATATTAATCGTATTAACGATCAAACCGAGTCGAGCACTATTTATACCATTTAGAAGCTATTTTCACTCGTTCAATGCGAAAATTCTTATTGATATTCTGAGCATTGGTATCCCAGCAAGTGTTGAATCCGTGATGTTTAATATTGGCAAATTATTGACTCAAACTTTTGTAGCCGGTATGGGAACCTCAACCATAGCAGCTAATTTCATTGCCTTTTCGATTGCTGGATTACTGAATTTACCAGGAGGAACACTGGGATCGACATCGACCATTATAGTCGGTAAACGACTTGGAATGGGACAAACCTATCAACCGACCAGACAACTGAAATTTATTTTTCATTTGACCAATATATTATTGTGTTTTTTGGCGTTTCTATCCGTCCCATTTGCGGGTCTATTAAGCTCAATGTATACCGATAATCAAGAGGTTATTCAAATATCTAAACATTTACTTTGGTTAAATGCTTTATTCACCCCATTTTGGGCATCTTCTTTTGTCTTGCCTTATGGTTTTAAAGGTGCAAAAGATGCCAGCTACACCATGTGGGTAGCCATTGGTAGTATGTGGATGTGCCGAATTGTAGTGGGCTATATTTTTGGTGTATACCTCGGCTTTGGTGTTTTTGGTGTTTGGTTTGGTATGTTTTTAGATTGGATTATTAGAAGTATATTCTTCTATCAACGATTAATCAGTGGCAAATGGCTATGGCGTCACAAGCAAAGAATCTAGTTGAATAATTTAAACAAAGCAAATCATTGTATAAAGATAAATTAAATGCAATTAAGCTCAACACATAACATATTGATAAAAATAACTTATTGAATAATTAAAATATTTCAGAAACGACGATCTCTATTTTGTCGACATATCCTATTTATTATAGTCAATAATGATAAATTTTTTGTAACGATTAGATATTATTCTTTTAACCACAACATAAATATTCGATTAGCAAAGAACAATAATAATTAGTATCAAATGATAGTAATCTAATTAGCTCATAGATCAACTTTACCCACCTCTCCTGTTCCACAAACTGATTATTTCCTATTTATTACTATTTTTAATGATAATTTTTCTTACTTGTTACTTCGGTGGTTAATTTTTATAAATGAAATGACAAAATGATGGAAAAAATCCCAAAAGATTTACTAGTTAGACAAAAAAGTGTTGAAAATCATAATTAGGATAGAAACTTTCGAAAATAATGCAGTTTAAATTGGTGAGTATTTAATTATCTATGGTGAACTTTATGCGGCAGCACTGACCATTAACTTTAACCATGACAAATATATTTTGTGCTATCGTTACGGGTGGATGAAAGATTCAG